>NZ_JAXCLX010000002.1:300000-600000 GCF_034044635.1 Dongia rigui
GACAGTGTGGTCATTGAGCGGCTGTCACGCGACGGCCGGAAAATCGATGGTCGTGTCGTTGATGCGGTTGAAGACGTTGGTGAACACGATGACCGCAATGGCCAGGCTGATCTCCACCAACTGCGCCTCGGTATAGCCCGCATCCAGGATGGCCTTGAACTCGGCCTCGCTGACCGTGCCGCTGGTGCGTACGAGCTTGCGCACGAAATGCGTCAGCGCATCGCGCTTGGCGTCACCGGTCGGTTCGCCGGCGCGGATCTGCTTCAAGGTTTCCGGCGGCAGGCCAACCATCTTGCCGATCTGGCTATGCGCGGCGACACAGTAATCGCAACCGCCGACCTGGCTGACCACGATCTTGATCGTCTCGCGGTCTCGGCTGCTGAGCGTGCCGGCCGACAATGCGCCATCGGCCTGCAGCATTGCCTTGAGGGCATTGGGTTCCAGGGCGCCGATGGCGGCATAAGCGTTGGGCACGCGGCCGGCCGCCTTTTTGATCTGGGCAAACAGGTCTGCCCTGGCGCCTGTGGCGGTGTCGGCAGAGGGGGTCTGAATACGGGACATGGGGCACTCCTTTGTTTGAGGTTTCGCGCTGTACGCATCCTCAATCTGGGGGTGCCGGGAGAGTTATTTAATGATATAAAATGCCAAAAATATGCTTAATCGTCTCAAGGTGGATAGATGGACTGGCTCAGCCGCCTCTTGGACCTCAATCCCGTGCAGGGGCGGCTGGATGTCCGCTGCGCCTTCGGGGCACCCTGGCGCGTCGACCATGCGCCGGCCGAGATGGGCGAGATCCAATACCATCTGATTGTTGCCGGCACCGCCACCTTGGACGACCCGGTGACGGGGACCAGCCAGTCCCTCGCCGCCGGTGACATTCTCATTCTGCCCGATGGCGGTGCCCATGTTCTGGGTGACGGCAGTGGCGCCGCGCCGCGCGCGATCCGCAGCCGTGTTGCGGGCGACTTGGTCATCAAGGAGAATGACGGCGGTGGTACACGTCTCGACATGTTGTGCGGCCGCTTCATCCTGGTCAACGCCCAAGATCGGCTGCTGCGCCCGTATCTGCCGCCGCGTCTGATCATCCGCAGTGCTGCGGTGGGCGGCAGTGTCACCGGCCGCCAGCTCCAAGCGCTGACTGCCTTGATGCGCGCCGAGGCTGACAGCGATCGGCTCGGCGCCCGCGCCATGCTCGATCTCCTCTCTGCAGCGCTTTTCACGCTGGCATTGCGCCTGGCCGGCGAAGGGACATCGGCCCCAACGGGCCTCCTGGCGCTGGCGGGCAATCCGCGCCTCCGACCGGCGGTGACGGCTCTTTTCAACCAGCCGGCGCGCGACTGGACCTTGCCGGAACTCGCCGCTCTTTGTCACATGTCCCGTGCCACCTTTGCACGCCACTTTCAGGACAGCTTCGGCCGCAGCGCCAGCGACCTGCTGACCGACATCCGCATGGCGCTGGCGGCCAATGCCTTGAAGGTCCCAGGCACCACCACTGCCGTCGCGGCCGAGACGGCGGGCTATCAATCCGAGGCCGCCTTCCAGCGCGTCTTCAAGCAACGCATGGGCCTGACGCCCGCGCAATGGCGCCGCATTGCGCTGTCAAAGGCACCTCCTGCCACTGGCGGCTGAGGCGTTTTCGCGGCCCCCTCCGGGCCGCGCTGCATGGCTTAAGTCGTTGACGCATCAAAGCTTTGGGTGCTATTTCGCGGCCAACTGCACGACATTGCCGGCGCGTGAGCCTTGCGGCTGTTGGATGCGGAGAGATTTTTCTTTATGAATGAAGCGCTTAAATCGCAGGCGCCCGCGGATTTCGTCCGTGGTGCCGCGCTGTTGGATGGCGTGTGTGGATTGATCATGGAAGCCGCGAAGCAACTCTTCTCGCACCGGAAATATTGGGCGCACCGTTTTGGCACGGCGCCCTTCCTGCCGATGTCGCGTGCCGAAATGGACGAGCTCGGCTGGGATTCCTGCGACGTCATCCTGGTGACGGGTGACGCCTATATCGACCACCCCAGCTTCGGCATGGCGGTGATCGGGCGCTTGCTCGAAGCCCAAGGTTTCCGTGTCGGCATCATCGCCCAGCCCGACTGGCAATCGGCCGAGCCGTTCAAGGTGCTGGGCAAGCCCAACATCTATTTCGGCATCACCGGCGGCAACATGGATTCCATGGTCAACCGCTACACCGCCGATCGGCGCCTGCGCCACAATGACAGCTACACGCCCAATGACGAAGGCGGCAAGCGGCCCGACCGCGCCGTGACCGTCTACGCGCATCGTTGCCGCGAGGCCTATAAGGACGTGCCGATCGTCCTGGGCGGCATCGAAAGCTCGCTGCGTCGCATCGCCCATTATGACTACTGGTCGGACAAGGTGCGCCGCTCGGTGCTGGTCGACGCGAAGGGCGATATCCTGCTCTATGGCAATGCCGAACGCGCCGTCGTCGAAGTGACACATCGCCTGGCCAAGGGCGACAAGCCGGGCGACCTCGACGACATCCGCGGCGTCGCCTTGATGAAGGACCGCGTGCCCGACGGCTGGACCGAAGCACCTGCCAACGATGTCGAGGCAGCCGATGAAGGTGCCCGCCAATTGAAGGGCAACACGGTCGTGCGCCTGCCTTCTTTCGAGCAGGTTGAGAAGGATTCGGAAGCCTATGCCCGCGCCTCGCGCGTGTTGCACCGGGAAAGCAATCCCGGCAATGCCCGCGCCCTCGTGCAGCGGCATGGCAATCGCGAATTGTGGGTGACGCCGCCGCCGATTCCGTTGACCACGCCGGAGATGGACGGTGTGTTCGAACTGCCCTATGCCCGCGCGCCGCATCCCGTCTATGGCGATGCGAAGATCGCCGCCTGGGACATGATCCGCTTCTCGGTCACGATCATGCGCGGCTGCTTTGGCGGCTGTTCGTTCTGCTCGATCACCGAGCATGAGGGCCGCATCATCCAGAACCGCTCGGAAGGCTCGATCCTCAAGGAGATCGAGAACATCCGCGACAAGACCAAGGGCTTCACCGGCATCATCTCCGATATCGGCGGGCCGACGGCGAACATGTACCGGATGGCGTGCAAGGACAAGAACACGGAATCGAAATGCCGCCTGCCGTCCTGCGTCTACCCCGAGATCTGCCCCAATCTCAACACCAGCCACGACTCGCTCATTCAGCTTTACAAAAAGTCGCGCGATCTGCCGGGCATCAAGAAGGTGATGGTGGCCTCCGGCGTGCGCTATGATCTCGCCGTCGAGAGCCCGGCCTATATCAAGGAACTGGTCGCTCACCATGTCGGCGGCTATCTGAAGATTGCGCCGGAGCACACCGAAGAAGGCCCGCTTTCCAAGATGATGAAGCCGGGCATCGGCACCTATGACAAGTTCAAGGCGCTGTTCGACAAGGCCGCCAAGGAAGCCAAGAAAGAATACTTCCTCATTCCCTATTTCATCGCCGCCCATCCGGGGACGACGGATGAGGACATGATGAACCTGGCGCTGTGGCTGAAGCGCAACAAGTACCGTGCCGACCAGGTGCAGACCTTCCTGCCGTCACCGATGGCATTGGCCACGGCCATGTACCATTCAGGTCTCAACCCGCTGCGGCCGATCCGGCGCGGTGCCTCGGAAAAGGTCGAGACGATCAAGGGGCTGAAGCAGCGGCGCCTCCATAAGGCGTTCCTGCGTTACCACGATGCCGAGAATTGGCCGCTGCTGCGCGAGGCGCTGAAGAACATGGGCCGCGCCGACCTCATCGGGCCGGGCAAGCATCATTTGGTACCAAATTGGCAGCCCGCGGGTACCGGTCTTGGTGGTGGGGAAGGGAAGCGTCTGGGCCGCAAGCATGGCACGCAGACGTTTACGACGAAGGGCGTCCTCGGTCGTCGCCGCTGAGCTGTTTCAGCAGTGCTTGCCATTCCGCCGGCAGCGGCTCGTTTTCAAGCTTGGCGAATTGGCTTTCAACCTGGCGCGCGAACCAGCGCTCGCCGGCCGGTTTCTCCGGATCGTTGACGTTGATGCGATAAATCATGCGCTGTGCTCTATATCGCCCAATGGGTTCCGAGCAGGAAAAGCGCATAGGCGGATGCTGCTGCACTTGCCACGTAGTAGCCAATCGTCTGCATCATGTCCGCCCCTCCACATCCCGAAAATTGCTTCCTGATCTCTATAGCTATTTTCCTGCTGCCCACACGTTGGCTGACGCAAGACAGCCGACACCCATCGCTACTGCGGATAGCCTGGCGATCTGACGTCACTGTCGGTGCCTCGCCACCACGCCGCGTCGGCTTGAAGATCGGGACCGACCGGCGTCTTGCGGAGCACCTCGGCATCGATATCGACCAAGTAGCCGCCAAGGTCGACGTCATAGCGAAGAGCATTCCAGGGCAGCGCCCGACGCTCCGTGCCGATTCCCAGAAAACCACCGAATGTCACCACAGCAAAGGCGACATTGCCGGAGTGCTTGTCGATCATGAGGCTCTCGACGACGCCAAGGCTATCGCCGCGACCGTTATAGATATCGGTGCCTTGGACCTTGTCGGCGGAGATCAAGCTGCCCGTCTCGCGCTTCTTCAAGGTTTCCTGGCGATTGTCCATCTGGGGCTGCATCTGTAACTCCGCGCGTGACATTGGATACTGCCCCAACAGGCGATAGCCCGCGTTTGTTCCACGCTGGCAATATTCGGAGAAAATGTCTGGCGCATCACCGGCGGCCGGCCAGAGCGCCCTTTTGTTCCTGGAACAGGGTTACCAACTGATCCATGACGGCGCGGATGCGCGGCAGCGTCCGCAGGTCTCGGTGCACCAGCAGCCATTGGTCCGCGCCGACATCCGGCAGCAAGCCCCCCAGGCGTTGCAGCCCCGTTTCGTGATCGGCCAAGTAGCAAGGCAAGACGGCCAACCCGGCGCCGGCGATGACCGCATTGCGCAGGACCAGCCAATCGTTGACCCGAATGCGCGGGCGGCCACCTTCCAGCAACTGTCGCGTCCAGGCCTGGCCAGGCATGTAGGCATGGTCGTCGTCGAAGCCGATCCAGGTCTGCTTGCGGAGATTCTCCGGTTTGAGGTTGGGCATCTTCGTGCCGGCCCGGGCATAGATCGCGTAAGCCGCGTGGCCGAGTTTGCGGGTGACGATGCTGGCAAGATCCGGCACCTGCTCGCGGATCAACAAATCCGCCTCGCGCCGCGACAGGTTGGCCAGCGTGTGGCTCGCCGACAGTTCGAACTCGATGCACTGCAAGTTCTCCCGCAGGCGCGGCAGGTGGGCGGCGATGAAACCGGTCATGGCCTCGCCCGCAGAGATGCGCACGACGCCCTTGGCAAGATCGCTGAGGCCGGCGCTGCGCCGCTCGATCGCCTCTGCTGCTTCCTGCATTCGCCGCGTATCCGCCAGCAGATGCTCGCCCGCCGGCGTCAGCACAAAGCGGTCGGGCAGGCGGTCGAACAGACGTGCCTTCACCGATTCTTCCAGCGCCTTGACCCGCCGGGCAATGGTGGGATGGCTGACATGCAGCTTCTTGGCAGCCGAGGTCAGTTGTCCTTCTTCGGCCAGCGTCAGGAATACCCTGAGGTCGTTCCAGTCTTCGATCATCGCGGCGAACCCTGAACAAAATTGTACGACTGGTGATCCAAATTGTCGAATGGCGAACGACATTGTTCAGCATATTCTTGGCCCCGGCAAGTACGAGGGTGGTCATGCATATCGAGAAAAGACTCTGGGTATTCACGCAAGGCGTGCGCGGGCGCATTGCCTGGGCGACCGTGCTGGGTCTGGTCGCCGTCGGGTTCGGTGTGGCGCGGCTGGCGCTGCTTGGCTGGCTGATCGGTATGCTCTTCGCCGGCGTCGATGTCACGGGCCTCCTTTATCCCATCCTTGGGATTGCCGTTGTCATGGTGCTGCGCGGCGTGTTCGACTACTGGCGCATCATGGTGGCCCATGAGACGGCCGGTGCCGTGCAGAAGCGCCTGCGCCGCACCCTCTATGACCGAATCGCGGCCATGGGTCCTGGCCGTGTCCTGCAACAACGCTCCGGCGCATTGACACTTTCGTTGATCGACGGCGTCGAGCAGTTGGAGACCTATTTCGGCCAGTTCCTGCCGCAATTCCTCATCGCCCTGCTGACGCCGCTTTTGATCTTCGTCATCATCGCCTTCATCGATCTTCCCGTCGCCACGGTGATGCTGGCCTTTGGCCTTATCGCCCTCGTTGCGCCGGGCCTGTGGCACCGCTTCGATGTGCGCCGGTCGGCAGAGCGCCAGGTTTCCTATGAATCCTTTGCGGCGGAGTTCCTCGATTCCATCCAGGGCCTCGCCACGCTGAAGGCGTTCGGCCAAAGCAAGGCCCGCGCCGACAAGCTTGAACGTGAGGCCGACACCCTCTTTCGCCGCACCATGTGGGTACTGGCCACCAACGTGCTTTCGCGCGGTATCACCGACAGCGCCATCGCCTGTGGCGCCGCGGCGGCACTGGCGCTCAGTGCCTACCGCGTTGAAGAAGGCGCCCTGTCGTTGACGGCGCTGCTGGTCATATTGATGTTGGGCGTGGAGATCTATCGCCCGATGCGGGATCTGCGCTCCGTGTTGCATCAGGGCATGGTCGGGATGTCGGCAGCCCAAGGCATCTACAAGATTCTCGATGCCAAGCCCGATGTGATCGATGCGGTGTCGCCCACCAAGGCAACGCTGCGGCCGGAACTGCGCTTCGACAACGTGACCTTCCGCTATCCGGGCACAAAGCGCATCGTGCATGAGGGCCTCAGCTTTACCGTGCGGCCCGGCGAGCGGATCGGCCTGGTCGGCACGTCTGGTGGCGGCAAGTCCTCGATCGTCCGCCTGCTGCTTCGCTTCTACGATCCGGAGCGCGGGACCATCGCGCTGGGTGGCCATGATCTGCGCCACCTCACCTTCGCGCAGATACGGGGCATGATCGCGGTGGTGAACCAGGACACCTTCCTCTTTCACGGCACCGTTGCTGACAATCTGCGTATGGGAAAGGCTGCCGCCAGCCAGGCCGAAATCGAGACCGCCGCCAGGGCAGCGAATATTCACGATTTCATCGCGTCTTTGCCGCAGGGCTACGATACGCTGATTGGCGAGAAGGGCATCAAGCTCTCGGGCGGCCAGCGCCAGCGCGTCGCGATCGCCCGGGCCCTCCTGCGGGACGCGCCGATCCTGGTGCTCGACGAAGCACTTTCCGCCGTCGATGCCGAGAACGAGGCGACAATTCAGGCGGCACTCGACAAGCTGATGCAGGGCCGCACCACGCTCGTCCTCGCGCATCGCCTCTCCAGTGTCATCGGTTGCGACCGTATCCTGGTGCTTGACCAGGGACGAGTGGCGGAGGAGGGGGATCACGCGAGCCTTCTGCATCGCGGCGGCATCTATGCGCGGCTGATGGCCGAACAGGTGCAGGAAGCGACCGAGCCGCTTGATATCGATCTCGCCCCCGCGCAGACGATTGAAGCCACGGCTGCCGGTACGCCGGTCAAGCTCGTGACCGAAGGCATTCTGAAGGCCGAGGGTCTTACCTGGTTTCAGGTCATCGCCAATCTGATGCGCGTCATCATGCCGTGGAAAGGGCGCCTTGCCGTCACCTTTGTCTTTGGGGTACTGCGTGTCCTGGCCTTCATCGGCATCGGCGTGCTCTCCGCACTCGCCGTGGCGGCGCTCAAGAATGGCGGGGATTATGCACCTTATCTTTGGTGCCTTGCCGCACTCGCCCCGCTCTCAGGGGCGTTGCATTGGCTGGAATCCTGGATTGCTCATGACATGGCCTTCCGCCTGCTGGCCAAGATGCGCCTCGACATCTTCCGGAAACTCGATGCATTGGCACCCGCCTACCTGACGCGCCGCCGCACCGGCGATCTGATGGCGCTCGTGACCAATGACATCGAGCTCATCGAATATTTCTTTGCCCACACCGTGGCGCCGGCCTTCGTCGCCGTTCTTGTGCCGGCCGTCGTGCTGATCGCGCTCGGCGATGCCAGTCCTTGGCTTGCCCTGGCGCTCCTGCCGTTTCTCGCTGCCGTCGCCATGGCGCCCTTCTTTGGGCGTCATCGCTCCGACCGGCTGGCTTCGGAGGCGCGCGAGGCGGCTGGTGAGCTCGGCGCCTTCGCCATCGACAGCGTGCAGGGATTGGGCGAAATCGTCGCCTTCCAGCAGGAGGACATCCGTGGCCGACAACTCGACCGACTGTCCGACCGGCACATCCGCCTGCGCCTTCCCTTCTTCAAGGACCTCACCTTCCAGCAATCGCTGCTGGAAGTGCTGACCGGCCTTGGCGGTCTGGCGATCGTGGTGGTGGGTGGCGTCCTGGCACAGCAGGGCCGTGTCGATGCCGCTGCCTTGCCGCTGTTCTCGTTGCTCGCCATGGCGGCCTTCCTGCCGGTCTCCGAAATCGCGCAGATCGGCCGGCAACTGGCCGATACGCTGGGGGCGACGCGACGCATCTATGCGTTGATGAACGAACCGGTGCCGGTGACCGACGGTTCTGGCGTTCCCCGCAATACCCACACGCCCAAGGCAGGGCTGGTGCTGGAGAATGTCGTTTTCACCTATCCCGGCCAGGCACGTCCTGCCCTCGACGACGTCAGCATCGCCATTCCGGCCGGCAAGACCGTGGCGCTGGTCGGCACGTCGGGTGCCGGCAAGACGACGACGGCGCAGTTGCTGATGCGCTTCTGGGATCCCGATCAAGGCATCATCCGCCTCAATGGGGCGGACCTTCGCGCCTACAAGCTCGATGACCTGCGGGCCGAGATGGCACTGGTGGCGCAGGACACCTATCTCTTCAACGAATCGCTGCGCAACAATGTACTCATCGCGCGTCCTGAGGCGAGCGAGACGGAACTCGTTGCTGCCATCGAACATGCCTCGCTCACAGATCTGGTGGCGGCTCTCCCCGAGGGCCTCGATGCGCCGGTCGGCGAACGGGGCACCAGCCTGTCGGGCGGCCAGCGCCAACGCGTCGCCATCGCCCGGGCGTTTCTCAAGGACGCGCCGATCCTCATCCTCGACGAGGCAACCTCGCATCTCGATGCCGCCAACGAACAGGCCGTCCGGCGCGCGCTCGATCTGCTGCAATCCTCGCGCACCACCATCGTCATCGCCCATCGGCTCTCGACTGTGCGCAATGCCGATCTTATCATGGTGCTCGATGCGGGCCGCGTCGCCGAAATCGGTTCGCCGGCGGAACTGTTGGCGCGCGGCGGCCTCTATGCCAGGCTGGTCTCGCGCCAATTGACTGCCGGCAGGGCGCCGGCCGCGCAGTGATGTGAAACGGAGGCCGCCATGACGATCCGCGCAATTCTCGCTTCGGCCTTGATGGCGCCAAGCCTGATGCTGGCTGCTTGTGCCGGCGGCGCGTCGTCCGAAACGCAGATCATGGGGGTCACCTGGGTCGCCGACGAAATTGGCGGCACGCCGGTTCTGCCTGACAGCGAGGTAACGCTGACATTCAACCCGGACGGCCGCTCCGGTGGCAAGGGTGGCTGCAACACCTATGGCGCCGGATATCAGCGCAACGGCAACGCCTTGACCTTCGAGCAGGCGATGTCGACGCAGATGTTCTGCGCACCGGATGCGCTGATGGCCCAGGAGCATGCCTATCTCAATCTATTGCCGCAGGTCACAGGGTTCGAGCGCAGCGGCGACAAGCTGACGTTGAACACGCCCGCCAAATCCATCCTGTTTCACGCCAAACCGTAACGGCCGCCTTGCCAGCGGCCCGAACTCCCGGCATGGTCCGGCCGGGAGAGCGAGATGAGCGGTGCGGACAGGATTCTGATTTTGGGCGGCACGGGGGAGGGCATCGCTCTCGCTTCGGCTCTCACATCGCTGCCCGGCCGCCGCGTTATATCTTCGCTCGCCGGCCGCGTCGCCAACCCCAAATTGCCGCCGGGTGAGGTGCGTATCGGCGGCTTCGGCGGTGTCGAAGGTCTCGCCGCTTATCTGCGCGAGAACAAGATCCGCGCCGTGATCGATGCAACCCATCCCTTTGCGCGCCGCATGGGTTGGAATGCGGCGGCCGCGTCGCAGACCACAAACACGCCGTTGCTTCGCTTTGAACGGCCCGCCTGGATGCCCCAGCCAGGCGATCATTGGATCGACGTGGCTGATTGGGACGAGGCGGTCAATGTTTTGCGCGGCAAGGCGCGCCGGGTGTTCCTCGCCTTGGGCCGGCAGGAGTTGGCGCCCTTCACCGCTCTCAAGGATATCGCCTTCGTCATTCGCGCGGTCGACGCGCCGGATGCCGATCTCGCCTTTGCCGATGCCGAGATCGTGCTGGCACGCGGCCCCTTCAAGCTGGCGGACGAGCGGGTGCTGCTGCAGTCGCGCGGCATCGATCATTTGGTGTGCAAGAACAGCGGCGGCGATGCGACCGATGCCAAGCTGCAGGCCGCCCGCGAACTTGGCGTCACCGTCATCATGCAACGCCGCCCGCCACGGCCCGATGTGCCCAAGGTCAGCGACGTCCAGGCCGCTGTCGATTGGGTGAGATCCCTTTAAGCCGGCTTCGTCCCGTACCAGCGCGGGGTATAGACCCAGGCGCTGCCATCGGGCTTTGCGATGGCCCGCGTCATGGATGAGCCCACAATGACGACCGTGCGGCTGTCTACCATCTCCGTGGTGAGTTCGCCCAGCGTGGTATGACCGATCTTTTCGTCCGGCCGGCCGACATCGCGCCCCAGCACGACCAGCGTCTCAGGCGCCCGGTACTGGCGCAACAGATCCAATGCCTCGCCCAATTGCCAGGGCCGCGCCTTGGAAATGGGATTGTAGAGGGCCATGGCAAAGTCACCCTCCGCGGCATGGCGGAGGCGATCGAGAATTGTCGCCCAGGGTTTCAGATTGTCAGAAAGCGAGATGACGCAGAAATCATGGCCGAGCGGTGCGCCGATCTTTGCCGCCGCCGCCATCGCCGCCGAGACACCGGGCAGGATAGCAAGGTCGACGCCGTGCCATTCCGGCTTGTCCGTATCGTCCAGGGCTTCCAGCACGGCGGCAGCCATCGCAAAGACGCCAGGATCGCCTGAGGAGACGATCACGACCGAGCGCCCGCTCGCTGCCAGTTCGAAGCCATGGCGCGCGCGGGCCAGTTCCTCGCGGTTGTCGCTCCCGTGCACGATCTGGTCGGGGCGCAAGGGGCCGGCCATCTTCACATAGGTCTCGTAGCCCAGGATGTCCTGGGCCTGGTCAATCTCGCGCCGCACGGCCGGCACCATCATTGCCGCCGCGCCCGGGCCGAGGCCGACAACGGCCAAGCGCCCGCGCTTGCGCCCGATGGGTGTCACTTCTGCCGGTGTCTCGGCGACGCCAATCGCCAGTTGCTCAATGGTCACGGACAAGGCGGGTGAGGGAACGGCGGCCAGCACCAGTTCCTCGGCCGAGCGCGCCGCGACGAAGCGCACGGGCAGGCCCAGCGCAGCTGCCGCAGTGGCGACATGCGGATCGGCAAAATCATCCTCGCGCGCCAGCAGCAGCGCCAGGGAATGAATCGATAACTGCGTCTGTGCCAAAGCCCGGCGGATCACATCCGCGAGGTCCGGTTGCGGCCGACCGATGCCGATAACGATGCTGCGCGGATGAAACAGCAACTCATTCTCGCCCGGCGCCACGTCCTGATGCGTGATCCGTGCGGTGAGCGTGCCGTCATCGGCGATGGGCAGGTTAGCATCGGCGAACCAGGGCGCCTCGCCTTCCACCCGCATCTTGGCCCCCGCCAGCAGATCGGCAATGAAGGTCTTGCCCGCCGCAGGGTTGCGCAGCACATAACCGTCGGGTGGGTTGATGAGACAGGTGCCGAAGCGGATCTCGCCGGTCGTGGTGATCGCCGGCACGGTACCCAGGGCCGCGCCGATTTCACGCGCCAGCACATTGACGCCGCTCAGGCCCCCCAGCAGCGGTACGACAGCACTGCCGTCTTCAGCCACAGCGAGAACCGGCGGTTCCGCGCGCTTGTTCTGCAACAAGGGACTGAGCGAGCGGATGACGATGCCGGCAGCGCACAGGGCGATGATCGGCCGTCCCGCCTCGTATAGTCCGCGCAAGGTCTCGCCGAATTCTTCGAACGGAATGTCGGCGCCCTCGACGCGGGATTTAAGGCCATAAACTTCCGCGCCGGGCAACGCCGCCTGGATGCGCCGCGCGGTGGGCAGCGAGCGCGCACCCAGGATCAAAATAGCCGGCGCATCGTTCACGACTGCCATTTCTTGCCCGGCACCAGCACGATGGAGAAATAAGGGGCGCTTTTGGGATCGACCTCGGCCAACGGCACGATCTTCTGGTTGCCCATGGTGGCGCGTTCGACATAAAGCGCGCGGTCGCCGAGCCCCAGATCCATCACGACCTTGCGCACCTTTTCGAAATTGGTGCCGAGCTTCATGATGGCCGCCGCTTCGAGATCAGAGAGGCGCCGCTTCAGCTCTTCCTCCGGCAGCACGCCGGACAGGATGCCGAGGTTCTGGTTGCGATAGACCAGGGGGGCACCCAGCACAGATGCGGCAGCCAGCACCGAGCACACACCGGGCACGACTTCCGTCTCGTAGCGGGTCGCCAACCGGTCGTGGATATACATGAACGAGCCGTAGAAGAACGGATCGCCTTCGCAGATGACAGCCACGTCGCGCCCGGCATCGAGATGCGCTGCGACCTGCTCCGCCGACTGGTCATAGAAATCGCTGACCAGCGTCTCGTAGCTGAGATGCGCCGGCAGCTTTTCCGTCGTCACCGGATAGATCAGCGCCATGGTCTGCTGTTCCGGCTTCAGGAAGGTCTCGACGATGGTAAGAGCGTTGCCTTTCTTCCCCTTGGCAGCGAGATAGGCGACGACGGGTGCCTGCTGCAACAGACGCAGAGCCTTGATCGTCATCAATTCCGGATCGCCCGGGCCGACGCCCAGACCATACAAACGTCCCTTGGCCATCATTCGCGCTCCGTTGCCAAGGCGTTGACCGCAGCTGCCGCCATGGCGCTGCCGCCACGCCGCCCGCGAATGATGACGAAGGGCACGCCGCGGCTGTTTTCGGCCAGCATCTCTTTCGATTCCGCGGCGCCCACGAAGCCGACGGGAAACCCTAAGATCAGCGCTGGTTTCGGTGCGCCTTCGTCCAGCATTTCGAGAAGGCGGAACAGCACGGTCGGTGCATTGCCGATGGCAACGACGGCGCCGCCCATCCTGTCGCGCCAGAATTCAAGTGCAGCGGCCGAGCGCGTGTTGCCGAGGTCTTGCGCCATCTGCGGCACGCGCGGATCGTTCAAGGTGCAGATCACCTCGTTATCGGCGGGGAGGCGCGATCGCGTGACACCATCCGCCACCATGCGGCAATCGGCGAGGATCGGCGCGCCGTCGGCGAGGGCCTTGCGCCCGGCATCACCAGCACCGGTGGAGAAGCGCAAATCCGGCACGACATCGACCATGCCGGAGGCATGTGCCACGCGCACGGCGAGTTTTTCGAGATCGGCCGGAATGCCGGCAAGATCGGCTTCCCGGCGAATGATGGAAAAGGATTGGCGATAGATTTCCTGCCCATCGCGCTCGTAATTGATCATGCCTTCTCTCTTTGCATCAGCAGCCTGGCTGCCTGTTCGATAGTGACGTCATGGCCCAGAAGCTCGCCCAAACCCGTCTTTGCCGTGTCGCCCACCGGCGCGTCGGATTGGGCAAAGACATCGTAATGGCCAGGCCGCAACCCCAACAGGGTGTAGGGGGCGGGGCGGGGTGCGGCGCAGGATTTGGCACAGCCGGTGAGGTGGATGCCAAAGACAGGCTGTCCCCAACCATCGATCTCGTTGGCGAGGTGCCGCGCATCGGCCTTGGTGTCAGCGAGGCCGGACTTGCAGCCGGCACTGCCGGCACAGGTCAACGTCGCCGCCAGCGTGCGGTCGGGCCGCGTGATGAAGTCCAGCTCTTCCAGGGCAGCGACGGCCTCTTCCAGCGCGTCTTCTGTCATGGAGGGCAGCATCACGCTCTGCCAGGGGGTGAGGCGGATCTCGCTGCCGGAAAATCGGTGAGCGAGGTCGGCAAGGCCCAGCATCATCTCCTGGCCGAGGCGACCCAGAAGTGGCACGGCGCCCAGGATGAACCGCCCATCCGCTTGGCGCCTGGCGCCGATGTGGCCTTGCGGCATCGCTGCCGCGCGCTGCCAAGCGTCTGCGGGCGTCACCCGGCAAGTTAGGCGCGCGGCGAGGTCTGCCGGTGTTTCATCCACCAGCAAATGCCGCATGCGGGTGATCTTGTCACCCTTGGCGTTGAGCTGGCCGATCTTCGCCGTGAAGTGATCGAGCAACGTGAACAACGCAGCCTCGGCATCGCCGCTCGCAACCGCTCCGGCGGTGCGCTCGCCCGGCACCCCGGCAAAGCCGAAGGCAAAGCGCCCGTCCGCCATCGCCGACAGCCAGATATCGTTGGGGTGCTGCAGCATGGCGATTTCTTCGCCGCCATCGATCTGGATCGAAAATTTGGGTGACAGCACGTGATAGTGCGTCTCGTTCTCCAAACGCGCGAGCACCCGGCGCGCGAGATCGCTGACATCGAAAATGGCATTGGGGTCGAGACCAATGAAAGGGCTCACCATCACATTGCGCACATCGTCGGCGCCGCTGCTCTTGGGCGCCAATCCGGCATCGACCAAGCCGGCGATCAGCGCGTCATCGGCGCCGTCATGGACGCCACGGATCTGCACATTGGCACGGTTGGTGACTTCGATTTCCGGCAATCCATGAGCCGCGGCAAGCTTCGCCAGCGCCCGCATCTGCGCAGCGTTCAGCCGGCCGAACGGCAGCTTGATGCGACAGATGCCGCCATCTTGCGAGGGCACGATGCGGTAAAGGCCCGGACAGGCGAAACGGCGATCACTCTGGATCAAATCGGCACCGGCAAAAACCGTTGCGGCGAATGGGTACGGACCAAGTCTGATCCCACCACAGCATCGATACGCCCCGACCGATGCATCCAACCACAACCCCGTGTTACCGGCAGGTTTCCTGGCTTCGCGGGTCAGGGCCGTCGTCGCAGCCTTCCCGGACCCCTTGGGGCCAGTGGCTCGTTGCAACAGGCTCGCCGCGTACAGTTGCGGGGGCAGCCACGGCTGGTTCCGGTCCATTTGGGCCATCGCCTCCCGTGTTCCCTTTTATGCCCCGAAGGGCACCGGTAACGGCCCCGTTCTATAGGAGCGTGGGACCCCGCGAAAGCGGATTCTCCCGTGGTTTGGCGTCGCGGGCACGCTTGCTCATCCCTTGCCGATGTCCTATTGGAAGCCGGGAAGCAGCCTTTTTTCCAACGAGATAGACGCGAAGATGGCAACCTGGCTCACCGTCATCGGTATCGGCGAAGACGGCCTCGATGGCCTCGGCGCGGCCGCGCGCGCGGCCTTGAGTGACGCTGCCATCGTGTTTGGTGGCAACCGGCATCTCGGCATGCTGCCGGACAGCTTCAAGGCCGAACGCCGTCCCTGGCCGAGCCCGTTTTCGGACGCTTTCGACGCGGTTCTGGCACTGCGCGGGCAGAAGGTCGCCATTCTCGCCAGCGGCGATCCGATGTTTTACGGCATGGGGGCGAGCCTCAGCCGACAACTCTCGGCTGATGAGATGCGGGTGATCTCAGCCCCGTCCTCCGTCTCGCTCGCGGCGGCGCGCATGGGCTGGGCCCTGCAAGATGTGTGTGTCGTCACCATTCATGGCCGGCCGATCCATCACGTCAATCGGGCCCTCCATGATGGCGCGCGTCTGATCGTGCTGAGCGAGGACGGCTTTTCCGCACAGGCGGTTGCGGCATTGCTGACCGCGCGCGGCTTCGGGCCCAGCCGCATCACGGTCTTCGAACACCTTGGCGGACCGAAGGAAAAGCGTATCGACGGCATCGCCGAGAGCTGGCGGGCAGGGGAGAACGCGGCGCTCAATCTGCTGGCGATCGACTGCAGGGCGGGGCCCCAGGCGCAAGCCTTTCCGGCCCTCGCCGGCCTGCCTGACGAGGCGTTCCAGAATGACGGCCAACTCACCAAGCGCGACGTGCGCGCCGTAACCTTGGCGCGTCTTGCGCCGCTGCCTGGTGAACTGCTGTGGGATGTCGGTGCCGGCTGTGGCTCGATCTCGATCGAATGGATGCGCAGCCACCCCAGCTGCCGTGCCATCGCGATCGAAGAAAACGATGGCCGCCAGCAATTCATCCGCGCCAATGCCGATCATCTCGGCGTACCCAACCTCGACCTCGTCGCTGGGGCGGCGCCGGCAGCACTCGCGGGACTTGCCCAACCAGACGCCATTTTCATCGGCGGCGGCGTGACCGAGCCAGGTGTCATCGAGGCCTGCTGGGCGGCCCTCAAACCCGGGGGGCGCCTCGTCGCCAATGCCGTGACGGTGCAAAGCGAGGTTCTGCTGATCTCCTGGCAGGAGAAGATCGGCGGCGAGCTCACCCGGATCGCCGTCTCCCAGGCCAAGCCGCTCGGCGGCTTCGATGCCTGGCGCGCGGCTTTGCCGGTCACCATTTTCTGCGCGTTTAAGCCTAACTAGCTGACAAATAACGGATTGTCGGCCAGAACAATACGTTCGTACAAATAACATAAAGATATACTTATATCTCGTTTCTGTTATCCTGTGCGGCATTGCGCCTCACCCAACCCGCGAGGGCCCGGATGAACATGATCGAGGAACCGCTGCCCCAGCCGTCGCCCATCGGCGGCACCCGGACGGAACGCTCCGGCCGCGCGCTCAATCTTGCCGTCAGCTTCGAATTCTTCCCGCCGCGCCAGGCCGAGGCTGTGCCCGCCTTCTGGGCAGCGGCTGATGATCTGGCGGCGCTCGCCCCGCGCTTCGTCTCAGTCACTTATGGTGCCGGCGGGTCGACCCGCGACCAGACCCGTGATCTGGTGCGCAGCATCCAGGCTCGCTGCGGCGTGGCGGCGGCCGCCCACCTCACCTGCGTCGGCGGCAGCCGTGCCGAGATCGACGCCATTGCCGACGCCTATTGGCAGGCAGGCATCCACCGTCTCGTGGCCTTGCGCGGTGATCCGGCGGGTGGCATCGGGGCGTGTTACCAGCCGACAGCCGATGGTTACGCTTACGCCGACAGCCTGGTCGCGGGCCTTGCGCGCCTGCATCCCTTCGACATCAGCGTCGCCGCCTACCCCGAGACGCATCCGCAGGCCAAGGACGCCCAGGCCGATCTCGACCATTTGAAGCGGAAGATCGATGCCGGTGCCACGCGCGCCATCACCCAGTTCTTTTTCGACAATGATTGCTTCAAGCGCTTCCAGGATCGCGCGGCGCGCGCCGGTATCAATGTGCCGATCGTGCCGGGCATCCTGCCCATCCGCAATTTCCAGAAAGTGGCGGCGATGGCCGAAGGCTGCGGGACCCACGTGCCAGCCGATCTTCGCGCGCGCTTCGATGCTGTGGCCGAGGACGCAAGCGGGTGCCGGCAATTGGCTTTTGAGACAGCGCTGAAGCAATGCGAGGGCCTGCGTCGCGCCGGCGTCGACCATTTCCACTTCTACACGCTGAACCAGGCCGATCTTGCGCGCGATATCTGCGCCGAACTCGGGCTCGTCTCACCGCTCGAAGGATACCGCTGAAGCGGGATGGACTTGGCCCTCCCAACCTGATTTCATCCAGCCTTCCAATACAAATGAAAAAGAAGGCAGGCAGGCGATGGCTGGCTCACCCGATCTCGTAATCCTCAACGGCAAGATCCGCACCATGGATCCCTTGCAGCCCCAGGTCGAAGCCTTGGCGGCCAAGGACGGGCGCATCGTCGCCATCGGCCGCAATGACGAGATCAAGGCGCTGGCCAATGGCGCACGAAGGGTCGATGCCGGTGGGCGCCTCGTTCTGCCTGGTTTCCAGGACACGCACATTCATCTGCAGGACAGCGGCACCGGGTTTTCCAGCAGCGTCAATCTCGAGGGCGCCAAGACGGTCGAGGAATTGCAGCAGCGCCTGCGTGAGTTCTCGCAAAAGACCAATGACCTCTGGGTCAAGGGCACCGGCTGGTATACCGGGATCTTCGGCGCGCAGAATCTCAATCGCCAGGTGCTCGATGCTGCCGTGCCGGACCGCCCGGTCTTCATCTTCGCGGCCGACGGCCACAACGCAGCTGTCAACACCAAGGCCTGCGAGATCATGGGCCTCGACAAGAGTGTTGCCGATCCCTCTGGTGGTGCCTTCGTGCGCGAGGACGACGGCACCCCGACCGGCCTCATCTATGAAGACGCGATCGATTGGATCCGCGCCCGCATGCCCAAGACCAATCTCGACGTCTATGCGAAGGGCGTGCAATACGGACAGAAGCTCTGCAACACCCACGGCATCACCGGCGTGCTCGATGCCATGGTGTGGGAGCGGCATATGAAGGTCTATAAGGCGCTGGACGAAGCGGGTGAGCTCAGCGTGCGCTTGACCGCCACGGCAAAGGTGTTCCCCACGGAAACCGTGAAGGATGCGCTGGGCCGGGTCGAGGCGCTGCGCCGCGACTATCGCACCGCAAATACGGCCGTGCATTCGGCCAAGTTCTTCCTCGACGGCGTGGTCGAGAACCGCACCGCGGCGATGATCGAAGATTACTCCGACGCCACCGGCGGCAATGCGCCAATCATGTTCGACGAGACGTTGCTCGAGCAGCTTTTCATCGCCTTCGATGCGGCGCGGTTCCAGCTCCATGTCCATGTCATCGGCGACCGGGCGACCCGTGTGGCCCTTGACTGCATCGAAGCGGCACGGAAAGCGAATGGGGCCTGGCCGAGCCTGCATCAACTGGCCCATGTCCAGCTCATCCACCCCAACGATATCCCGCGCCTGCGTGACTTGAAGGTTGTCACCAACATGCAGCCGCTCTGGGCGCGCTGCGAGCCGTCGGTGACCGAGATGGCGCTTCCCTTCGTCGGCAAGGAGCGCGGCCGCTGGATGTATCCCTGGCGCACTATCGTCGACAGCGGCGCCCCTTACGCCGTCAGCAGCGATTGGGGCGTGTCGACATTGAACCCGTTTCCGATCATGCAGACGGCAGTGACGCGCCAGCCGGCGCATGTCGCCAAGGACTTCCCGATCTTCGAGGCGCAAGAGCGCATGACGGTGGAGCAGGTGGTGCGCGGCTACACCACGCTTGCGGCGGCCGCTGCCTGGCGCGCCGACGAGACCGGCTCACTGACGCCCGGCAAATATGCCGACGCCATCATCCTCGATCGGGATATTTTCGAGATCGATCCTTACGAAATCGGCGACACGCAGGTCGACCTCACCTTGCTCGGCGGCAGGGAAGTGCATCGCTCGGAAGGGTTTGCTGGGTAGCGGAACCGCCATTGTTGTCATGGCCCGCTTTAGGCGGGCCATCCACGAGTTAGTTGGCGGCACGAAGAAAGAAACTCGTGGATCCCCCGCCTTCGCGGGGGATGACAATGAGAGCGTTGACGAACCCTACCTCCGGCTATCGATCCGCTCCGCCAGCAGGCACAGGATCTCATACATCAGGGTCGCGGCGACCAATGCGGTGTTGCCGGTGGGGTCGAAGGGCGGGGCCACTTCGACGACATCGGCGCCGACATAATCGAGATTGCGCAAACCGCGCAGCAGCTTTTGTGCCTCGAGTGTCGTGATGCCGCCGATTTCCGGCGTGCCCGTGCCGGGCGTATAGATCGGGTCCAAGCCGTCCACATCGAAGCTTAAATAGACCGGGCCATCGCCCACGACGCGGCGCGCTTCCTGGATCACGGCATCGACGCCGATCTCGGCGAACTCCTCCATGAACACGACGCGCATGCCGCTCTTTTGCGAGAAGTCCCAGCCATCGGCCGTCGTCTGCGCACCGCGGATGCCGATCTGGATGACGCGCTTGGGGTCCAGCAAGCCTTCCTCGGTGGCATTCCGGAAGGGCGAGCCATGGGAGAATTTCGAGCCCTGGAACATCTGCCAGGTGTCGGTATGGGCGTCGATATGGATCATGCCGACCGGGCGGTCCTTGGCCAGCGCGCGCAGAATGGGCAGCGAGATGGTGTGATCGCCGCCGGCCGTGAGCGGCGTGATGCCATGTCCCTTGATCTTGGCGAACACCGTTTCGATCTCGTCCAGCGCGCCGGGATGCTGCAGCAATTTGGTGAAGAGCACGTCACCCAGATCGGCGACACTGACCAGGTCGTAGGGGTTCACGCGCGTCACATGATGAATGGTGCGCATGAAGGAGGATTGATTGCGGATCTCGCGCGGGCCATGGCGGGCACCGGCCCGGTTGGTGACGCCGCCGTCATAGGGCACGCCGATGAGGCCGATATCGATCCCGCTCCAATCCTCGCCGGCCAGCGGCACGCGCATGAAGGTTGGAATTCCCGTGTAACGCGGCTGCGTCATGGCTTTGGTATCGGTCTTGCGGCGCTCGGCCATGTGGCTGTTCCCCAAACTGGAATGGCGATCTGAATGATGGATAAAACCCCAAATTGATGGGGCAGCGGAGCTTAGCGAGGCCGGCGCGGTCGTGCCAGGGTTAACCTCTCATTAAGCATGGGTGCAGAAGCTGCGGCGTTTCGGGTCCTCTGCGTGATTGGGTGTGTCCAATTGGGCCATTATCGTTTGCCCCGACGCGAAGGGCTCGCTTATCTTCATTCCGGCCCGTCCAGAAACGGAGGATGGCCGTCATGGCTGATGACGATCAGGACCCGGATCACCGACGACAACCGCGCTTTCAGTTTGGGGGCACGGCGATGCTGGTCTTCGATGACGATAATGCGCGGCGCACGCTGGCCATCACCAATTATCGCAACATCTCGCAAGGCGGCGCCTGCATCCTGACGCCGGACGTCAAGGGCTTTGCGACCGGCGACCGCATGTATCTGATGCCCGAGCGTTATCGCCGCAAACGCGAGGCCGTGGTCGTCGATCTCGGGACCGGCCGCCTCCATCTCGAAATTCCACGCAGCCAGGAACTCAGCGAATTCGAAGTCGCCGAGATTCTCGAAAAGCTCAATCTGCTGGACGGCAAGGACTGAGTGGCGCGTTGCGTTTACAAAGCGCCGTCATCCCAGGGTATGACGGGACGGCTCAGTCCAGATCGGAGATAGCCGTGTGCGCTAGCGGACGATGCTGGAAATGATGATCGCGCCGGGGAAGGCCATCGCGATATGCGAGGGGCTGACGCGGACGACGGTGGCGATGGTGGGGCCAACCTTCGGCAGATCGAGCGAAACCTTGTCGCCGACAGCGACCGGGCCGCTGGTTTCAACCAAGGCGCCACCTTCGGAAATATCGACCAGGCGACACGTCACGCGGGCGCCCTTGATCAGGACGTCGGTCGGCAGATTGACCACGTAGCGTTGTGCGCGGCGGCGATCGCCATGCTCGTCGGTGTCTTGCTGCAAGTTGCTCATCATTTCATCCAATCCCCTTCGCTCCGGCCGGCAATATCCGGGGATCGGAGCAGCCCCGCTTGACCATCCATCAGGATCCCCCCGGATCATCGACAGACGGCGTTCTCAAGCGGGCAATGTGCCACGATCAGCCTAGGGCGCCAAGCCTCAATGCCCCCATAGAAGCCGGCATATGGTGAAGATTTCGTTATCAAGAATGCGGCGACGACCGAATTCTCATCCGCGGCAGCGCGCCGGGGCCAATTCCGCCAGTTTGAGCCCACGCGCCAGCAGATCCGCCGGCACCTCGTTGCGCACTATAAGGCTGCGGGTGAGGCGCCCCAGGGCCGCTGCCAGCATGATGCCATAGCCGCCCTGGCCAGCCAGCCAGAAGAAGCCCTCTGCATCGTCATCGAAGCCGACCACGGGGCAGTGATCGGCAACGAAGCTGCGCAAGCCCGCCCAGCTGTGCTCGATCCGCTTCACCGTGAGATGCGTGTTCCGCTCCAGCCAGTCGACGATCATCGCCATGTCGAGATCCTCCGGCTGCGCGTCACAAGGCGGGCTTGGCGTCGCGTCGCCCAGCGATGCCATCAGCCGTCCGGCGTCGATCTTCACATAGGCCTCGGTGGCGCCGTCATCGACCGCCGGCATGGTGGCGGGTGCCAGGGCGGGATCGCCGGCGATGATGATGGCGGTCCGGCGCATCGGCACCAGGCCGATGGGCTTGAGGCCCGCCATCTGCCCGATCTCATCGGCCCAGGCACCGCCGGCATTGACGGCGATGGGGGCAGCAAACGTCGCGCCGGATGTCGTGGTGGCACGCCACAAGCCGGCCTCCCGCTCGATCCTGGTGATGCGATGGTCGGTGAAGACCTTGCCGCCGCGATGCTTCAGCAGTTTCAGGAAGCCCTGGTGAATGGCGCCTGCATCCATGTCCATCACATGGGGATCGAGCGAGGCGCGGGCCACGGCTTCACGGCGCAGCAGCGGCGCCAGCTTGCAGGCCTGGTCGGGCGAGATCTCCTGCAGGGGCGTCTCAGGCGTCGCCATCGCCATGTATTCGTCGATCTTGGCTTCCGATCCGGCGGGCACGAAGGTCATCGCCTGGCGCGGCGTCAGCAAGGGGTGATCGGTGAAGCCCGGCATTGGCGCACGGTAGAATTCGGCGCTGGCGGCGATGATGGTGCGCACAACGGCCGGCCCGTAATTGGGCGTGTAGAGTGCCGCCGACCGGCCGGAACTGTGATAGCCGGCGCGTTCTTCCATTTCGACCAGCGTCACACTGCCGGCTTGCGCCAGTTCAGCCGCTGCGGCAGCACCCGACACCCCGGCGCCGATCACCAGGTAATCGCTGGCAGCACTCATCGCCACAACCCTTCCGGCCGCGAACTCAAATAGTGGAAGCGCCAGCCAAGGCCCATCGCCGCGACGATCAGCGCCGCGATCAGCGACCAGATCAGCGCTGGAACGCCGGCCCCTTGCAGAAATCCAATCATGTAACCCATGGGCAGGCCCACCACGACGAAACTGACGATATAGACGATGGTGGGAATCAAGGTGTCCGCCGTACCCCGCAGGGCGCCCATCAACACGCCTTGTAGGCCATCGACGATGAACAGCAAAGTGGTAAGCGTGAGGGCCGCCGTCAGCAGCGGCAGCACCAGTGGGTCCTGGCTGTAGGCGCCGGCGATCTTTGGCGCGAGAACCGCGGTGACGCTGGCGACCAACCCCATCACCGCCACTTCCAGGCCGACGGCGGTCCAGCCGGCGCGGGCGACATCACCCGCGTTGCGCCGGCCGATCGCATTGCCGACGCGCACAGAGGCGGCCGTCGACAACCCCAATGTCAGCATGTAGACGAAGCTGGTGAAATTGATCGTGGCATACATCGTGGCAAGCTCGGTGCTGCCAAGCCAGCCGGCCATGTAGATCATCATGTTGAAGCAGGCGGTTTCGGTGCCGATGGCAAAGGCCAGCGGCAATCCCAGCCGCAGCATGTGCTTGAGCGTCGCGGCATGCAGGCTGAACCAGGGCAGGGCGCCGTACTTGGTACGGTCCTTCATGGAGAGGATGTAGGTGGCGATTGCTGCCAGCATGCACCAGCGCGTGATGGTGGTGGCAAGCGCCGACCCCGCGGCCCCCATTTCCGGAGCCCCCAGATGCCCCAACACGAAGACCCAGTTCAGCGCGAAGTTGATGAGATTGCCGGAGAGCGCGATGACCATGCCGGGCATTGGCCGGTTGATCCCCTCCAGGAAGAATGAGCAGGCGCTGAACATCAGGATGCCGGGCAGCGAATAACCCAGGATGGCAAGCGCCCTGCCGCCACCGTCGAAAGTCTCCGGCGGCTGCTGAAAGAGTCTCAACAGGCTTTCGGCCGGCGAGAGCACCAGCATGAAGACGATTCCGATGCCGCAGGCGATGGTGAGGCCCGCGCGCAAGGCGCGTCCGCATTCCAGATATCGTTCGGACCCGGCAGCCTGGGCGGTGAGAATGATCGTCCCGATGAGCAGGCCGACGCCGACCACCATCAGCGTCACCTGGGGGATGGCGGCAGCGCCGAGATCCGCCAGCGCGGCCGTTCCCTGCCAGCCGCAGAAGATGGCGTTGACCGTGAACATGATGACAAGGCCGGCGCGGGCTGCCATCACCGGCAGGGCCAATGCAACCGTCCGTTTCAAGTGATAGGAGAGCGGCGCGGGCGACGCCGGCTGGGTCCCTTCACCCGGGCCGGGCACGCGAAGCGGCGACATGATGGCCGGACGACCTCAACTTGCGATTCAGGAATGCAGAAGGTAGAGTTAAGTAGTTGATTTGCCGTGAATCGGCAATGGCCCATTGGGGGAAGATGAAAACCGAAGACGGTGCCAAAGTAGCCTGGAACGTGCGCCTGCGCGCATGGTGGGAAGGCGAGGAAATCCGCGTCGCCGCGCCAAGCGCACAGGGCCCGGGCACCCGGTCTGAGCCGGTCCTGACCGCGCCGGCCGTCGTCATTCCGCCATTGATGCCCTGGGAAAACGAAGCGATTCGCATCCAGCAGCAGGTGTGGGGCGAGGGCTACTATAAGCCCGGCGGCGAGGAGCATGTGCTTGGATTGGCCAAGCCCTTTGGCCTCAACCCCTCCCTGACGGTGATGGAGTTCGGCGCTGGCCTCGGCGGCGGAACCCGCGCTCTGGTCAACGAATTCGGCGTATGGGTGAGCGGCCTGGAGCCGACGGCGGACCTTGCCAAGGCTGGCAAGGAAATGTCGATCAAGGCCGGTCTCGAGAAGAAGGCCGATATCGTCCGCTACGCGCCCGAAGGCTTCGAGCCCAAGGCGGGCTCGGTCGATTGCATCTTGTCCTCTGAGTCGCTCTATCTGGTCGAAGACAAGGAAAAATTGCTGAAGATCTTCGAACGGACCCTGAAACCCCGCGGCCAGGTCTCGATCACGGATTTCGTCCGCAGCGACGAGCTGCAGGCCAATGACCAGAAGCTCCAGGGGCTGGGCCTCGCCCCAGCCGATCCCACCCATTTCGCCTCCAGCGCCGAATATGTGAAGTGGTTCCGCGAACTCAATTTCGACCTCCGGGTCAATGAGGACATCACCGAGCGCTACCGCAAGCTGATCATGGATGGCTGGGTCGATTTCACCCAGGCGGGCGGCCAGAAGGCTGCTCATGCAAAAGCTCTTCCAGAACAAGTGGTTAAGGAAGTTGAGCTGTGGTCCCGCCGGGTTGCGGCCATGGATGCCGGCCATCTCAAGGTCATGCGCTATTACGCCATCAAGCTGGGCGGCACCAAGCTGATGTCGAACTGGTAACCGGCTGTTAATTCATATATTTCAGCAACTTGAGGACACCAGACGATGGTTGACAGGTCCCGCCCTGGTCACTATGTTGCGCCACCATTTCAAGACTCGTTGTTTTCTCAAGGAACCGGACCATGAAGGTTGTTAATTCGCTGAAGTCGGCCAAGGCGCGGCACAAGGATTGCCGTATCGTGCGCCGCAAGGGCCGGGTCTACGTGATCAACAAGACCAATCCGCGCTTCAAGGCGCGCCAGGGTTGAGCATCCTCACCCTGGGATTGGGCTGCGCAGGCTGAAGAATTTCGGTCCAGCGCGTTGATCGAGCTGGATCCGACTGACTGAATGAAGAAACCGCGCGTGGGACTTTCCCCGCGCGGTTTCTTTTTGCGCTATAGAATCGTCCCATGCTGATGCCGCCGCCCGATACAGCAGCCCTGGCCGCTGCCCCGGATTTCGTTGCCGCTTTGCGCGCGGCCCTCGGCGCCGAGAATGTCATTTCTGACACCCGCGCCATGCGGCCATATGAGAGCGATGGCCTGACCGCCTATCGCCAGGTTCCCTTGGCGGTTGCCCTGCCACGATCGACGGCGGAGGTGTCGGCCGCCCTCAAGATCGCGCATCGCTTCAATATCAAGGTAGTGCCGCGCGGCGCGGGGACCTCGCTCTCGGGTGGTGCGCTGCCATTGGCTGATGGGTTATTGCTCGGCCTCGGCAAGCTCAACAAAATTCTCGACATCGATCTCGCCAACCGCTGCGCCGTGGTGCAGCCAGGTGTCGCCAATCTGGCGATCTCTCACGCGGTGGCGGGCGACGGCTTCTATTACGCGCCTGATCCCTCCAGCCAGATCGCCTGTTCGATCGGCGGCAATGTCGCCGAAAATTCGGGCGGTGTGCATTGCCTGAAATACGGTCTCACCACCAACAACCTCCTCGGCCTTGAGGTGGTGCTGATGGATGGCGAGATCATCAGACTCGGCGGCAAGCATCTCGATGCCGGCCTTTACGATCTCATGGGGCTCTTCACCGGCTCAGAAGGTCTTCTGGGCGTCGTCACGGAAGTCACCGTGAAGCTGTTGAAGAAACCAGAAGAGGCGCGTGCGCTCCTTGCCGGTTTCGCCTCGACCGAAAGTGCCGGCGCGGCGGTCGCTGCCATCATCGGTGCCGGCGTCATTCCCGCTGGCATGGAGATGATGGACAAGCCCGCCATTCATGCCGCCGAAGATTTCGTCCATGCCGGCTACCCGCTCGATGCCGACGCCTTGCTCATCGTCGAACTCGATGGGCCGGAGGTCGAAGTCGACGATCTCATCGCGCGCGTGAGCAGCATCGCGACGGCGCATGGCGCCACCGGTTTACGCGTCAGTCAAAGCGAAGCGGAACGCCTGCTCATCTGGGCCGGGCGCAAGGCGGCGTTCCCAGCGGTCGGGCGCATCTCGCCCGATTACTATTGCATGGATGGCACCATCCCGCGCAGCCGCCTGCCTCAGGTTCTCCAGCGCATGAATGAACTCTCCGTGGAACATGGCCTGCGCGTCGCCAATGTCTTTCACGCCGGTGACGGCAATCTGCATCCGCTCATCCTCTACGACGCCAACAAGCCCGGCGAGCTTGAAGCCGCCGAGGCGTTCGGCGCCGATATCCTGAAGCTCTGCGTCGATGTCGGCGGCGTGCTGACCGGCGAGCACGGCGTCGGTGTCGAAAAGCGCGACCTGATGCCCACCATGTTCAATGAAGCCGATCTGGACCAGCAGCTGCGCGTCAAATGCGCGTTCGACGCCGGTAATCTGCTCAATCCCGGCAAGGTCTTTCCGACGCTGCACCGCTGCGCCGAACTGGGCGCCATGCATGTGAAGGGCGGCAAGCTGCCCCACCCCGACTTGCCGCGGTTCTAGATGCTGCTCCCGCAAACCGACGCAGACCTCATTGATATTGTGAGATCGGGCGAGCCGCTCGCACTCTGCGGCCACGGCACCAAGGCCGGCTGGGGTCGTGTGTTCGACGGAAAGCCGGTCTCGTTGCGCAAGTTCAGCGGCATCACCGATTACACCCCGGCCGAACTGGTCATGACCGCCGGGGCAGGGACGCCGCTGGCGGTCGTTGAACAGGCATTGGCCGATGCCGGCCAGTACCTGGCCTTCGAGCCGATCGACCTCGGCCCGCTCTATGGCGGGCCGCGCGGCGAGCAGACAATCGGCGGCGTCATCGCCACCAATCTATCCGGTCCACGTCGGCCCTTCGTCGGCGCGGCGCGGGATTTCTTTCTCGGTTTCAAGGGCGTGAATGGCAGCGGCGAGGCGATCAAGGCCGGTGCCAAGGTGGTCAAGAACGTCACCGGATATGATCTGCCCAAACTGATCGCTGGCTCGTTCGGCACATTGGTCGCCATGACCGAAGTGACACTGAAGGTGATGCCGGCGCCGGAAGCCACTGCGACACTCGTTCTCGACGGGGTCGAGGCCGCAAAGGCACAGCATCTGTTTGTCTCCGTGCTGGGAAGTACCATCGAACCGACGGGTGCCGTGTTTCTGCCGGATCGGCAACGCCTCTATTTCCGGCTGGAAGGGTCCGGTCCCTCCGTTGGCTACCGGTTGGGCGAACTGACGAAGATGGCGGGCGAGGGTGAGGTGTTGACGGGGATTCACGCGGCGGACATCTGGCAGGGCCTCCGCCATATCGACCACGTCTTGGTGCCGGAACCCGCCCTTTTATGGTCGCTGTCGGTGCCGGCGGCGGGCTTTGCCGATGGCCTTGCGTCATTGCTGGGTCAGCTCGATGGGGCGAAAGCCCAGGTTGATTGGGGCGGCGGCAGGATCTGGCTGGCTCATTCCCTCATGGATATCGGTGCTGTCAGGCAGATCATTCGTGGCTATCTCAAGGGGCGCGGCCACGCCACCCTGCTGCGCGCCCCGGATGAGCTGCGGCGCGGGGACGCCGTCTTCTCCCCTGAAGTGCCCGTGCCGCTCCTCAAAAAAATCCGCGCGGCTTTCGATCCCGGTCTCATGTTCAACCGCGGCCGCCTGCATCCGGATCTCTAGCCAGCATGCAGACTCATTTTTCCCTCGCTCAACTTGCCGATCCGGATCTTGCCGCCGCCGACAAGATCCTGCGCACCTGTGTCCATTGCGGCTTCTGCACGGCGACCTGTCCCACCTATGTCATCGCCGGCGATGAAAACGATTCCCCGCGCGGGCGCATCTATCTCATCAAGAACATGCTGGAGCGGGATGAGCAGGCGGATGCGATCGTCGCCCGCCATGTCGATCGCTGCCTCACCTGCCTTTCCTGCATGACGACCTGCCCGTCGGGGGTTGACTACATGCATCTGGTCGATCAGGCGCGGGTGCGGATCGAGGAACAATACAAGCGGCCATTCTTCGATCGCCTCTTGCGCGATGTGTTGAGCGTCGTCCTGCCCAGCCAGACGCTTTTCCGCCTGGCATTGATGATGGGGAAGTTGGCCAAGATCACCGGGGTGCCGTCGCTCTTCGTTGGCCGCCTCAAGGCGATGTTCGACATGCTGCCGGCCAAAATCGCCGCGCCGGCCGTGACCGATCAACCGGGTGTCTTTCCGGCACAAGGGCCGCGCAAGGGCCGCGTCGCGATCCTCGCCGGCTGCGCGCAGCCGGTGCTGAAGCCCGGCATCAACGCAGCCGCTATCCGTCTGCTCAATCGCTTAGGGATCGAGGTGGTGGTGGCCGAAGGTGCCGGCTGCTGCGGCGCCCTCACGCAACATTTGGGCCGCGAGCGTGCGGCCAAGGAAACGGCACGCGCGACATTGCATGCCTGGGCGCGGGAGATGAACGGACCGGGTCTCGATGCCATCGTCATCACGACATCTGGCTGCGGCACCGCAATCAAGGATTGGGGGCACCTGTTCCGCGGCGATGCAGACGAGGCTGTGGCGCGGACGATCGCCGCGAAGGCGCTCGATATCAGCGAGTATCTGGTACAGATCGGCGGTGTTTCGCCGGCCGTGTCGCTGCCGCACATGAGGATCGCCTACCACGCCGCCTGTTCTTTGCAGCATGGCCAACGGGTGCTGGCGGCACCGAAGGATTTGCTGCGCGGCGCCGGCTTCGAGGTCGTCGATGTGCCGGAAGCGCATCTCTGCTGCGGTTCGGCCGGTACCTACAACCTGCTGCAGCCGGAATTCGCCAATCAACTTCGTGCGCGCAAGCTCGCCAACATCGAAAAGACCGGCGCCGATCTCGTCTCGGCCGGCAATATCGGCTGCTTGCAGCAACTCGAAAGCGGTCTCACCCAGCCCATCCTGCATACGGTCGAACTGCTCGACTGGGCCAGCGGCGGGCCGGTCCCGGCGGCTTTGCGGCGCCTCGATTGATGTTGGCCGGGTTACTGTGCGGCGACGAGGCGCTGGGGCTCTTGGTGGCCGTTGCGACCGCCGAGCGGTGAAGTGTGGGTGGCGACCAGCCGCACCAGATCCGCCTGCCTTCCCGCACCGGTCTTGGCGAAAATACGCCGCAGATGCGTCTTCACTGTGCCTTCGCCGATGCCAAGCGATTCAGCCGTTTCCGGCACGCCGCCGATCTCGACGATGGCCAGCAGGACGCGCAGTTCCGTCGGCGTCAGGCCAAAGCTCTGGGCGATGACGCGCGGCGCGGCATCAAGCTCAAGGGCCGCGCGCTGTAGGCAGATGACGGCGGCGGCACCATGCGTGCCATTGCGATTGGCGCGGAAAGACAGCGGCAAGACATGAGCGAGGTAGCTCTCGCCATCGTCATGGGTGAGGGTGAGCCGCAGATCGCGCGGTGCATTGCTGCTGGCCGGGGTCGTCAGCAGGCAGCGCAGCGCGTCATTTGCGGTGCGTTCGCGGAAGGAAAGCTTGCCGGAGAGCGCACGACACAGATCCTGCTCCTCCATCACCAGATAGGCAGCGGCATTGGCATGGAGGATACGCCCCTCGCGGTCGACAAGAATGAGTGCGCTGCCGATGGCATCGAGCGTATCGGCCAAGGCAGCCGCTTCCTCGGATTTCTGTTCCACTGCCCGGCCGATGAAGACCGCGCGGCGCACATGCGGGGCGATGAGCCCCATGCGGCGAAGGACGGTTTCATCCGCCACACCTTGGCTGGCATGTCGGAACACGCCGAGCATGGCCGAGGAGGCGCGCGACTTTTCGAGCGCCACGGTGACGAAATCGACCAGGCCCTGCGGTGCCGCCCATTCCTGGAAGAAGCGCGATTCCATCATCTCGTCCGGGGGGACGAGGCTGGAAACGCTGACCGGCTTTTCCAACTCGGCGAAGTATTGCAGCGTATTGGCCGGGTCCAGCTTGATGTATTGCGTGAAATAGGAATGGCGGAAGGTCGCCTCGATGCGTCCATCATGATGATGGATGGTGCTGTCGATAAGCGCGGGCGTCTTGGTAAAGATCGCGGCGCTGTAGCCCTCGACATAGCTGGCGATCCTGGCCAGCGCCTCGGGCCAAAGGGCAGGGGTTAGCGCCGCGTCATAGACGCGCTCGACCGTTGTCGACAATGCCAATGCTTCGTTCATGCATCACCTCGAATGAGAGGGTTGCCATCCCTGCAAGCCCGTTCGGTATTACCGAAGTAGTGGTGGGTGCATAAGGCAGAAACGTGGAATCTCCAACATTAAAAATCCATAAAATGACCGATATCACAAATAGACGTACGGATTCTGGATCACTAATCGATTGGGTCGATTAAAAGTTCAAAAATAATCTATTTCATAAATCAGGACGACTGCCCTATTTATTGCGGTGCGAGTTAACCGCATCCACCACGCAATTGGAGAACGTTCGATATGTCGTTGATCAACAGCACCATTAAGCCGTTCAAGGCCGAAGCCTTCAAAGACGGCAAATTCATTTCCGTCACCGAAGCCGATTTGAAGGGCAAGTGGGCCGTCTTCTTCTTCTACCCGGCCGATTTCACCTTCGTCTGCCCGACCGAGCTCGAAGACCTCGCCGACAATTACGCCGAGTTCCAGAAGCTCGGCGTCGAGATCTACTCGGTTTCGACCGACACCCATTTCGCCCACAAGGCTTGGGCCGACACCTCGGCCGCCATCAAGAAGATCAAGTACACGATGCTCGGCGACCCGACCCTGCGTCTGTCGCGCAACTTCGACGTGCTCATTGAAGACGCCGGTCTTGCCGACCGCGGCACCTTCGTCGTCGATCCCAATGGCGTCATCCAGATCGTCGAAGTCACCGCCGGTGGCATCGGCCGCGACGCCAAGGAACTCCTGCGCAAGATCAAGGCGGCACAGTATGTCGCGGCACATCCGGGTGAAGTCTGCCCGGCCGCCTGGAAGGAAGGCGCCAAGACCCTGGCTCCGTCCCTCGACCTGGTCGGCAAGATCTAACACACGACCGACTGCTCTTTACCGTCATGCCCGGGCCCAGCTTTGATTTTGGCTGGGGCCGCGCATCCACCCTCTCCGTTACAACAGTGGATCCCCGGGTCTTAGCCCGGGGATGACGGGGGAGAGCTATACCGACCGCACACCAATTCTCGGAGAGTCTCATCATGTTGGACGCCAATCTCAAAGAACAGCTGAAGGCCTATCTGGAGCGCATCACGCAGCCGATCGAGCTTGTCGCCTCGCTCGACGCCAGCGACACCGCGCGCGAGATGGAAGAGCTGTTGAGCGAGATCGCGACGCTCTCCGCCCTCATCACCTATGAGCGCCGCGACGACGATGCCAGGAAGCCCTCCTTCGCGATCCATCGCACCGGCACAGCCGTTGGCGTGCGCTTTGCCGGCCTGCCCATGGGCCATGAATTCAATTCGCTCGTCCTCGCCTTGCTCCAGGTCGGTGGTTATCCGTCGAAGACCGCCCAGGACGTGATCGAGCAGGTCCAGGCATTGGACGGCGACTTCCATTTCGAGACCTATTTCTCGCAAAGCTGCCAGAACTGCCCGGATGTGGTGCAGGCGCTCAATCTGATGAGCGTCCTCAATCCGAAGATCCGCCACGTCGCCATCGACGGCGCCAGCTTCCAGTCGGAAGTCGATGGCCGCCAGGTCATGGCCGTGCCATCGATCTATCTGAACGGCCAGCCATTCGGCCAAGGCCGCATGGATCTCGAACAGATCCTCGCCAAGATCGATACCGGTGCCGAGGCGCGCGCGGCTGAGAAGTTGAAGCACAAGGCCCCCTTCGACGTGTTGGTCGTGGGCGGTGGTCCGGCCGGTGCCGCGGCGGCGATCTATGCCGCGCGCAAAGGCATTCGCACCGGTGTGGTGGCCGAGCGTTTCGGCGGCCAGGTGCTGGACACGATGGCGATCGAGAACTTCATCTCGGTCTCGCATACCGAAGGGCCGAAGCTCGCCGTGGCGCTCGAGGAACATGTGAAGGCCTATGAGGTCGACATCATGAACGTCCAGCGCGCCGAGAAACTGGTGCCGGCCAAGGTGCCTGGCGGCCTGGCGGAAGTGCATCTCAAGAACGGCGCGGTCCTGAAGGCGCGCAGCGTCATTCTGGCGACCGGCGCCCGCTGGCGGCAGATGAACGTGCCCGGCGAGGCCGAGTATCGCAACAAGGGTGTCGCCTATTGCCCGCATTGTGATGGTCCGCTGTTCAAGGGCAAGCGCGTGGCGGTGATCGGCGGCGGCAATTCCGGCGTCGAGGCGGCGATCGATCTCGCCGGCATCGTCGCCCATGTGACGCTGATCGAGTTCGACGGCAAGCTGCGGGCCGACGCGGTGCTGCAGCGGAAGTTGAACTCGCTCCCCAATGTGAAGGTCGTCACCTCGGCGCTCACGACCGAAGTGCATGGCGACGGGTCGAAGGTCACGGGTCTTTCCTACAAGAACCGCGATACCGATGAACTGCACCGCGTCGAACTTGAAGGCATCTTCGTCCAGATCGGCCTGGTGCCGAACACGGAGTTCCTCAAAGAGACCGTGGCGCTCACCAATCGCGGCGAGATCGAGATCGATCATCGTGGGGCCACCTCGCAGCCCGGCGTGTTCGCGGCCGGCGATGCGACGACGACGCCCTTCAAGCAGATCGTCATCGCCATGGGCGAGGGTGCCAAGGCCTCGCTGTCGGCCTTCGACTATCTCATTCGCCTGGCCCCGGTCGAGGGCGAGGTGAAGGCGGCATAACGCTCGACTTCAGTACCATCCATAGGTCTCAACACCGCCGGAGCAGCAATGCCGGCGGTGTTTTGCTTTGTGCAACGGCCAGGAAAGCAGCTGTTGACTCTCGTCAAAATATGAGAAATATTCTCATATATGAGAAAAACCGATGACACCATCGACCACCGCATCGCCCTGCGGCTGAAGGCTCTGCGCGGCGAGCGCGGCTGGTCGCTCGACGATCTCGCGGCCCGCAGCGGCGTCAGCCGGGCCACCCTGTCGCGGCTCGAAAATGCCGAGGTGAGCGCCACGGCGAGCGTGCTGGGGAAGCTCGGCGCCGCCTATGGCCTCACCGTCTCGCGCCTCATGCATCTGGTGGAGGAGGGATTTCTACCATTGTTGAAGCGCGCGGATCAGCCGGTCTGGCAGGACCAGGCGAGCGGCTTTCATCGGCGCGCCGTCTCGCCGCCGGCGCAAGGGCTGGCTGGAGAGATCATCGAAGGCACGCTGCGGCCCGGGGCCGAGATCCTCTATGAAACACCGCCGCGACCCGGCCTCGAGCATCATCTGGTGCTGCTGGAAGGGGCGCTCACGCTGACCATCGCAGGGCATGTCCACCCACTCGAACCGGGCGATTGCCTGCGTTACCAGCTCTTTGGCGGCAATGCCTTCAAGGCGGGCAAGAAGGGTGCCCGCTATCTCCTCTTCATGGTGTAACGATGGCTCCAAACGCGATGGCCGGGATTGCGATCCGGCCGGTGCTCGCCGACGAGATGATGCGGCGGCTCGATGAGTTCGGTGCCGTGCTGCTGGCCTGTGTCGCCGACGGGGCCAGTGTCGGCTTCGTCGAGCCGTTCGGCGCCACTGATGCCACCGATTATTGGCGGCGCAAGGTGCTGCCTGCCGTGCGGGGGGGCGAGGTCGTGATCCTGGTGGCGGAAATGGAAGGCCGCATCCTTGGCACGGTGCAGCTCGATCACGACACGATGCCGAACCAGCGCCACCGCGCCGAGGTCAGGAAGCTCCTGGTGCATCCCGATTTTCGCCGCCGCGGCATTGCCCGCGCGCTGATGGCCGAGATCGAAACCCATGCCCGCAGGCTGGCGCGCAGCTTGTTGACCCTCGACACGCGGAGCGGCGATGCGGCCGAACCGCTCTATCGCGATCTCGGCTTCGACGTCGCTGGCATGATCCCCGGCTATTGCCGCGATACACGCTCCGCCCGGCTCGATGCGACGACGCTGATGTACAAAAGGCTGTGACCGCAGCCCAATTCAGCTCTGCGTCAGCCCCTTCATCGTCCGGCCCAGCACATCGACGGCGCGCTCGATGACCATTTCCTTCCAAAGCTTCTCGTCCGGATAGAAGGTGTAGCGGATCTCGCTCTTGATCTTGCGGCCCTGGGCGCTGTCGAGATTGCCATGGACATGCAGCCAGTTGTCGGCCCTGACGGCATCGATCATCGCATCGACCGGCACAGTGCCGTATTCCAGCGTGATGCCGGTCAGCGTCACGTCGGGAAGGGCCGCGACGACGCCGAGTTGCGTGTCGCCGGTCACCGCCGTCGAGGTCGAGGAGCCGTCATCGAGCAGGGTCGATTCCGCACCGAACCACTCGCGCACGCGCGCCGCTCCTGGTGTGCCGCCAAAATCGTTCGACATGATCTCGCCCACGCCATAGGGGCCAAGGCCGGTATGGAGATCGATGAAGGCCACATCGCGCGCCGTGGCGGCATAGGGCGAGAGCGCCTCGATCAATGTGCGGCGCGACCAGGTGGGGCCGGTGCCACCATAAAACACGCCCTGCTTGTCCCAATACTGGCCGTTCATGATCGCGGCCTGCAGGTCGATCTTGCTGTGGCGGGCAGCGTAATCGTCGAAGATCTTCTTCACCGCCGCTTCCGATTCATCCGACCACGCATCGGGGCAGATGGCGCTGCGCAATTCCTTATAGCCGTCATTCTGCGGCAACGCCTTGGCGTGGTCGAGGAAGTTGCGGTTGAGGTCGACATTGTCCTCGTTCACGCGCCGCACCCAGGCAAAGCCATAGGGGTTGATGGCATGGACCAGCAGCACGGCGGTGCCGGCGGGCAGATTTTTGAACGCCCCCTGCCGAAGCCAGCCCGTCTGGATGCCGGAGCCGCAGAAACCTTCCGCGCCATGGGTCGAGGACATGGCAATGAGCAGGCGCGCCGCATTCTTCGGCCCGATGCGGGCGACATCGGTCGAGAGATCGCCGCCATCGGGCCCGCGCTGCGGGTTCTGATAGGTGACGGTCTCGGCGCCAGCGGCTTTCGCGGCATCGCGAAAACGGGCACGCGCCTGGGCATAGGTCGAGGAGAAATGGGTTTCTGCGGTCATGATTTTCAGTATATTGCGAATGAATGGGGTGTTGAACGGGCATATTATAGGGATGGCAGTTGGCGACGGAACCCCCTATCGGCAATGTCCTCATCGGCCTTGTTCTGCTGTGCCTGGCTTTGCTGCTGCCGGAGTCCGCCTGGGCGAAAAGCTGCACGCCGCCGACCGACGGGCCCGAAATCAAGATCAAGCTGGTCGAAGGCAAGCTCGCGCAGAATTCGGCCCTGGGGCTGCAGGCGCTCACCCGCAAGATGCGGCCCCATGAGGACCCGGCCCTTAAGTCGATCTACAGCTTCGGCCTCACCAGCGTTGAATGGCGCAGCAAGGCCGATCTGCAATTGACCGGTATGCCGTCCGGCGCCACCGCCCATTGCTGGTACGTGGCCGGTATCAGCATGACCATCACATTGCGCTCGACCGTTTTCGTTGCCAAGGAAATCGCGCGCGACAGCTGCCCCTGGCGCGAGGTGCTGAACCACGAGCAGAAGCATGTGACGCTGAACGCCAAGATGTTCGCGCGCCTGCCCAAAGAGCTCAAGCCCAGGATCGCCGCCGTCGCCGGGGGCGGAATTCTCTCTGCCAAAGGCCAGTTGGCCATGGCAACCTTTCGTCCCCGGATCGAAAAGGCGATCGGCGCCGCACTCGACGATTTCTCTGCGGCCCGCGAAAAGCAGCATCGCGACGAGATCGATACCAAGGCGGAATACGACCGCGTCGATGCGGCATGCCCCGAGGCGGAATGGGATGCGGTCTTCCATCGGGCCGGACTTAAATAGGCAGGCGGATCGGCCGCCGCGATGATATGATCGTTGGGTCGACGGCTGGCTCGCGAGGTGTTGCTTGAAGCGCCTGGATCTTGTTGCATTGTTGGCAAGCGTTGGCCTGCTGCTGGCCGGTGGCGCGGCTCAGGCGGACCAGACCGATCCGCGCCTGCCGGCGCTGTTCCAGCGCCTGCACGACACAGCCAATGCCAACATCGCGCGCGTTACCGAATTCATGATCTGGCAGATCTGGGGCGAGAGCGGCCGGCCGGAACTCGACCGCCTGATGGCGGAAGGCGAGGCGGCGATGGGCGACGACGATTATCCGACCGCGCTCAAGAAGTTCAACGACGTCATCGCCGCGCGCCCGGATTTTGCCGAAGGCTGGAACCGGCGGGCGACGCTCCATTACCTCACCGGCGATTACGCGGCTTCGCTCGCCGATATCGATCACGTCCTGGAACTGGAGCCGCGCCATTTCGGGGCGATCTCTGGCCTCGGCGTTGTCAACATGGCACTCTCCCACGACGCGGCGGCGCGCGATGCGTTCGAACGTGTGCTGGCACTCTATCCGCTCAATGTTCCGGCGCGCGAGAATCTGAAACTGGTCAAGAAACGGCTGGACGACAGTGCGATCTGAAAAGCCGGTTCTGCGCGCCGCCTTGCTGCTGTTCATCTGCCTTGCCGGCGCCCAAACGGCATGGGCGGACTGTGGCGAGGCCATCGCGCCGCCGGTGGTTTCAGTCCGCACGCTGGCACAGCCCCCGACCCAGGATGTCAGCCACGGCATCGCACAATTGTCGGCCGATCGTAGCCTGGCCGTGCCGCGCGGTCTCGAGAATTTCCGCTTCGCCGTCGGTGCCACCGCGGCCCAGGCGCAAGGCCGCACCAACTGGCAGATGCGCGGCGAACCGCTGGCGGGTGGCGGCTATTGCTGGGAGATCGCGCAGCTGGAAATCGTCGTGACCGTCGCCACCAAGGTCTATATCGCGCGCGAAGTGCCGCGCGGCAGCTGCCTCTGGAACGAAGTCGTCCGTCACGAGGCCAAGCATGTGCGCGCCGATCAGAAGCTGTTCCCCGAGCTGTCCGGCCTCATCCGGCCCAAGGTGCTGCGGGCGATTTCACGCACCGTACCGGCTGCCAATGAGAACGATGCGCGCGCGGCGCTGGGCGCATTGATCAATCGCGCGGTTCAGGAGGCCGTCGCGGCGTTTCAGGTCACGCGCAATCAACAGCAGCTCACCATCGATACCGCCGCCGAATACAGTCGCGCCAACCGCGTGTGCGGCAATGCGGAAGTGGCGGCGGCCATCCAGCGCGCCGGGCTCAAATAACTCCGCGGCTGCCCAAATCGGTCTGGCTTTGGTTGCGGAAATCCGCCGTTGCCGGTCGATTGCCGGCTTGAGAGGTGGTTCGTCAGCGGTCTATCATTGGGCTCAGAATGGTGTCGTCTCGTGCGGCGATAAGCTGAGGTCAGATGGGCGTCATGTCGAGCGATGGAACGGCGCGACCACGGGTCATTGAACCTGGCCTGCCACGCTGGGATCCTGGAACCGAGCGTTACCGGCTGGCCGGACTCGGCGCGCTGATCCTTCGGCTCGAGGCCGGCGACCGCCTCGACATCGTCGACCGCGAAGGGCGGCAGCCCTGTGAACTGGCAGCCTTTCACCCCGATAGCCTCAAGCCGGACCTGGCTGCGTTGAACCTGCAACCCGGGCCCGTATCGGCGGGGATCGATGCCGTCCTTGCCGGCACCCCGCTTGGCTTCGGCCTCCCGCCGGACGAGATCCATCAGCTGCGCCACCAATTGGCCCATTGGCGGATGCCCAAAGGGAGCGACGGCGTCGCACGCATCCTGGAAGGCGACACACGCCCCGGTGACAAGGTAACCTTGAACGCAGCGCGGGCAGTGATCGTCATTTTGCATGCCCCGCGCGGTCACGGCCCCGCCATGCTGCCGGACGAGCAAACGCCGGCGACGGATCTTTCGGTCATCATCCGCCGCGCGACCGTAAACCCCTTGGCCAGCCCAACGCTGCCGGCGCCTTTGGGTGATCTTGTCGCCGAATACCGCGTCGATCGATGCACGGCGCTGTCCTATGAGGTGAAAGAAGGGCAGTTCATCCAGGTCATTGATGTGGACGGGCGGCAATGCTCCGATTTCGTGGCCTTTGACGCGCGCCAGTTGGCCGAGGGGCGCGAGCGCGGCATCGACATGACGACGACACGCACCATGCTGGGGGCGATCTATCCGGGTCCCGGCCTGGCGTCGAAATTCTTCGACATGGACATGCAGGCGCTGACTGAAGTCGTGCGCGATACCTGCGGACGTCATGACACATTCGGCCTGGCCTGCACCGCGCGCTTTTACGAAGACGCCGGCTATCCCGGACATCCCAGCTGCTCGGAAAACTTCAACAACGTGCTGGACCGTTTCGGCCTGGCGCGGCGGCGCGGCTGGCAGGCGGTCAATCTTTTCTACAATACCGGCGTCAATGCCTCGAATGCGATCTTCCTCGACGATCCCTGGTCGCGGCCGGGGGATTACGTGCTGATGCGGGCGCTCAAGGATCTGGTTTGCGGATCGTCGGCATGTCCCGACGATATCGATGCCACCAATGCCTGGAACCCCACCGACATTCATGTGCGCATCTATGATGCCAAGAGCGACTTCACCCGAGCCATGGCCTATCGCATGACACCAGATGCCGAACCGAGATTGACGCGCGAGACCGGCTTTCATGCGCGCACCAGTACGCTAACGCGGAACTTTACCGAGTATAAGGGCTTCTGGCTGCCCAGCCGCTTCAACAATGCGGGGCCGACGGCCGAGTACTGGGCTTGCCGCGAAGGGGCGGCGGTGATGGATCTGTCGCCCTTGCGGAAGTTCGAAGTGCTGGGGGCCGATGCCGAGGACCTGTTGCAGGCGGCCTGCACGCGCAACATCCGCAAGCTCAGCGATGGCCAGGTGGTCTATACCGCCATGTGCTATGACCACGGTGGCATGGTGGATGATGGCACGGTGTTTCGTCTGGGGCCCGACCGCTATCGCTGGATCGGTGGCGACGAGTTCGGTGGCAAATGGCTGCGCGATCTGGCCGAGAAGAAAGGCCTGCGCCAAGTCTGGGTGAAGTCTGCCACCGATCAGCTGCACAACATCGCGCTGCAGGGGCCAAAGAGCCGCGAAATCCTGAAGGAGATCATCTGGACGCCGCCGGCCCGGCCGCGCGTCGATGAAATCCAATGGTTCCACTTCACGGTCGGCCGCATCGGCGACTACAACGGCACCGCTGTGCTGGTCTCTCGCACCGGCTATTCCGGGGAACTCGGCTACGAGATCTTCTGCCACCCCAAGGATGCGCCCAAGGTCTGGGACGCCGTGTGGGAAGCGGGCCAGAAGCATGGCCTGTTGCCGCTGGGTTTGGAGGCGCTCGACATCCTGCGCATCGAAGCCGGCCTCGTCTTTGCCAATTACGAATTCAACGATCAGACCGACCCGTTCGAAGCCGGCATCGGCTTCACGGTGGCGCTGAAGGGCAATGAGGAATTCGTCGGGCGCGAGGCGATCATCCGCCGCAAGGAGCATCCGCAACGCGTTCTTGTCGGCCTCGAGATTGAGGCCAAGCAGGCGGTGGGGCATGGCGACTGCGTGCATGTGGGCCGCGCCCAGGTCGGCGTCGTCACCTCCGGCTGCATTTCACCAAGCCTGGGCAAGAACATCGCGCTTTGCCGCGTGGATGTCACTTATGCAGCGATCGGCACGGAAGTGGAGATCGGCAAGATCGATGGCCAGCAGAAACGCCTGCCGGCCCGCGTGGTGCGCTTCCCATTCTACGATCCGGATAAGCTGAAGCCGCGGAGTTGAGCGCGGCGCGGCTCGTCACGTGGCCCCCCTCTCTAACCCTCCCCCTGAAGGGAGAGGGGATAAGAGCGAGGTGCTCGTTCGATCTCAGACTGAAAGCCCTCTCCCTTCAGGGGGAGGGTGGGGTGGGGGGCGAACCGCGGTGACGTCTCAGACCACCCTTAATGCCCGCCTTGCGTCGGCGTGGCGAGGACGGTCTGCAACTCGTTCATCAGCTTGGTGATGCGCTCGGCCGAGGCGCCGGATGTCGTGGCCAGCGTCTTGATCTCCTGCGCCACCACGGCAAATCCTAATCCCATGTCGCCGGCGCGGGCCGCTTCGATGCGGGCGTTGAGCGCCAGCATCTTCAAGGCGCGCAGCACTTCAAGGATATTGCCGGTATCCTTGACGATATGTTCCGAGATCACCGCAATCCGGTCGATGAGATCGCGGTTGGCTTGCTCCAGCCGCTTGCGCTCCGAAATGTCGATGATGAAGCCTTCGAGGAATTCGAGATTGCCGGCTGCATCGAAAACGCCGCCGCCGATTTCATGCACCCAGATCGCCTCACCCTGCCGCGGCATGATGCGATAGTCGATGTTCCAGTTGGTCTGCGTCTCCAACGCCTTGCCGACGGCGGCATCGACGGCCGCCAGATCATCCGGATGCGTGATCGAGGCGTAGCCGCGAACCTTGTTGCCGATGAAGTCGCTGGGCGGATAGCCGCTCACCGTCAAGATGCCCTCGCTGATATAGAGCATCGTGTAATTGGGGTCGTTGCGGCAGCGATAGAGGAAGCCGTCCATGCGGCCGGTGATGCTGAGCAATGCCGCCAGCCGTTCGTCGGCAACGCCGCCCATGCCTGCAGCGCTCTGCGTATCGAAGCTGCCGACATTTCCCATCTGGCTTTCGTCGATCATTGCCATTCCTGAATCAGTCAGTGTCATTGGTCTAACGCTTGGCGCACCGCTTGGGAAAATGGACCGTGACGGGAAAATGAGCCTCGCCTGGTAAACAAATGGTAATCCCGCAGTGCAACCGGTCCTATCGCCAGGAAGCGCGTTGACCCACGCTGCCCGGTTTTAACCAGTCGTTTACGAAGTCACTTAGACTTGAGATAGCTCTCGAGTGAATCGTCCATCGCCTGCAGCCACGGTGTGTGATGCTTGGGCGACATGTTGCCGGTCATGATCGAGCGGTACGAATTATTGCGGAAGCCCATGATGTCTTCCTGCTTGTGGTGCTCCCACTCCATGAAGGTCTTGTTGACCGTCTCAATATCGAAGCTCGGATAGTCGGTAAGATCGATCAGTTCCTTCACGTAATCGCCCTGGAACCAGATCATCTGCTCGGCATCTTCCAGCGTTTCTTCGCGCGCGCGCCAGGCAGCACTGTTCTTCTCCATCTCCGCGCGGCTGGGCAGTGGCTGGCGCCCCAGAATGACGTCGCGTGCGTACCATGCCTGCGCGTCGAACATGTTGAAGGTATAGAACTGGTCCTGCATGCCGATGAAGTGGAGCTTCGGGTTGTCCTCCCACACCACGCCGCGATAGAGGCCGGTCGGCCACATGCGATTGGCGGTCTTCAGGCGCAGCTTGTCCTCAAGGAAGGGGAAGTGGTGCAGGTAGCCGGTGCACAGGATGATGGCATCGACATCCTTCGTGCTGCCGTCCTTGAAATAGGCGGTCTTGTTCTCGACCCGCTGCAACAGCGGCTTCTCCTCCCAATTGGCCGGCCATTTGAAGCCCATGGGCTTTGAGCGGTAGGAGGTGGTGATGGATTTGGCGCCGTATTTGTAGCACTGCGAGCCAACATCTTCGGCCGAATAGGAGCGCCCGATGATGAGGATGTCCTTGCCCTTGAATTCGACCGCATCGCGGAAGTCGTGGCTGTGGAGGACGCGGCCGTTGAAGGTGCGGAAGCCCGGAAACTCCGGCACGTTCGGCACCGAAAAATGGCCGGAGGCGACGATGACGTGGTCGAATTCCTCGCGGCTGACCTTGTCGTTGACGAGGTCGTGGGCCTCGACCGTGAACTTGGCTGTCTTCTCGTCATAGGTAACATGGCGAACGGGGGTGCGGAAACGCACCCACTTCTTCACGCCGGCTTTTTCGACGCGGCCCTTGATGTAATCCCACAGCACCGCGCGCGGCGGGTAGGAGGCGATGGGCCGGCCGAAATGTTCCTCGAAGGTGTAATCGGCGAATTCCAGGCATTCCTTGGGCCCATTGGACCACAGATAGCGATACATGCTGCCATGGACCGGCTCACCATATTCATCGAGCCCCGTGCGCCAGGTGTAGTTCCACAGGCCGCCCCAATCTTCCTGTTTCTCGAAGCAGACCACCTCGGGGATCTCGGCGCCCTTGGCGGCGGCGGATTGAAAAGCCCGGAGAACGGCGGTTCCCGACGGACCGGCACCGATGACGGCAACTCGCTTTTTCATATCGGCTCCCTGCACCTGATTTTTTTAAGATGATCTAAGCGTGTTCAAGCCCCGTTCAGCGGCCGGACAGCGAATTGGTTGCGCCCGGCCGGCATGCCACAAATGCCACTCTCATGCGGAAAAGAATAACCTATGGCAGAGAGGGCTTTCAATGATCGCGTTACCAAAGTCAGACATATTTCAACCAATTAAAGGCCATTTAGCCAGGCCGAGCGATAGCCGTCGGCGCGCCACAGGATCGGGAAGAAGCTCTCATCCATCGCAAGGTCGCCCTGCCGGCGATAGCGGCTGTAGATGTAGCTGACCTCGGTTTCGTGGAAGTGGCATTCGGCGGCGATGCAATGCGCGACGAGCGACCGGCGCGGGACCGTAGCCGTGTTGGTGCCCGATCCGTGCCAGACATGGCCGTGATGAATGACCGCATCGCCGGCCTTCACCTCGATCGGCACGATGTCGATGCTGCCGCCGGCCTCCGCCGCCGCCTCGCGCAAGGTCGCACGGTAATCGTCGGGGGCGTGGAACTTGCCCTTCGGTTTGGAGAGCGGCCACAGATGCGAGCCCCGCGCATATTCGATCGTGCCGCCGGCGGCCGAAGTATCGTCCAGCGTCATCCAGCAGGTGACATACCCGGCCGGCACGACCCAATGGCAATAGCTGTCATCCTGGTGAAAGCCCAGCGATTTGGCACCGGGCGGCTTCCACAGCACATTGTCCTGGCCGATGCGCGCACCCTGCCAGCCCGCAAGGCGCGCGCAGAATGCGCCGACCTTTTCTGAGAGGACGATGCGTGCCACCGTCTTGTCCGCGCGCCAGCCATTGCAGATCTGCCGCGTCCGGTCGGGCGGATCGCGCCCCTCGATCCAGTTCCATTCGTCTGGGTAAAGCCCAGTCTCGAATTTGCCCTGAAACAGCGGCTCGAACCGCGACCGCGCAGCGGCGATCGTCTCCGGCCCTAGGAAGTCGCGGATGATGACGAAGCCGTCGCGGCGGAAGGTGTCGATGAGATGCGGGTCGATGGCGGTCATGTGCACTGCCAAAAGAAAGGGGCGGGGTCCGAAAACCCCGCCCCGTTTCTCCTTCAGGTCGTCAGAGTGTAAAGATCCAGTTCGACACCAGGACCACCGCCACGCCGGCGATGAGGGTGATGTAAGGCAGCATGCCGGCCTTGCGTTCACCCAGATGCCCCGCATCCTTGAGGCCCAGATCTTCCAGCATGCGCGCCGGGAACTGGCCCTTATCCGTCACATAATGGCGATACCAGAAGACCGGGATGATCAAGGCGGCGACGACGATGCCGCTCCACAGCGCGGTCGGGTTCCACACTTTGGCGCCAGCACCCATGAACATGGCGTTGACGAAGGCGAGGATCGTGCCGGCGGCGAGGATGATGGTCGGCGCCTTGAAGGGGCGCCGCACATGCCCGGCATCAATGCGATGGATCCAGCCCGCATTGAGGTTGAGGAAGTTGAAGATGATATAGCCGCAGTTGGAAACCGCGAGGATCCAGTAATAGGCGGTGGCGTCGGTGGCAGCGATCGAGAGCAGCACGAGGTTGACGCCGAGATCCGTCCACATCGCCCCCGTGGGCGCGCCGTTATGGTTGACGTGGCTGAGGAACTTCGGCAGCCAGCCATCGACCGAACCCTGGTAAAGGGTGCGCGACGAACCCGCCATCGCCGTGATGATGATCAGGATCAGCGAAGCGATCATCAGGAACACGAAGATGACGTTCATGAAGTGACCGCCACCCACCATGCGGGCCATGGCATCCGCCACACCCGTGCCGGCAACGATGCCGCCATCCAGCATGCCATTGAGGCCGAGATAGCCCTGGAAGGTGATCGGCACCAGGATGAACAGCACCAGGCACAAGAGCCCTGAATAGAAGATCGCCTTGAAGGTATCCGTCTCGGGGTTCTTGAACTCGCTGGTGTAGCAGATCGCCGTTTCGAAACCGTAGGTCGACCAGGCGGCGATGAACATGCCCCCTAAGATCAATGTCCAGCCGGCGATGTTCCATGAGCCGGGCTCAGGCGCATAGGGTGCCGCCAGCGGCACGAAGGGCGAGAAGTTCGAGGCGTAGAAATTGCCGTTGAAGAACGGCACCACGCCGACGATGAGCAGGGTCAGGACGATGATGAGGCCCACCACCGTCTGCACCTTGGCGGTGCCGAGAATGCCGCGGTGCTGAATGGCAAAGGCGATCAGCATCAGGACGGCGCCGATGACGAAGGTCCAGTTGAAGGAAAGGATGAAAAAGTGAAGATCGAAGGTGAAGCCCCAATTGTGGAGCGGCATCAGCGCTGCCGTCGCCCCCGCATCGTCGAGGACCGTGCCGGTGGCTGCCGCTTCGGCGATCTTGGCGGCGATAGCTTCGGCGGCTGGCGCCGGCTCCATGATGCCGAGGATGTAGCCGGCGGCGATCGCCGAACCCAGCGACAGCACCGGCGTCCAGGCAAACCAGTTGCACCACACCGAGAGCGGGGCGATGAACTTGCCGTATTTCAGCCAGGCGGCAGCACCATAGACCGAGGCGCCGCCCGATTTGTTCGGGAAAAGGCCGGCGATTTCGGCATAGGTGAAGGATTGAATGAAGCCCATCACCATCGAGACAGCCCAGATGGCGAAGGCCGGAATGCCGACCGTGCCGGCAATGCCGCCGATCGAGAAGAGGACGAGGGCGGGCACGCCGCTCGCCACCCAGAAGGCACCGCGCCAGTCGATCGCGCGTACCAGTTCGCCCTTGGCAGGGCCGGACATCGTTTCCGCAGACATCTCTCCAGTTCCCCTCACTAGTGTTTTCGAGTTGACGATCCCGGGGTCCTTCTGTCCTTGCCGCTTGCCTGAATGAGCGACCGTGCAGCCCCCGTTGCCGCCGGCCGTCTGATCCCATCAGACGCTACAGTTCGAGCCGAAACGCGTGTAAGCAAACACATGCGGCCGCAGAGCGATCGGGCTCAGCGGCTTTGGTCGTGATTGGTCTGTTTTCTGATGTCGGCGCAATGCTGGGCGGCCCGCGTCACCGACGCCACCGCATCATCCCGGAGCGCCGACTGCATTCCGGGTGAGTCTCTGAATTCACGTCTCAAACGCTGCAATCCCAAGCGAATTTCCCCCTCGCCGGTCACGCGTCGATGCTGAATCATCTCCTATTGATGATGCGACAAACTGCCCGCCCAATCCAGCACATTCTTGGCAAAGATGGCCCAGGATTGGTTGAGCCGAGCGTTGCGGCGCGCGGGCGCGCGCGATATCGTCGAGGCCAATCGAAAGGCGAGGCGAGATGGCGAAGAATTCCGACAAGGTGGTCCTCATCGGCGAAGCGGCGGCGGCCTTGCGTGAAGATTTCCTGCACTGGCAATGCCGGCTGCGGCAGATGGCGATGCGCGAAGGCGGCGGCCGGCCCAGTGCCGGCATGCGCCCCGTTATCTTCGCGCGCGATGACAGCCAACTGGCCGGCTCGACCGTCGTTCTGCTGCACAAGGCTGATACCGAAGATTCCACCGCCTTCTTCCGCCACCAGGTCTTGAAGACCCAGGACCCGGTCGAACGCTGGGAGAAGGCGACCGAGCACATGGCCGCCGGCTATTTCCAGCGCTTCCGTGATTTCGACGACACGCTGACGGCCTTGTTCGGCCCCGGCACGACGCTGGTCGACCAGCTGCTGGGCCAGGGCAAGGTCTATCTCGATTTTGCCGAGCTCAGCCAGCGCTTCCGCCTGCTTGTGAAGGTGACCGAGCTATCGGAACACGACCCGCTCTATCAGGCGACCTACTGGCATAACCGCATGTTCAACCCCAACATTCCGGCCGGCGTCCGCATCGTCTCGTTCAGTCCCGATTGGGGCCGGAGCGAAGGCGAAAGCGGATTTGAAGATCGGGAGTAGCGCAGAGTTCGTCATGGTCGCCGAAGGTGGACCATGACGACGGGTGAAGACAAAAAAAGCCCCGCCGTTGCGACACGGCGGGGCAGGACCTTGAGCGGGTTAATGGGGCTGGTTAGAACTTCCGATAGGCCTTATTGAGGTCGACCATCGGGTGCTTGCGCGACATCTGGAACTTGATCAGCAATTCGCGCGCGATCATGTCGCGGTCCTGCTGATTGTCCGGCAGCTTGAGGTCCTGAGGCACCGTGACCCAGCCGTTGATGTTGCGGTCGAACACGGCGGCCCGGCCTTCCTCATAGCCCATATGCACGTCCTCGAGCCAATTGAGGTCGTCCCAGCCCATCGTCTCCAGATACTTCTTCAGGAACGGCGTCAACCGGTTGTAGTCAGGGACAAGGTTCACATCGTAGCGATAGCCGATGTGTTGACCGATCTCCTTCTCGCGGCTGGAATCGAGACCATCGCCCTTCAAATACTTGTCGACGTCTTCCTTACCCGCGGGCTTCTTCTCTGCCATCGGTTCCTCCTTAGTAACGGGTCATGTCGGGGCGGCCGACCGTGTGCTGCGAACCAGCCAGCGGCACCTGCGCCAGGGCCGAGGCTTCCATGGTGAGTGCTGCGAGGTCTTCCGGTTCCAGCGAGTGCACATTGGTCTTGCCGCACGCACGCGCCATCATCTGCGCTTCGATGGTCAGGCAGTGGAGGAAGTTGTAGACCCGCTCCGCCGCCTCATCGGGATCGAGCCGCTTGCGCAAGGCGGGATCCTGCGTCGCGACACCCACCGGGCAACGGCCGGTATGGCAATGATAGCAATAGCCGGCCTCGCAACCGATCTCCTTGGGGAAGTCGGCCTCGGGGATATCCTTGTTGCAGTTGAGCGCCATCAGCGCCGAATGACCGATGGCCACCGCATCGGCGCCGAGCGCCAATGCTTTGGCGACATCGCCGCCATTGCGGATGCCGCCGGCATAGACCAGGCTGATTTCGCCGGTCTTGCCCACATCGTCGAGCGCCTTCCTTGCCTGGCGGATGGCGGCGATGCCGGGCACACCGGTTTCCTCGGTGGCGATGTGCGGACCGGCGCCCGTGCCGCCTTCCATGCCGTCGATATAGATGCTGTCCGGACCGGTCTTTGCCGCCATGCGCACGTCGTCATAGACGCGCGCCGCACCGAGCTTCAGCTGGATGGGAATCTCCCAGTTGGTCGCTTCGCGGATTTCCTGGATCTTCAACGCCAGATCGTCCGGCCCCAGCCAGTCCGGGTGGCGCGCTGGTGAGCGCTGGTCGATGCCGGCGGGCAGCGAGCGCATTTCGGCAACCTGGTCGGTCACCTTCTGGCCCATCAGATGGCCGCCGAGACCCACCTTGCACCCTTGCCCGATGAAGAATTCGCAGGCATCGGCCAATTGCAGATGGTGTGGGTTGAAGCCATAGCGCGACTGGATGCATTGATAGAACCATTTCGAGCTGAAGCGGCGCTCATCGGGGATCATGCCGCCCTCACCGGAACAGGTCGCCGTCCCCGCCATGGTGGCGCCACGCGCCAGCGCGATCTTGGCTTCGAAGGAGAGAGCGCCAAAGCTCATGCCGGTGATATAGACCGGCACGTCGAGCACCAGCGGGCGTTTGCATTTCGGCCCGATGACCGTCTTGGTCTCGCACTTCTCGCGGTAACCCTCGATCACAAAGCGGGTGAGGGTGCCGGGCAGGAAGGTCAGGTCATCCCAGCTCGGGATCTTCTTGAACAGCGAGAAGCCGCGCATGCGATAGCGGCCAAGTTCGGATTTGATGTGGATGTCGTCGATGACGGTCGGCGGGAACATGAAGCTGTTGCCAAGGCGCGAGGTGTCGCGCGACAGCGGCTTCTTATCCTTGGGTTGAGCGGCCGGAGCCTTCTTCTCTTTTGCCATCTGGCTGTTCCTTGTCTCTGATGGGAGGAAGTAGCAAAGGTCCTGTTGCGTTACAGGATCAGCTTCTTCTCCGAAGGCTCGAGATTGTCGTAATTCCACAGCTGCTTGCCGGCGACGATCTTGGTCATGTTCTTGACCCCGTTCGGCGCCTTGAGGCCATAGAGCTTCAACTTCCGCTCCATCCACTGGCAGTCGAGCTCGTTCATCTCGCCCGGCACCGCGTCGACGCCCAGGCCTTCGATCTTGCCGCCGACATAGATGGTGCCGTCATACATCGAATCGCCGAGGTTCTTGCCGGCGTCGCCCAGGATGACCATGCGTCCGCGTTGCATCATGAAGCCGCAAAAGGCACCGCAGCGACCACCGACGATGATGGTGCCACCCTTCTGGTCGATGCCCATGCGGGCACCGACATCACCCTTGCACACCAAATCGCCACCGCGAATGGCCGCACCGAAAGTGGAGCCCGCATTCTTCTCAATGACCACGGTGCCGGCCAGCATGTTCTCGGCACAGGACCAACCCACGCGTCCTTTGATGTGGATGTTCGGCCCATCGATCAGGCCGCAGCCGAAATAGCCGAGGCTGCCTTCGATCTGCAGGTTGAGCTTGTTGAGGATGCCGACGGCGATTGCATGCTTGGCACCGGGATTGCGCATCACGATGGTGCCATAGCCTTGTTTCATCAGGTCGCGGAGTTTCAGGTTGATCTCCGAGGTCGAGAGTTTCTCGGCGTCGAACTCGGCGCGCTTGTTGAAATCGACGTCATAAGCGCCGGGATAGGTGAAATTCTCTTCTTCCGACGGCGAGAAGAATCGCTGCTGGGTGCGGCCCGAGAGCTTCTCGGTATGCATCCCCATTTCGTGTGACTGTGTGCGAAGCGCCATAGTCGGCTCCTGGCTAAAGTGATCCTGATTACCGCTTCCAGACCCGCACTTCGCCCTCATAGGGGTCGAAGGTGTCGATCTCGTGCGGAAACACGCTGCGGATGGCGACTTCTTCCGACGCCAGGCCGATGAAGTCGTCGCTCTCGTAAAGAACCATCGGCTTCGCGGCCATCACATCCTTGGCCATGCCGAGGCTGTCGGCGGTGGCGACCAGATAGGTGAAGACGCCGTCCAGTTCGTCGATGGAATCGGTCATCGCGTCTTTGAGCTCGGCGCCCTGCTGCATCTTGTCGGCAAGGTAGACGGCGATGAGTTCGCTGTCGCAGTTCGACATGAAGCGATGGCCGCGGCGTTCCAGGTTGCGCCGCCCGGTCCAGTAATTGGTGAGCTGCCCGTTATGCACGACGGAAACGTCGGCGAAGGGATAGGCCCAATAGGGGTGGGCCGAGCGGATGTCGACGTCCGATTCCGTCGCCATGCGCGTATGGCCCAAGGCGTGGCTGCCCTTGAAGCCTTTGAGGTGATAGGCACCGGAGACGTCAGCGGCGTCACCCAGATCCTTGATCAGTTCCAGGCCATAACCCAGCGACAGGATCTCGGCGCCGTCGATATCCTCGATATAGTTGGCGAGCTTCTTCTTGTCGCCGCCGAAATCGAGCGTGTAGCGGAAGGCATATTCGGTGGCATTCTCCGCCTGCACGATCGTGGCGCCCAGTTCCTTGAGGCGCTTATCGACCTCGGCCTTCCGGTCCTTCACCTGGTCATGGATCTTGAAGCCATGCTTCATATCCTCCTGCTCGGCGACCTTGAAGCGCATGATCAAGGTATTGCCCTTGGGGCTGCCATAGAGCGCAAAGCCGGTTGAGTCCGGCCCGCGATGCTTCAAGCTTTGCAGCATCGCGGTCATCTCGGTGCCGATGTCGCCGGTCTTGCCGCGGTGGATCAATCCTGCGATTCCACACATGGATAACTCTCCTTGAAGTTAAACGGCAGAGAAGTCCAAGGACGTCCTGCCCGTCAGGGCAGGATGTCCCAATACTGCTCCAGATCCCAATTGGTGACGGTGGCCATGAACTTTTCATGCTCGTCACGTTTGTAGTGCATGAAGACACGCATCATGTCGCCCGGCAGGGCGCTGTTGATGACCTTGTCGTTCTCGAGGTGATCGAGCGCTTCGCCAAGGCTCATCGGCAGCTTTTTGACCTTCTTGCCGGCGGCAATGGCCTCGTACATGTTGCGCTCTTCCGGTTCGCCGGGATCGATCTTGTTGCTGATGCCGTCGTCGAAGGCCTTCAGCAATGCGCCAGCCATCAGATACGGATTCACCGCGGCATCGACCGAGCGGTATTCGAAGCGGCCGGGTGCCGAGATGCGCAAGGCGCAGGTGCGGTTCTGGTAGCCCCAATCGGCAAAGACCGGTGCCCAGAAGCCGGTGTCCCACAGGCGGCGATATGAATTGACCGTCGAGGAACCAATGGCGGTGAGCGCATTCAAATGCTTGATCACGCCGCCGATGGCATAGAGTCCGATCTGGCCCGGCTTGCCGCCGCCCTTGCCCGGCATGAAGGTGTTGACGCCGCCCTTCCTATACGAGAACACGTCTTTCTGTCCGGGCAGCTTTTCCTGATGCAGGTTGTTGACCTGGTCGTCGCCACCAGTCCACAGCGACAGATTGTGATGGCAGCCCGATGCGGAGACACCCATGAAGGGCTTCGGCATGAAGCAAGCGATGAGGTTGTTCTCCCGCGCGACCTGCGCGCAGATCTGGCGATAGGTGGTGAGACGGTCTGCGGTACGCATGCAGTCGTCGTACATCCAGTTCAGCTCAAGCTGGCCCGGGGCATCCTCATGGTCGCCCTGGATCATGTCGAGGCCCATCGCCTGGGCATATTCGATGACCTTCATGAAGACCGGGCGCAGGCTTTCAAACTGGTCGATGTGATAGCAGTTGGGCTTCGAGAAGCCACCATCGGGCAAGCCATTGTCGCCCTTCTTCAGCCACATCATTTCCGGTTCGCAGCCGTGGCGCAGATGCAGGCCCTTGTGCTTCTTCTTGAACTCGTCATGGATGATGCGCAGGTTGCCGCGGCAGTCAGAACTCAAATGGCCGCCGGGATTCTCGCGCTCCTCGCGATTGCGGAAGCAGGTGCAAAAGACGCGTGCGACACGCTTGTCCCACGGCAGCTGCACGAAGGTCTCAGGGTCGGGTATGCCCACCAGTTCGGAGGCTTCCGGGCCGTAACCGATATAGTTCTTGCGGCGATCGACGAAGAGATTGGCGGTCGATCCGTAGACCAGCTGGAAGCCTTTTTCGGCGACCGTTTCCCAATGATCAGCGGGAACGCCCTTGCCGACGATGCGGCCGGTCACGGAAACGAATTGGTAGTAGATATACTTTATACCGAGTGCATTGATCTGGGCGCGGACTTGTTTGACAAGCTCCTTCCGCCCTTTTTGTGCGACGTGTGCCTCAAGGTCAGTCATCTCACCCTCCCCAAAGCAGCGACTCGTTGGCCGCTGTTGAGCGATGCCGGGACGCTCCCGGCATTCCGCGTCAGTTGCTCATGAACAACTCTTCTTCGTTTCGCTTGGCCGGTCTTTGGTGCCGACTAAAGCGATCCTTCGCGGGCGGTGGAGAATTGGGCCTTACTGGTCTTTCGCGTTTCCCTCCGATACGGCAGTCGCGCTCGCAAGATTTGCTTGTGGGCGGGCGTGACTGACGGCGATTGACCGTATGGCTACCCCACTCGCATAATCCGATCCTTGCATGGCGGTCCTAAGGCTGCCAACCAATTTTTTCAAAGGATCAGAATTGGGTCGAATTGGTACACCAGCGAAGGATGCCGCCGGTTCCGGGGCGGGCCGCAGCGCAACAGATGGCAGCCTGCTGCCGGTCGATGGCAATCGGGGTTCCGTTTGGATCGCCGGCCAATTGCGCCAGGCCATCGTGGCTGGGACCTACAAGCACGGCGAGAAGCTGCCGGCCGAACGCCATCTCGCAGATGCATTCGAGGCCAGCCGCACCACGGTGCGCTTGGCGCTCGATCAATTGGAACAGGAACGGTTGGTCACCCGGCGCGTGGGTAGCGGCACCTTCGTCAATCACCGCCCGGTTTCAGACCTCGACAACATCGCCGATTCGACCTCGCCCCTTGAACTGATCGAAGCGCGGCTGGGGCTCGAACCGCATATGACGCGTCTCGCGGTCCTCAATGCCACCAACCGCGATCTCGAGAAGATGACCGAGGCGATCGAGAAGGCCGAGGCGGCCGGCGACGATCCGGAGATCTGGACCGAATGGGACACCCAGTTCCATCTGCTGCTCGCGGAAGCCGCGCATAATCGCTTGGTGCTGTGGCTCTATCAGCACATCAACGAGATCCGCTCCCACGACCAATGGGCCTCGATGCGCGACAAGGTGCTCACACCCGCCCGCATCGCCGAATACAACCGCCAGCACCGGGCACTCCTCGGCGCCATCGCCAGCCGCGATGTCGAAGGTGCCGCGGCCATGGTCACCAGCCACCTCCACTTTGCCCGGCGGCAATTGATGGGGATCGAGGGGGCTTAGACAACTCATACAGTCGTCATGCCCGGGCTTGACCCGGGCATCCACTCTCTCAGGCAAACAGTGGATCCCCGGGTCAAGCCCGGGGATGACGAATGATTGGTATCAGCTCCACGGGAACGGCGAGTTCGACGTCGGGTGCAGCTTGCCTTCGGCAAAGCGCGAGAAGCGGAACGGGCGCAGCAATTCGTCGCCCATGCCGCAGATGTCGTCGGCCACCAGCTTGCCGACGCCGATCATCTTATAGCCGTGGTTGGAATCGGCGATGACGTAGACGTTCTCGGCGAACTTGTCGAAGACCGGGAAGCTGTCGGCGGTGAAGCAGCCGATGCCGCCCGAGGGCTCCTTCTTGTATTTGGGCATCGTGCCCATGAAGCGCTTCTGGCAGAACGCCAAGGCCGAAACCCACATATGCGCGAAATCGTCACCGACAATGAATTCCGGGCTTTCCGGGCCGTAAGGGTCGACACGCACCTTGTTGAGCTCGGTCTGCACCTTGAACGGCATGGCGCCGCCCTGGACGCCACCGAAATGGAAGTCGGGCTTGTAATAGATGCCCCACAGCTTGTCGGTGATGAGCGAGCCGTCCTCGTCGGAATAGAGCGGCGCGTCGGTGTCGACATGGATCACCGGCGGCAGCTTGCCGTCATTGGTCTTCTGCAGATCCGGATCGACGCCAAGGGTCCCTTCCTGCAGCGACCAATAGACCCACATCGGCACGTTCTCGTGCATCTTGCCGTCCTTGCCCTTGATCGAAATGGCATCGGGCAGGTCCAGCATTTTCCAGACCGAGCGCACCCAGGGTCCCATGCCGGCGATGACATAGTCGCACTTGATATCGCCCTGGTTGGTCTCGACCGCGGTGACGGCGCCCTTGCCGTCGCGTTTCAGGCCCTTCACCTCGACGCCGGTCACGATGCGCACACCCTCGGCCTCGGCTTTTTTGGCGAGGCCGTACATAGCCGCGGTGTTGTTGGCATAGCCGCCCTTCTTCTCGTGGAGGACCGAGGTGATGCCCTTGGCCTGCCAATCGTCGAAGATGCCCTTCATATAGGTCATGCAATCCTTCTCGCCCTCGATGAAGGTCGAGGTGTAGCCGATCTCCTTCTGCTGCGCGTAGATCGAGGCCACGTCCTGGTGCATCACTTCCGGGCTGATCTGCATATAGCCGACGGGATGATAGGAGAAGGCTTCCGGGTCGCTTTCCCAGACACTGACCGAATGCGCCATCAAGCGGCGCATCGCCGGCTGGAAATAGTTGTTGCGCACGACCCCGCAGGCAATGCCCGAAGCGCCGGCCGCAATCGCCGTCTTGTCGATGATGAGCACATCCGCCCCCGACCCCTTGCCGCTCTTGCGCAGGTTCTCAGCCAGATGCCAAGCCGAGGAGAGGCCGTGGATGCCGGCGCCGATGACGACGTATTTGACGTGTGCTGGAAGGGCCATGGGATCGAATCTCCGATAGGGCTATGTTGTTAAAAAAAATTTTGGGGTGGGTTGGGGGTGGTTGCATATCGGGTTTTCGACTTGCTATGCAGTGAAATCGACAAAGTTCGATTGGCTGGCAGGTATTGGAAGAGGTGGAAAAGAGATGAACTGGATGCGCTGGGTCGGACGGCGGAATTTGGGCTATGTGGGGTTCGTGGCCCTGCTGATCCCGGCCGCTTTGGCGCTGGAGGCGGCGGGGCCGAGCGGGCCGGATGCGGGCGGCGGGATGATGTTCGGGTTCATCCTATGGGGCCTGGTCTCGGCCGTTTTCTTTCTCTTGAATCTGGTGCTGTTGATCCGCGACCTGATGCGCGGGACCCCGGCGGCCAAGGCCTTTATCGCCTGCGCACTGCCGGTCGTTCTCGTGGTCGGCACGCTGATGGTCGAGGATATTGCGATGGGCCTACGCGGCCGCGGCACCGACCCGGCCGTCCTCGATGACGAAGCTGCGCAGCGTGGCTAGACTGGCCTGGGGATCGCCGACATGGCTGACGGTGCGGAAATGGCTGGTGAGCGTGCCGCCCGTCATTTCGACCAGGGAATAGCCGCGCTTCCTGCTTTCGGCGAAATGGACATGGGGATGCGCATCCAGCATGGCTTGGAGATGCGCCTGGGGTGGCCCGTCCGAGGTGATCGACGAGGTCACGAATTCGCTGGCGACGGTGCGGCCATCCAGCATCAGATCGTTGTTCCAGAAGGAATGGATGTCGCCGCTGAAGACCACGGGATTGCGCGCCCGGGTCAATTGTTCCAACAGGCGCCGCCGCGCCAATGGGTAGCCGTCCCAGGCATCCGTCCAGGCCGTGACCGTGCCAGCGGCGTCACGCGCGTCAAGCTCGGCCATGATCACGTTTTGCGCCACGATGTTCCACCGTGCCGGCGAGGTGGCAAGATTGCCGCCCAGCCATTGTTCCTGCCGGAGGCCCAGCATCGAGCGTGAGGGATCCATGAGTTCGGGACAGGTGCGGCTGTCGACCTGATGCCCGCCGCCCTGACCCGGTGCCGCATAGCAGGCGCCGCGGCTGCGGTATTGCCGGCCATCCAACAGCGAGACGCGCGCAAGATCGCCGACCGTCACGCTGTCATAGATATCGAGACCGGCTGCGTGCGGCCGGTTGCGCACCGGCATGTGTTCGTAAAAGGCGCGATAGGCCGCCTGGCGGCGCCGCGCGAATGCCGCGGGCGGCGCAAAATTTTCCGACCAATCGCCGGCATAGTCGTTTTCGACCTCGTGATCGTCCCAGGTGACGAGCGTCGGTGCCGTCGCATGCAGGTTCTGCAGATCCGGATCCAGCCGGTATTGCGCATAACGCCGTCGATAGCCATCGAGCGTCGTCGGCACCGCGTTGTCGCTGTGACGGCGCAGCACCGGGCGATTCTGTTCGACCTGTTCGTAGATGTAATCGCCCAGCATCAGGACGAGGTCGGGCTGCTCGGCAGCCAGGTGACGGTAGCCGGAGAAATAGCCGCGTTCGAAATTGGCGCAGGACGTGAACCCGAGCGTCAGCCGATCCGCCGGTCGACCCGCGCGCGGCAAGGTCCGTGCGCTGCCGACAGCACTCGTATAGGGGCCGAGATGGAAGCGGTACCAATAGGGCCGGTCTGATGTGAGACCATCGACCGGCAGATGAACGGAAAAACCGTGCGCGGCTTCGGCAAGTGCCGTCCCTTGGCGCAGCACATGGCGCATGGCGGGATCGGCAGCGATCTCGACGTCGAGCGCGATGCCCAACGGGTGGTCCTTCAGTGCGATGCCACCGGGTGCCGCGGAATCGGGCGAAAGCGGATCAGGCGCCAGGCGCGTCCACAGGATGAAGCCATTGGCGGTCGGACTGCCGCTTGCCACACCGAGCGTGAAGGGATCGGTCTTGCCAGTGAGCGGATTGCCGCTGCGATGATAGGCGTAATAGGGGGCAAAATTGGCAAAGCCGCTGCTGGAAACGGCAATACCGGCGAGTGTCGCCCCGGAAGCGATCAGAAACTGGCGACGGCTCGGCGTCGAAACTGCCACGCGACCCACTCATGCGGTTGCAGGAGTGGGCAAGGTAAGGACAATGCGTGACGCGCCGATGCCAATCGCGAGACGCTGTCGCGACCGATGCGCGTCAGAATGATGAACGGGCCATCGGCGCGTGCATCTCGATACCGTGCCCCAGAAGACTTTCCGCATCCGCTGCCGGCACGGGCTTCGAGAATAGATAGCCCTGGGCGAAGTCGCAGTCCTGTTGGCGCAGGAAGTCGAGCTGCGCCTCCGTTTCGACGCCTTCAGCGATGCAATCGAGGCGCAGGTTGCGCGCCAGGCCGATGATGGCCGAGGTGATCTCCATGTCGGCTGGGTCGCTGGGGATGTCGCGAACGAAGCTCTGATCCACCTTCAGCTTGTTGATGGGGAAGCGCTTCAGATAAGAGAGCGACGAGTAGCCCGTCCCGAAATCGTCGATCGCAACCCGCACCCCGAGCTTGCGCAAGGCGGCGAGCCGCATTTCCGCGCCGATGCCCTGTTCGATCAGCGCGCTTTCGGTCAATTCCAGTTCCAGATACTGCGCTGGCAGCCCGGTTTCAGTCAAAATTCCGCTGACGATCTCGTCAATATCGGGCAAGTGAAACTGGCGCGGTGACAGGTTGACCGCCATGGTGGCGATGTCGTGGCCGGCGTCGAGCCAGCTTTTCATCTGTCGGCAGGCCATCCGCAGCACCCGTTCGCCCAAGGGCAGGATGATGCCGGTTTCTTCGGCCAAGGGGATGAAGCTGCCGGGCGGGATGAGGCCGTTGCCAGGTTCCTGCCACCGCGCCAAGGCTTCGAACCCGACAATGCGCCGATCGGCAATGCGGATGAGCGGCTGGTAGTGAAGAAGGAACTCGTCGCGCTCGAGCGCCCGCCGCAGGCGGCGTTCCATGCTGAGGCGTTCATTGGCTTTGTCGGTTAGTGCGGCAGTATAGAAGCGGTAGATCCCGCGTCCTTCCTCCTTGGCGCGATAGAGCGCCGCGTCGGCATTCTTGACGATTTCGTCCGCCTGGTCGCCGTCTTCGGGGAACAGGCTGATGCCGATGCTGGTCCCGATATAGACTTCGTGCCCGCCGGTAAGGGTGAAGGGCTCTTCGAACTGAAGCAGTATCGCGTCGGCCAGTGAAGCGACGGCACTGGGGTTCTTGACGTCCTGCAGCAGGATTAGAAATTCGTCGCCCCCGAGCCTTGCCAAGGTATCGCTGGCCCGGAGCCGGGCGCCCAATCGTTTGGTGACGGCCAGCAGCAATTCGTCCCCGGCGGGATGGCCGAGACTGTCATTGACGTTCTTGAAGCGATCAAGATCCAGGAACATGACGGCGCCAGAGGTCTTCTTGCGCTTGGAGACCTGGATCGCGAATTCCAACCGCGACATAACCAGGAGACGATTGGGCAGGCCGGTCAGCGCATCATGATGGGCAAGGTGAACCAGGCGCGATTCCGTTTCCTTGATGCCGGTTATGTCGATGAAGGTGCCGACATATCCCATCGGCTGCCCGGTTTCGTCCTTGATGGTGGATATGGTCAGGAACTCGGGGTAGGGCGCCCCGCCCTTGCGTCGGTTCCAGATCTCGCCCTGCCAGGAGCCTTCGGTGGCAATGCGCTGCCACATGTCGCGATAGAAGTCGCGGTCGTGCTGGCCAGACTGCAGGACGCGCATGTTCTTGCCGATCAGCTCGGCTTCGCTGTAGCCGGTGATCGCTTGGAAGGCGGGATTGACGGAAAGAATGTCACCGCCGGCATCCGTGACCACGATCCCTTCCTGCGTATTCTGAAAGACCGTACTGGCCCGTTTGAGGGATTTTTCAGATCTTTTGCGCTCGGTGATATCCGTGATGACGTCGATGAGGTAGTCGGGTTGTCCGGCTTTGTCGCGTACCAGCGAAATGGAAACGGTGAACCAGACCTCGGTGCCGTCGTCCCGGTAGCCGCGGTGCTCACCTTGATAGGTCGCGATCTCGCCTTTCCTGAAACTTGTGAGCAATTCAAGGTCGCGCGCCCGGTCTTCGGGCGCACTCAACTCGATCACGCCGACTTCCTGAAGGGCCGGCAATGGCTGCCCTTTGATGCGGCAGTACTCGGCGTTCGCCCGCAGAATGCGTCCATCGAAAGCCAGATGCGCGATGCCGACCGGTGCCTGTTCGAAAGTTGCGCGAAATCTTTCCTCGGCGATTTCGGTGGCCTGCCGGGCCGAGGCGACGAGCAGAGCCGCCTGCAAGCGCCGGCTCTGCCAAAGATAGGCAATGGTGGCGATAAGGGCGATGAGTCCAGCCAATGTCGAGATGCTGACGACGATGGTCCGCCGCTCTACGCCGGCGAGGGCGGCATCGACGTCGATCTTGGCGGCCAGAATCCATTCGGTGCGCGGAACCGACAGCATCGCCGCCAGGACCGGTATCCCGCGATAATCGACGCCCTCGGTCTGGTGTTCGCCCCGCGTGAGATACTGGACGACCGGCGCGTCACGATGGGCCATTGGGATAATCAAGCGCAGCGCACTGTCCGGCCTGTCCTGCAGCGAGTTCAGCACCAGCACATTGTCATTCTCGCGTCGTGCCAAGACGAGCTGGCCCCGCTTGCCCGGCAGAGGCCAGCCGCTGAGAAATGGATCGATGAAATCAGCGGCATGGAGATCGAAAAGAATGACATCGCGTCCCCGGGCATCCGCGCCATCCAGCGTCGCAATGGGCACGGCAAATCCGAAATGCACGGCCCCATCGGCCTTGTCGCGGTAGAGGTCGACAAAGATCGTCTGGTGCCTGGCATTGGCAGCGCGCGCGATCTCGGGCAGATCGAGTGGCAGCTGTTCGTTGGGGTTGGTATTCAGAAGCAGGTCGCCGTTGCCGGTCATCAGGTTGACCCGGGCAAAGCCATGCGACAGCTTGACGTCACGCAGCGCCTGAAGGGTTACGGCGCGATCGGCTTCGGTGCCGGAACGTCGCCATTGGTGGATGGCCTCCTGCAACAGGCGATCGTGCCCGGTCGATTCAGCATCGGAGCGCCGATCGGCGAGCCATTGCGACAGCCCGGTGACCTTGAGGCGCGCGACAGCTTGCAGGTTCTGCAGGGTATCGCGCTTGTTGCTGTCGATCTGCAGGCGGTAGGTGGTAAAGGCCACCAGACCCACCGCCACCGCGAGGGCGGCAATGGCGACGAGCGATGGCCATAAGGAACGCGGTGCCAGGGGGGCTGCGTCTTTCTCCGAATTGCCAGGCATGAAGCGCAGGGCGATGGCCAGCAAGGCCGTCGTCACGCCGACGAAGGCGAGACCCTTAAGCGTCCCGAACGAACTGCCGAATGAATCGTTTTGGAGATTGGCGAGCAGGCGGTCGGATGCGACGATCCACAGGCTGCCGCCCAGTGCATAGGCGGCAGCAATGAGGGCAATGAGACGGATGCGTTTCCTATGACTCATCTGCGGACAAGACCAAATTCCGATCACCGACCATGCTATCGTCGGGATGTAAATTTGGACTTAATGCCCGCGGCTGTAGGGGTTCTTACGTACGGTCCTTGGTCGGCAGCTTGCCGAAGCGCTGGCGATAGAGTTGCGCGAAATGCGAGGGCGAGCCGAAGCCGCAGACGATGGCGATGATGGTCACCGACAAGGTCGACTGCGTCAGCATGCGCCGCGCCTGGTCGAGGCGCAGGTCGCGGTGATAGGCGACCGGTGTGCGGCCGAACTGTGCCTGGAACTGGCGTTCGAGCTGGCGCTGCGAGATGCCAAGGTCGCGCGCGATGACGGCGGGCGAGACGGGACGATTGAGCGATTCCTCCATGCGCCTGACGGCTTCGACGATGATCGGCTTTGCCGTGCCCAGGCGGTAGGCGAGGTCGCTGCGCTGGTGTTCGGCGGCAGCGCGCAAGCCGCTGTGGACGAATTGCTCGCTGACGGCCTTGGCAAGTGCCGCGCCCTGCTGGTCGGCAATGAGGCGCAGCATCAGATCGAGTGCTGCGATCGAGCCTGCCGATGTGAAGATGCCGCGGTCGATGACGTAGAGTTCATCGACCAGATCGAGATCGGGATAGGCTTCGGCCAGGGCCGAGCGGAAATCCCAATGCACGGTACAGCGCCGGCCATCCAGCAACCCGGCGCGGGCCAGCACGAAGGTGCCGGTCGAGACGGCACCGACATTGTGCCCTAAGCGACGGTGCCGCCGCAGCCAGTTGAGGACGCTTGCCGCGCGATAACGCTGGGCATTGAAGCCGGCGCAGACCAGCGACAGATCGAAGGTGCGGTCGCGCATCTCGGCAATGGGGTGGGTCTGCAGCTCGATGCCGGCGCTGGAGCCGATGGCGCCGCCGGTATCCGAGAGCAGCGTCCAGTCGTAAAGCTTGTGCCCGGACAGCCGGTTGGCGATACGCAGCGGCTCGATGATCATGGAAAAGGAGGCAAGGGCGAAATCCGGCACCAACACGATGCCGACCACAATCGTGTCAACCTGGCGCGCCGGACCGTCGTTCATGCGCGAGGCGTCAACCGACCTGCTGCCAATGGCATTTGAGATTGAGCTGCGAGGCAGTGTTGGCGATGGTCGCCATGCAGGTCGCGGCCTTGGCGGCCGGCACCGCCAGCGCCATGCGCAGCAGGAAGCGGGCGCCGGATTCCGAGGGGACCGATTCCGAATTGAGGCGCACGATGTTGGCACCGAATTTGGGCAAGGCTTCCGAGAGGCGGGCGATCAGCCCGGGGCTGTCGTCGCCGGTAATCTCGATCCGGTGCGTGATATGGGCCTGTTCGCTGTGACTCTCGCGGTACTGGAAATTGCTGACCGTGAGCTTGGCGTCCTTCAAGAGCGATAGGGTTCGCAATTCCTTTTCAACATCGGAGAGCGACGTCCCCTTGGGCAGCTTCGCCACCAAGGTGAATTCGGCGCCGCCGCCCAGGACGGCAAAGGTGGTATCGCCCAGATTGAGGCCCAGATCGAACAGCCGCCCCGTGACCTCGGCAATGAGGCCGGGATTGTCCTCGCAGATGATGGAGATGAGCGCGGTGCCGTGCATGCGGTGGGCCTCCCTGGTCTTAAACGACGTTCTGCTCGCGCAAGGCGGCACCGGTCAACAGGCGGTCGTAGCCGAAGCGCCTGAGATCGAGGCTTCGATACTGCCCGAAGGTCACCAGTTCGCTCAAGGCCCGGCCGATCGCCGGCGATTGCTGCAGGCCATGGCCCGAGAAACCGTTGGCGAGGAGGAAATTGTCATAGCCAGGCGCCCTGCCCACGATCACGTTCTGGTCGAAGACGTTGTAGTCGTAATGACCAGCCCAGGCGCGCACCAGCTTGATCGCCTCGAAGGAGGGGACGCGGTGGGCCAGCGTCGGCCAGATCAGCTCTTCGAACAGGCGATAGTCGAGTTCGAAATCGAAGCTTTCAGGATCGTCATGTTCTTCCGGCGAGACACCGCAGATGAACTGTGCGCCCTCGGGACGGAACCAGACGCCGCTGGGATCGATGACCAGCGGCACCTTTTCCAGCTCGTCTCGGCAATCGAAGACGTAGATGAACCGCTTCCTGGAATGCACCGGCAGGTCGATCCCGGCAAGGGCCGCGATATTGCGCCCCTGGCAACCGGCGGTGTTGATGGCACAGCCGCAGGCGATGGTCTCGCCGCTGGCCAGCGTGACGGCCGTGATGCGGCTGCCCTCGCGGGTGAGATTCGTCACCGTGTTGTTGAGATAGGTCACGCCCTGCGAACGGGCCTTGCGCTTGAAGGCCTGGAGCAGGCTGTAGGGGTCGGTCCAGCCTTCGTTGACCGGGCCGAAGCTGCCGCCGGCGAGATCCGTCGTGTTGAGCCAGGGAAAGCTGTCTTGGAGTTCGCGCGGATTGAGGAGTTCGGTGGCGGCGCCTAATTCGTGCTGCAGGCGCTGGTTGTTGAGGAGGGTCTTGAGGCCGGCCCCGGTCGCCAGGAACAGATAGCCGTTCTCGCGGAACTCGACGCCGGAGGTTTCGTTGCCGACCTTGAGATGCTCGTCGGCCGATTTGATGAAGCTGGCCCCGAAGGCGCCCATCAGCACGTTTTCAGCGGTCGAGAACTGGAGGCGGACGCCGCCGGCCGAACGGGGCGTTGCCGCCTCGGCATAGGTCGGGTCCTTTTCGATGACGGCGATGGTGCCGTTGAAATCGGGCTGCGTGCTGAGGAAGTAGGCCGCCGAGGAACCGACCACCCCACCACCGATGATGACGACGTCGAAGCTTTGCATTGTAAGCGCAGTCACTTGTGTTGCTGGTGCAAATGATGCCGCCCGTTATAAGGGGGTCCTTGGCCGCGGTCCATATCTGGCGGGCGGATTCCCCGAGAAGCCGGCCGTTGATGGGTCGGCAACGGCCGGCCGGCCAATGGGTTAGTCATTTGACCTTGACGATGCGCGTCAGCGGCCTAGCTTTATATGAATGTGCATTTATCAGATGAGTGGGCCATGAGTCGGGCGTTCGTGAAAGAAAATGATGATCAGGCAACGGAACTGCCGGAGCGGCCGCAAAGCCCGCACCCCAATCTGGTGACGCCCCATGGCCTGGAACTGCTGCGGGAGCAGGAGGCGGCGTTGGAAGAGCAGCGCGGCAAGCTGCTGGCCGACGCGCATCTCCTGGACAAGGAGCAGCTGCTGGTCGTCGAACGCGATCTGCGTTACGTCCAGGAACGTCTGGTGCGTGCGGTCGTGGTCGATTTCGAGGCCCAGCCGCAGGACGCCGTCGATTTCGGCGCGGTGGTGGAGACCGTCGACGAGAATGACGTGAAGCGGCATTTCCAGATCGTCGGCGAGGACGAGGCTGACCCCAATGCCGACAAGCTTTCCTGGGTCTCGCCCATTGCCCAGGCGCTGAAGGATGCTAAGGTCGGCGACACGGTCGTCTGGAAACGCCCGGTGGGTAATCTGGAGCTCGAAGTGACGGGCATTTCCTACCCCAAGGGGTAAGGGCCGTCATCGCTCGGGGGGAATTACCACTGAAATGTAAGCGAAAGGAGACGGGATTGTCGCTGTCGCCGACGCTGCTGCACTGGCCTGATCATCGACAAAAAGGGGTAGCCGATGGTCAAGCATGTTCCGCACTTTGAAGTCCTGCGCGGTATCGCGGCAATGTGGGTGCTGTGTGGCCACGCGCTGCGCATCACCGACATCCACGCATCTTATCTGTCGCGCGGCGACCAGGCCGTCGAAGTCTTCGTCATCCTCTCGGGCTTCGTCATCGCGCTGATGCGCGTCAATGAAGCGGAGCCTTACGGCCGCTATATCTTCCGGCGCTTCATGCGGCTTTACCCGCTGTTCCTGGTGGCGCTCGTCCTCGGCGCATTGACCATGCATCTCTATGCGCCGGTCTTTGGATCGTCGCCCTGGCTGGCGCAGGAACAGGTGGCGTTCCTGGCGCGCATGGAGAATGCCGAGAACGGCCTGTTCGCGCATATCGCGCTCCATCTCACCATGCTGCACGGCGTGGTGCCCGACACGGTGCTGCCGCAGGCGGCGCTGATGTTCTCCGGCCCGCTCTGGAGCATTTCGCTGGAATGGCAGTTCTATTTGATCGCGCCGTTTCTGATAGCGCTCATTTCGTTCAATACGCCGCGCGGGGTGGTGATTGCTGGTCTCATCCTGCTGGCGACGATCGGGCTGCAATGGGTGACGGCGCAATATTGGGTGGCCGGCGTGCCGTCCTTCCTGCCGCTGCGCCTGCCGCTCTTTGTGGTGGGCATCGCCTCGGCGCTGTTGTGGCACCGGGCGCGCGCGGCCAAGCCATGGGTGCTGGCGGTTGTTCTGGGGCTGGCGACGGTGGCCGGCTGGTCGTTCGCGCCCAACAAGCTGCCGATCCTGATCTGGTTCACGACCTATTTCCTGGCGGCCACCCATGACCGGATCGGGTTGTCGCGGGTCGCCGGCCGGGTGGTGGCCTGGCCCGCCGCGCGCTTCCTCGGGCGCGTCTCCTACGGCGTCTATGTCCTGCACGTACCGGTGATGATGGCGGTGACCTATTATCTGGTCATTCCGCTGGTGGGGGACCAGCCGGCCATCGTTGCTGCGCTGATGATCTTGGGGCTCACGCTGCCGATCGTGCTGGTGCTGGCCACGCTCAGCTTCACCTATATCGAACGGCCGGCGATCGCTTGGGCGCGGGGCCGCGCGTCGCATCGCGCGAACGCGTCGGCACCACAATCGGTGCCGGAGCCATCGCCATGAGGAGCCAGGTGTGGACAAACAAAAATGCCCACCTTCCGCATCCGCGCGGCGTGGGCATGGCTTTGACGGCGACCCCAGCTTGAGGTCGCCGCGCTCAAGCGCTGGGTCCGGAAACGGCTAGCTCAGTCGTCGTGATGACGGCCACGGCCATAACCGCCGCCGCGGTCACCCCGATCGCCGCCATAACCGCCACGGTCGCCGCCAAAATCGCGACGGCCACCGCCGCCGCCACCGCCACCACCGAACGGACGGCGCGCGCCGCCGCTATTGGCTGGGCGCGAGGGCGCCGCGGTCGACGTATCCAGATTGATGACGCGGAGGACCTGGATCCCCTTGCGGCCCTGGCCTACCTCGCAGGTGATTGTCGAACCTTCGGGCGCATCCTGCAGGCCGGCATCTTTCAGCGCGGAGATATGCAGGAACACATCAGAAGAGCCATCAGACGGCGTCACGAAGCCGAAGCCCTTCTCCGGGTTGAACCACTTAATCTTCCCCCTAAGCTCGCTACCGCCGGAGGACTGGTATTGGTCAGTCATGAGTGCGCTCTTAAAATCAGGACTAGAGATAGGCACTCCACCATGACCGCCAATCGAGGATGAGCGGGGTCATGCCGAATAGCCGCAGTCAGAATGGGCTGCGGTAAATGGAAATGCAAGACTGGTAATACGCTTTCCGCCATTTCTTGTTGCGGCGGGTTAAGAACTTCCGCGTCGCAATCAGCGCTGTGGCGGTGTCGCCACAGGGGCCGGTCCCGTCAGCTGTCGCAGGGCGCCGCGCATGAGCGATGCATCGAAATGCTCACGTTCCAGCGTGAATTGCCGCGGCAGCTGCCACCAGGGCAGATGCATCCTGCGGTGGTGGACGCGGTGCATGTTCATGTTGAGGAACAGCGCCTGCAGCGGGCGCGGGAGGGAAAGGTTATAGGCGTAATCGACCTCATCGAGGGGCGTGTGGAAGTGGTAGACATTGTCGAGGAATGAGACGAGGAAACCGCGCCCCAGCAGGAAGGCCGCGAAGGCCGGCCAATAGGGACCCCAGGCCAGAAGGGCGAGGGCGATGAGCGCTGCCGACAGCAACGCGTCCTGCCGGATTTCGGCGATCCCCTTGGGGCCGGCCAAGGCTTGTTCGGCCAGCGACCGGAGGCGCGGCATGGGCGTCTCGTCCCCGCTGTAAAGACTGCGGACGATGCGCCCGACCACGGACCGCGGCAGCAGATAGAGGAGCGGTGTCAGCACCTCGATGATATAGAGCCCGCAGAAGATCTCCGCGAAGAAGCGCAGCCGTGCGATGCCGGCGCCGGTGCGCTTCGGATCATAACTGTCCGGACGGTCAAGTTTGTGGCGGTTGAAGCGGTGATGCATCAGATGCCCGAAGCGGAGCAGCCGGAACGACGATCCCCACAGGATGGCAAGCACCCGACCGCCGCGCCGATTGACCTCGGCGCCTGCGAAGAGTTGACCATGGATCGCCTCGTGCAAGGTCGCCCAATAGCCATTGGCAATGAGGGCAAGCGGCAGCAAGGCCCAGGCCCAGACCGGGCCGCCCAGGTGGACGGCCAGCGGCAGAAGGAAGAAGGCCGCCAGGCTCGACGCCGCGTAGAAGCCGAAGAGCCGCCGGTTGATGCGCCCGAAACGGGCCGTTTCCAGGGCGGTGATGGGTCGATCGATCATGACCCTTTGATGACGCAAGACAATCGGGCTGGCAATGTTCAATCTGCCGCAAGGGGGGCTGCCGCAAGGGGAGGGCGACGCTGTGACGATGACCAAGGCCATACCGATTGCGCTGGCCGCCGCCCTGCTGCTGCCCGGGGACGGTGCTGCCGATGAACTGCCCGCCAGCCGGTATCCGGATTTGATGCGCACCTATTATGATTACGGTGTCGCCGAGTATTGCGGCCTGGTCGACATGCCGGTCCATAACGGCTTTGCCCTGCTACGGGGCGACCAGTTGGCGCGGCTGCGGGTCGGGCGGGAAGACGACCGCCGCACCCGGATCGAGGCGGCCAAGGCAGTTGAGTATGAGTATCAGGACCACGGCCTGTCGGGGAACAAGACCTGGTGCCGGACCGATGGCTTGGGCGCCGTCGACCGCTTCACGACCTATTTCCGCCTGCGCCGGTTGCCGTGAGGCACCGCCAGGATGTGTTTCCGTAACTTTGCTTGAATTCCAGTTTGTTGCCGCGTAACGCTGCGAAAGATGATTCACTGTGCCGATCTGGCTCGCGGGGGTTTTGAGAATGCTTTTGGGTGTCGTGATCGCCGCGGCTGTGGCTTACCTTGCCGCCCTGTTCATGCTGTACACGAAGCAGCGCAAGATCGTCTTCAAACCCAACCCGACCCTCGCGGTGCTGGCCGATTATCCGGCCCCGAGCGGACTCAATCCGGTCACCAACCGGAACGCCGATGGTCTCGACATCGTCTCCTGGTATCTGCCCGCCCGCCGCGATGACGGTCGCGCCATCGCCTATTTTCACGGCAATGCCGGACATCACGGCGACCGGGTGGCACGCATCATTCCCTATGCGGCCGAAGGCTATGGCATTCTCCTGGTCGGTTATCGCGGCTATGGCGGCAACCCGGGCCAACCGACCGAGGCAGGTCTATATACCGATGCCCGGGCGGCGCTGGATTTTTTGCAAGACCAAGGCGTTAAGCCGGATCAGCTCATCCTCTTTGGAGAGTCGCTGGGTTCGGCCGTGGCGACACAGATGGCGACCGAGCGGGCGGCGCGGGCGCTGATTCTGGAGGCGCCTTTCGCCTCCATCCTGCGCTCGGCCCGGCAGCGTTACCGCTACCTCGCCTTCGACTTCCTGGTCCGGGACAAGTTCGACACGCTCGCCAAGATCGGGCGGGTCGGCAAGCCGCTGCTGGTCATCCATGGCGATCTCGACCGCACGACCCCGGCCTACTTCGGCCATATGGTTTTCGAGGCGGCGAAGGAGCCCAAGCAAGGCTTTTTCCCAAAAGACGCAGGCCATACCGACCTCATGCAGCACGGCATGCCGGCAGCGGTTCTGGGGTTCCTGGACGCGCTGGGCCAAGGCCCCAAATGAGGGGATAGCGGGGGGAACGTGGATAAGGTTGTCCACAGGCCCTGCGAAATGTGGATGACTTCAAGTTGTGCATAAATATCAGCGATCTATATATTTGATTATATGTAATAAAATCCGCATTCTTAAAGTGAAAGATGTGGTGGAATAAAGCCGGAACATCATTGACGTTCGGCCGCCGAAAGTGGTTAACTGAAGCCCTGATTTTTGACCACGAAGGAATGACCGAAATGGCGCAGGTAGCCGCGATTTCCCAACAGATATGGGACATGAAATATCGGCTGAAGGCGCTGGACGGCGTGCCCGTGGATAAGACCATCGAGGATAGCTGGCGCCGTGTCGCCGATGCCCTGGCCGAGGCCGAGGCGCCGGAGAGCCGCGCCAAATGGGCGGGCGAATTCGCCGAAGCCTTGGCCGATTTCAAGTTCCTGCCCGCTGGCCGGATCCTGGCCGGGGCGGGGGCCAAGCGCACCGTCACCCTCTTCAACTGCTTCGTCATGGGAACGATTCCGGACGATATGGGCGGGATCTTCGCCCATCTCCGGGAAGCCGCGCTCACCATGCAGCAGGGCGGCGGCATCGGTTACGACTTCTCGACCCTGCGGCCCAAGGGCGCGCCGGTCAAAGGCGTGGGGGCGGACGCCTCCGGCCCGCTCACCTTCATGGATGTCTGGGACGCGATGTGCCGGACCATCATGTCGGCCGGTCACCGGCGCGGTGCCATGATGGCAACTTTGCGCTGCGATCACCCTGATATTGAAGCATTTATCGACGCCAAGCAGACCGCGGGGCGCCTGCGCATGTTCAACCTCTCGGTCCTCGTTTCCGATGCCTTCATGGCGGCGGTGAAGGCCGATGAGCCGTGGGAGTTGAAGTTCGGCGGCACCACCTACCGCGTCGTTCAGGCGCGCGAGCTTTGGGACCGGATCATGCGGGCGACCTACGCCTATGCCGAGCCGGGCGTCATCTTCATCGACCGCATCAATCAGAAGAACAACCTGCACTATTGTGAAACGATCAGTGCCACCAACCCCTGCGGCGAGCAGCCCCTGCCGCCCTATGGCGCCTGCCTGCTGGGTTCGGTCAATCTGACGACGTTGGTCGCCAAGCCTTTCACGGCGGAGGCGACGCTCGATCTTGCAGCACTTGACCGATTGGTCAGGATGTCGGTGCGGATGATGGACAACACCATCGACGTCTCGAACTTCCCGCTGGAGGCACAAAAGGCCGAAGCCAAGGCCAAGCGCCGCATCGGCCTCGGCGTCACCGGCCTCGCCGACGCGCTCATCATGTGCGAGGCGCGCTATGGCGGACCCAAGGCGATCAAGCTCACCGACGAATGGCTCCGCGCCATCTCCCGCTCGGCCTATCTCGCCTCGACCGAACTCGCGGCCGAGAAGGGGGCCTTCCCGCTCTTCGACAAGCACCAGTTCCTCGCCTCCGAAACGGTGAAGACCCTGGATGCGGATGTGCAGGCGGCCATCGCCAAGCATGGCATCCGCAACGCGCTCCTCACCTCCATCGCCCCCACCGGCACGATCTCGCTCTTTGCCGATAACGTCTCCTCCGGGTTGGAACCGGTCTTCAGTTTCAAATACACCCGCCATGTCCTGATGCCGGACGGCACCCGCCAGGCAGAAGAAGTGACGGATTATGCGTATCGGCTGTTCCGCCGCCTGAAAGGCGAGGATGCGCCGCTGCCGGATTACTTCGTCGACGCCCAGTCCCTCTCGCCCCACGACCATGTCGTGATGCAGGCGACGGTGCAGAAGCATATCGACAGCTCGATCTCCAAGACCATCAACTGCCCGGTCGATCTGTCGTTCGAGGAATTCAAGAGCGTCTATACCGAAGCCTATGACATGGGCTGCAAGGGCTGCACCACCTACCGGCCCAATGACGTGACGGGTTCCGTCCTCGAGGTGAAGAAGGAAACGCCCAAGCCCCAGGCCGAACTGCCGCTGATGACCCAGAAGGTGACGCCGCAATCCGAGGCCGTGCGCCTCGATGCGCCGAAGCCCCAGGATGTCTATGAGGCGGGCGGCGTCGTCTACATGACCCAGCCGCTCGACCGGCCGGAGGCGCTACCCGGTGCCACCTATAAGGTGCGCTGGCCGGAAAGCGACCACGCCATCTACATCACCATCAACGACGTCATCCAGGACGGGCGCCGCCGCCCCTTCGAGGTCTTCATCAATTCGAAGAACATGGAGCATTACGCCTGGACGGTGGGCTTGACCCGCATGATTTCGGCCGTCTTCCGCCGTGGCGGCGATATCTCCTTCGTGGTGGAGGAACTGAAGGCCGTGTTCGACCCGCGCGGCGGCTCCTGGGTCAGCGGCCGCTATGTGCCCTCACTGCTGGCGGCCATCGGCGAAGTGATCGAGCGCCACCTCATCGCCATCGGCTTCATGCCCGACCCGCGCCAGGACCGCGAGGATCTCGAGCACATGGTGGCGCGCAAGGTCGCCAACCTCGCCGACGGCCAGGGCAACGGCGATGCGGGTGGCCGCAAGCTCGCCCATTGCCCCAAATGCAACTCCCCCTCGCTCATCCGCCAGGAAGGCTGCGACATGTGCACCTCCTGCGGCTACAGCAAGTGCGGGTGAGGGGAATGGCCCTGCGCGTTCTGAAGTTCTGGTGCGCCTCGATCAGAATGATCGTGCGGGTTGCTCTTCTGCCTGTTGCCGCATTCGCCCTTTCCACTCAGGCATTCGCCGACAAAGGCGTTACGGAGCTTTCCAATACGTTGGTCCAGCACTTTGTTCAAAGCTACTTTCGCGTGGATCCGCGAACTGCGGCGACATCTGACTATCCGATCGTAAAATGGCCGCATGAGATATCGATCAGTCTGCTGCATCCAGAACTTCTGCCGAAGGGCGCCGACATATACGCCAAAGCGGTCGTAGCCGCACTTCGAAGCTCCGGCTTCAATATCGAATTGAATGCCGCCGAGTCCGATCAAGCCAACGTTAGCATTATCGTGTTCGATGCGACCGATGGCTTCTCCCAATCGGATCTGGCGATTCTGACGCGCCGTATGTCGGGCAATACCGCCGGCTTGAAGTACTTTGTAAGTCAGTTCGACTCGCGATCGACATGCTTGATGGGCGGCGACTTTAGTAAGCCCTGGCAACTGAAATCATCGTTCATCGGAATCAATGCCAATATGCCTGGAGCGGTCATCAAGCATTGCTTGGTTAGCATGATCGCCGGGATCGTTGGCTTCCAGGGAAAAGTTGATAAAGGTGTGGTACGCCACTCTCTGTTTTCCAGTGACACCTCCTCCATTGACGTATCGGCTTGGGACCGGCTGGCTTTTCAAATGCTGGCTGATCCGCGTCTGCAGGCAGGTATGCGCTACAATGGGTCGACGTTGTCGATCCTGCACGAGATAGCGGAGACTTTGATTGCAACGTGGCCTGATCCTGAAGGGTTGGAAGAACAGATGCAGGCTCATTGAAGGTCTCGAGCTGGGTCAGGCCATTGGCCCCGGTAGCAACTGCTTGAGCACGATGACGGCTGGGGTTTTCCTCTTGTGCGCTGGGATTTGGCCCGCGTGTCGGCGGGCGCAAGCTCGCCCATTGCCCCAAATGCAATTCCCCCTCGCTCATCCGCCAGGAAGGCTGCGACATGTGCACCTCCTGCGGCTACAGCAAGTGCGAGTGAGGGGAATGGCCCCCGACCGTCATGCCCGGACTTGATCCGGGCATCCACTCTATCGACTGCCCCCGTGGATCCCCGGGTCTTCGCCCGGGGATGACGCGTTCGGTTTAAGGAGCAAACTCGGCATCGGCTAGGGCTGCGGAATATCGGCGCGTGCCGATGGCCACTATGACGATCTACGTTCCTCGTCATCCCCGCGCAGGCGGGGATCCACGAGTTGCTTTCTTCAGGTCGCCCGCAAACTCGTGGATGGTCGGCCTGTGCCGAGCATGACGGGTTAAATTGCCCCCAGCTTCTCCCCCGACCTTGTGGGGTGAGGGCGTTCTTACAGGCCAGCCGAAATACCTAGCTGCTGGCACTGGTGTAATGCCGCACGGCGCGGCGCCAGATCGTCATCGACAGCAGCAGGCTCGCAGCGGCAACCAGCCAGCTGAGGCCGATCGTCGTCCAGCCGACCTTGGCGACGGCGGCGGCGGCCGGGACATTGGTGATGAAGGCGACCGGCAGCACGAAGGTGAAGAAGAGGCGCAATCCCCTCGGATAGACCGTTGCCGGATAGCGCGCGACGCCCATCAGCGCATAGAGAATCATCTGCGCGTTATTGATGCGCACGAACCAGAACGCCATCACGGTCACCGTCGCCCAAAGCGCATAGAGGATGGTGATGCCGGCGGTAAGGCCGAGGAGCGCCATCGCCACATGCGTTGGCGTAAGGGTGCCGGCGCCAGACATGCCGCCCAGAATCAGCGCGAGGCCGATGCCGAAATTGGGGAGCTGCCAGAAGTTCCAGGCGCGGAACGACATGTTGACCTGCAGGTTGACCGGCTTCAGCAGCATGTAGTCCATGTTGCCGAGTTCGATAAATTCCGCGACCTTGCGCAGGCTGGGGCGGATGACCAGGCCCACCATGGCGTCGGCACAGGTGAAGACGCCGAGGAGGACGATGATCGCATGGGTGTCCCAGCCGCCGATCGTGCCGCCGTGCCGCAGCAAAGCGAGCAGCACGGCTGCGCCGGCACCGAGGCTCAGCAGGGTATTGATCATATTGATCAGGAACCCCGTGCGGTATTCGAGATCCAACTGAATGGAGTTGGCGAGGAACCGGGCGAGGAGTCGGCGGGTCCGCGTCATGCGCCGGCCCCGGTGAAACGGCGCAGGCCCCGCCGCCACAGCGCCCAGGCGCAAGCGCCCGAGAGGCTTGCCCAGGCGACTTGCCCGCCCAGCAGCCAATAGAGGTCGGTGCCCCGATGCAAGCCGACCAGGATTTCGGCCGGCGCGCCGAACATGTAGCGCCAGGGAACCCAGGCGATGACGGCCTGGGCCGATGGGGGAAACAGGGCCAGCGGCACCGTGAAGCCGGTGAGGAGATAGAGGGCGGCGGTGTAGAAATCCTCGAACGCCCAGGATTGGTCGGTCCAGAAGGCGGTGAGGCCGATTGCCATCTCGGTATGGAAGTGAACCAGCACGCCGAGCAGCAGCGACAGCATGAAGAGCGGCAGCCGGTTCGCCTCGATGACGGGCCAGGCATCGAAGAGCCACAGGCCCAGCGGCACCACCCCGAGGATGATGGGGAGGCGGATCGCATTGTCGGCAAGATGATGACCGACCAGATGCCAATAAAGCGGCGCCGGGCGCAGCAGATGCTGCGAGAGCTGGCCCAGCCGTACCTGGCGGTCCATCTCGCGGATGAGCCAAATCGGGCTCAGCTGGCGCGTGGCAAAGATGACGAAGAAATAGGCGGCGAACCAGGTGCCGCTGACATCGCCGATCTGCCCGGCATCGGCCAGGGACCGCCAGGCGAACATGACGATGATCGGCACGGCGCCCGCCAGCATGTAAAGCAGGAATTCGGCGCGGTACTGGACATGGCTGGCATAGGAGGTGGCCAACGATCGGCCGATGATATGGAGTGGCCGGCTTCTCATCGTGCCGCCCCGGCCGGCGGGTTGCCGGCAAAGAGGGAACTGACGACATCCTCGATGGGGATGTCTTCGATGGCGATGTCCTCGACCGGGAATTCGGCAAGGATCGCGCCGGCGATCTGCGGCACCGAACCGCGTTCGACGCGCAGGGTCGCCGCGTGGCCGTCGAGCCGCTCGACGATGCCGAAGCGTTCGAGGGCGGTGCGGCCGACAAGGGTCCCGAAATGCAGCTTCAGGATCTTGCGGTCGGCAACGCGCTGGGTGAGCTCGCGCAAGGTGCCGTCGAAGGCGAGCTCGCCGTTGTCAATGACGATGACGCGCGAGACGAGTGCCGCGATGTCGCCCATGTAATGCGAGGTGAGGACCACGGTCGCGTTATGGAGGCGGTTATAATCGCGGATGAAGTCGCGCACATTCTGCTGCATGGTGATGTCGAGGCCGATGGTCGGCTCGTCGAGGAACAATATCTTGGGCTGGTGCAGCAATGCCGCTGCCAGTTCGCATTTCATCCGCTCGCCCAGCGACAGGGTGCGCATGGGCTTGTCGATGACCCGCTGCAACGCCAGCAACTCGACCAATTCACCGAGGCGCTTCCGATAGTTGGCGTCGGGAATGTCGTAATAGGCCTGGTTGACGAGGAAGGAATCGCTGGCCGGCAAATCCCACAGCAATTGCTGCTTCTGCCCCATGACCAGCGTGATGCTGTGCAGGAACGCGGCGTCGCGCCGATGCGGCGTGTGGCCGTCCACCGTGACCGTCCCCGATGTCGGGTGCAGCAGGCCGGACATCATCTTCAGCGTCGTGGTCTTGCCGGCGCCGTTCGGTCCCAGGAAGCCGACGATCTCGCCGGTTGGAATGTCGAAGCTGATGTCGTCGACGGCGACGACGCGACGGTATTGGCGACGAAACAGCGAATGCAGGCTGCCGACGAATCCAGCCTCTTTCACATGAACCTTGAAATGCATGGAAAGCTGGCGAAGCGAGATCAAAAGTCACCCCTGCATCCGGCGCGTCGCACCACTATCGCATGATGGGCGATTCGCCAACAGGGCAGAGGCAGGAAAGGGTGGATCAGCCCCTGGTCAGGCCCGGCAGGACATGTTCCAGCATGATCGCCGCCGGCGTCTTCCATTGGTCGGGGTGATTGTACTGCCCGCAGAGGATGGCGATGGCAAGCTTGCGCTCCGGAATGAGGATCAGGCGCTGGCCGCCATTCCCCATGGCGAAGCGGCGCGGGCCGTTGCCGTCGGTGGAGGCGCGCAAGTACCATTGATAGCCGTAGCCGATATCGTCGAAGCAGATGATGCGCTGGGTGAAGGCTTCCGCGAGCCAATCTGCAGGAATGACTTCGCCGCCGTCCCACATGCCGCCTTTAATGACGCAGTGGCCGATCTTGGCGAGATCGCGCGGCCGCAAGCGCAGGCCGGAGGCGGCGGAATAGGTGCCGTCCGCACCGGCGATCCACTCCACCGCATCGATGCCGAGCGGGACGAAGAGATGCTGTCGAGCAAAGTCGACGAGCGAGAGGCCGCTGCCTTTCTCGATGAACCGGCCGAGCAGCGCCGAGGCGCCGCCGCTATAGGTCCAGCCGGTGCCGGGTTCGGCGAGGACCGGGCGCTCCAGAATGAAGCGGTAGCGGTCGGGCGCCATCTCCATCGCGATCTCGCTGTTCCTGGGATCGGTATAGGGAAGGTCTTCGTTCCATTCCTGGCCCAGGGTCATGGTGAGGACGTGGAAGATCTTGCGCTTGGCGAGCTGCGGATCTTGTGCGAGATCGGGATAGTCGGGAAACTGAGCGATCAGCGATGCGTCGGCGGCCGGCACCTGGCCCAGTTTCAACGCGATGCCATAGAGCAGGGCGACGATGGATTTGCTGACCGAGCGCAGGTCGTGGATCGTGTCGGCGGTGAAGTCGACCTTGCCCAGCGGCCGGCCCCAGCTTTCATCGACACCAGCAACATAACGCTCGAGCACCAGCTTGCCATCCGCCAGGATGACGAGGCCATGGAGGTTGGGAAGGGTGCCGTCGGCAATCGCCTTGTCGAGCTTGGCGACGAAGCTGCCGCTGAAACCATGCGCCGCCGGGTCTGCGGGACTGAAGTCGAACGCCATCTCTCTCACCCCTTGATCGGCAACCAGATTTCAAAGCCGCCATGACCCGTCTGTGGATCGAAGCGCGCATGATAGCGTTCCTGTGCCGGGGTGTCGGCGACCTGGAAGCCGGAGTCGGGCAGCCACTTGTTCCAGATGGTATGGCAGACGCTGCGGATGTCGGAGACATGGCCATCGTGACTGAACACGGCATAACGCTGTGCCGGCACGCGCAGGCGAAAGAGCTCGGCCGGGAGATCGGAGAACTCGGTCACCTCGACACCGGCGATGTAGTCGAAATTGCCGGTGTCGTCATAGGTATGGCAGATGCCATAGGCCGCCCCCGGCACCATATGCGGGATCGCCTCCCAATAGGTGTTGAAGCGCTGCCACAAGGCCGGGATGCCGGCCGGGTTCTTGCTGCTGAATTTGTCGTTGAGGCCGGCGAAGAGGCGGGCCGGCTTCGCCTCGAAACGCGGTGCGTTGAGGGTGATGGTCCTGATCTCGTCCATGCGGATGGGCTCCACGCTTAAGAGGGCATCGAGGGAACCGCGCGCCCGCACCTGTTCCGGCGTCACACCGAAGAGGTCGCGAAACGCGCGCGTGAAGGCCTCATGCGAGTTGTAGCCGGCTTCCAAGGCGACATCGAGGATATCGGGCGCCCCTTGCGCCAGGCGTCGCCCCGCTTCCGTCAGCCGCCTGCCGCGCACATAGCCGATCACCGAATGATCCGTTGCCGCTGCGAAGGCGCGCGACAGGTGGAAGCGCGAGACGCCGCCATGCCGCGCGATATCCTCGAGCGAGATGTCGTCGCGGAAATGGCTTTCGATATACCAGAGGGCCCTGTCGACCGGCTTCATCATCAACTCTCATTTTGGCCTGTAGCCCTTATGCCAAGGCGCCGGCCTTTCCGTTTGATCGATCTTGCTGTCGGCACCGCAAGCGCCGGATAGCGGGGGCATCCCACCCCCGAGGATAATCCAGGAAACCTTGCCATCGGGAGTTCCATTATGAAGACCGCCAGCATCAAATTCGTGTCACTGCCGACCGCAATCGTGCGTGCCCTGCAATCGGGGGCGCCCGATGCCAATGGCCAGGCCCCCGAACGCCATATCTCGGACGGCGACGGCATTCCCTGCCGGCACTGCCAGCAGGATGTGGCGGCGGGCGACGCCTATCTCATCCTCAACTACCGACCGTTCCCGGCGCCGCAGCCTTATGCCGAAACCGGCCCCATCTTTCTCCACGCCGATGCCTGTCCGCGTTATCCGGAAGTGGCCGATTTGCCGCCGGTCTTTGCCGTGCGCAAGTTGTTCCTGCTGAAGGGCTATAACGCCCACGACCGCATCGTCTATGGCACCGGCACGCTGGTGCCGCCGGCCGAGCTCAACGAGGCGGCGGTGAAGATTCTGGCGCGTGACGACATCGCCTATGTCCACGCCCGCTCCGCCTACAACAACTGCTTCCAGTGCCGCATCGAGCGGGCGTGAGCTTTCACGGCATTTCGAGACCCGCGACCTCGGCGCCGAAATAGGCCTGCGGTTCAGAGGGCTGCGCGCCAAGCGCCGCTTCCTTCTCGGCGACGCAGGCCTTGGTGCGGTCGTAGAGCTCGGCCCAGGTATAGACCCAGGTCCAGGAATCGAGCAGGCATTTGTCGTAATAGGTATAGACCTCGCCCGCACCGCAGCCGAAGGAGGGGCGGTCGGCGCGCGCGGCGGTGAGGATGATGCGGTTGGGCCGTTCCATCCCGTCTTGGAGGAAGATGCCGCTGTAGCAGGCCGAGACGATGACGACGGTCGGCCGCGCCCCGCAATGATTGCCCAGCCACTGATCGAGCACGCGCGGGGGCAACAGGCCGCCGGTGCCATTGGCCTGGGCGAGGTAGAAGCCGTCCTTGGTGCCGTGCGAGGTCATGAAGACCAGGCATTTTTCACGTTCGTTCTTGGTGACATAGCTGAGGGCGGAATCGATCGTATCGACATCGGCGACATCCTCATGCGACGGCGCGATGGCAAGATCCGAGGTGAGGCGGCGCAGCGTGATGCCGGGCTTCCTTTCGATGATCGCATAGAAGCGGCGCGTGGCGTTGTCGAACGCCTTGATCGAATGGTCGCCGGCGATGAAGAGCGCCCCCCAATCGGCGGGCTTCGCGGGCGTCATCGCAATGGTCTTCTGGGCGGGTGCCGGGGCGGGCGGCGCCGGCTCGGCGACGGGTTCTGGCGCGGGTGCCGCTGCCGGCACGGCGGCTTCTACCGGTTGTGGTGCTGCCGTCGGTTCACCGGAACCGAAACAGCCCGCCAGGGGAAGCAGGAGCGCCAAGCAGAGAGCCAGTCTTTTCACGCACATTCCATCGTCACCCTTCTAGAGCTTCAAGGCCGCAGCGATGGCGCGGGCCCCTGGCTGAAATTTTGCCTCCGGCACAGCGGCATAGCCGAACATCAAGCCCTGCCGCACCCGCCGCCCGCCATCTTCACCCGCATCATAGGCGGAGAGGGGCGATACCGTCACGCCCGCCGCGGCGATTTTTTCGGCGACCCGGGTGTCACCGAGGCGGGCGAGCGCGGGATCGGCCAATTGACCGACAAGGTGCAGGCCGGCATCGTCGGGCTGCAATGCGATCTTGTCTCCGAAATGCCGGTCTGCCGCCGCCAACAGCAATTGCTGGCGCCGCGCGTAAAGCTTGCGCATGCGCCGGACATGGGCCGCGAGATGGCCGCTGGTGAAAAACGCCGCCAAAGCCGGCTGCGTCGCCATCGCCGGCTGGTCATCGACCACCGCCCGCGCACTCCGGAAGGCGGCGGCGAGAGAAGGCGGCGCCACCAAATAGCCGACACGCAAGGACGGAAAGAGCAGCTTGGAGAGCGTGCCCACATAGATGACGCGGCCGTCCTCGTCGAGGCTGCGCAAGGCAGCCAGCGGCCGGCCGGCATAGCGGAACTCGCTGTCGTAATCGTCCTCCAATACCCAGGCCTTGGCTGCGCGTGCCCAGGCGAGCAGGCTAAGGCGGCGTTGCAGCGACATCACCACGCCCAGCGGATATTGATGCGAGGGAGCGACGCAAGCGAGCCGCGCCTTGGGTGCCTGGCGCAGGCCTTCGGCGACATCTAGGCCCTCGTTATCGACGGTGACATGAACCAGCTTACCACCCGAGGCGGCAATGGCGGCGCCGATACCCGGAAAGCCCGGCCGCTCCACCCAGACCTTGTCCCCCGGATCGAGCAGCAGGCGGCAGGTGAGATCGACCGCCTGGCGGATGCCGCTGACGATCAGCACATCGTCACCTGAGCATTCGATGCCGCGCGCCTGCCGGAGGTAATCGGCGATGGCGGCGCGCAAGGGCGGATAGCCGCCGGGATCGCCGCCATCGACGATCTGGCGGGGTGGCTGGCGCCAGCTCTTGGCAAGAAGGCGCGACCAGAGCGGAAAGGGAAAGGATGAGCTGTCGATGAAGCCCGGCGCGAAGCAGGGGGCGAGCGCATGTGAGGCCGCCATTCCCCGCCTGCGCGGTGCAAACAGGATCGCGCTGCGTGCGGCAAGCTCCGGCGCGGCGGCGGCGCTCCCCCGGGGTGCCGCCCGTTCCGGCGTCAGGTCGGGGAGATTGCCCGCCACATAGGTGCCGGAACCGCCGCGCATCTCGAGATAACCCTCGCTCAGCAACTGCTCGAAGGCGCCGAGCACGGTGTTCCTTGAAATGCCGAGTTCCTGGGCCAGCGACCGGCTGGCGGGCAGGCGGTCGCCCGGGTGCAGCCGGCCAGTCAGGATGGCCTGGCGCAACTCGTTGTAAAGCTGGCGGAAAAGCGGTTCCGGCAGGGTGTCGTCGAGGGCGACATCAAGCAACGAACCGAGGCCAGCTGGGCGTGGCATGGGCATTCTCCAAAAGTGGACCCAAAGATTATGCCATTTCGGATCTTTTGATAGAACCGCTTATCCGAGCATAATCCGGCAACCGACAAACTGTGAGAGCCGAGCCATCCGCCATGCCCAATTCAACCGACACCCCATCCAACGACACCCCATCCAACGACACCGGTAGCTTCAACCCCACCGCCCGCAGCCGTGTCAAACGCCTGCATGAGCGTGGGAAGTATGACGAGGCCAGCGTCTTTGCCATCTTGGACGCCGCCTTCATCGCTCATATCGGTTATGTCATCGACGGCCAGCCCTTCGTCACGCCAACCGCCTATTGGCGCCAGGGGCAGACGCTTTATTGGCATGGCTCGGCCGCATCACGCATGCTGCGATTCCAGGAGGCGGGTGTGCCGGCCTGTGTCACGGTCACCCATCTCGACGGGCTGGTGATGGCGCGGTCCGGCTTTCACCATTCGATCAACTACCGCTCGGTCATGGCGTTCGGCATGGCAAAGCTCGTCGCCGATCCGCAGGAAGAAGCGGCGCAGCTTGATCTCTTCGTCGACCGGCTCTATCCAGGCCGCCGCGCCACCTTGCGCCCCAATGAGCCCCAAGAACTGAAAGGCACCACGGTCATCGCCATGGAGATCGAGGAGGCATCGGCCAAGACCCGCTCCGGTCACCCCAAGGATGACGAAGCAGATTATGCGCTGGATTGCTGGGCCGGCGTCATTCCCATTCATCAGGTCGTGGGTAGGCCGATCGCTGATCCCTTGCTGAAGGCCGGTGTCGCCTTTCCAAAAGGACTTGCCGGTTATCGGGACGGCGCGCGGTTCGATGAATTGCTGACAACAAATATGGTTTGAGAATTTATGAATGCGACAATGACGGTGCGACCGCTCGCACGGGCGGATCACGACCAATGGCTGCCGCTCTGGGCGGGCTATAATGAATTCTACGGGCGCGTTGGGCCGACAGCTTTGGCGCCGGAGATCACCGCCGCGACCTGGGGCCGTTTCTTTGATGCCTATGAGCCGCTGCACGCGCTGGTGGCCGAGCATCAGGGGCGCCTGGTCGGCCTCACGCACTATCTGTTTCATCGCAGCACCACGATGATCGGGCCGGTCTGCTATCTGCAGGATCTCTTCACCGACGCGACCCTGCGTGGCAAAGGCATCGGCCGGGCGCTTATCGAGGCCGTCTATGCCGATGCGCGCCGACTGGGCGTCACGCGTGTCTACTGGCAGACTCATGAAACCAATGCGACGGCGATGCGCCTCTATAATGAGGTCGCCCAGCGATCCGGCTTCCTCGTCTATCGCAAAGAGGTCTGACTAGCGCCCGACGCCACGATATTCCGAGAGCGGCACGGGTGTTGGCGTGCTCAGCATCTTGTCGATGTGATAACCCTGGAACATGCCAAAGCCGAGGTCGCGGCCGGTGAGGTAGCCGTCCTCGTCATCGACCCGGGCCAGCGCCAGGACCACGCCGGATTGGCGCAGCTTGTCGAAATAGGCGCGCCGGCGCAGCAGTTCCGGGCCGATGCCGGGCTGCCAGAAGACCTTCACCATATTGGGGTTGAGCTGCGCCAGATCGATCACGTTGATCAGCGACGGAATGATGCCGTCGATGGCAACCGTGCCGCCGCGCCCCTGGATGAGGTCGCGGGCGGCCATGAACTCGTTGAAGTTCTGCATGATGTCGCCCATGCGGAACTCGAAATTGAAGCGCCGCAGCGAGTTCAGCGAGCGCTTCTCGAACACCTCGAAATCGTTCGAGAACACGCTTTCGATATTGATGTTGAGCGAGGCGCGCTGTTCGGGCCGCTTGATGCCTTCGATGGCTTTGAGGATGATGCGGTCGAGCGTCACCGTCATCTGGTTGAAGACGTTCTTGTTGTGACGCATGTCGACGCCGACCAGCAGATGCTGGCGCAGGGCTGCCATGCTGGCAAAGAACTCGCTCATGACCGGATGGAGCGGTTTGCCTTCCTCATAGATCGCGATCTGCTGGCTGCGCAGGAACAGATCGGCAAAGCGCGCATCGCCCAATTGCCGATAGGCACTCTCGATCTTGGCGATATGCTCCAGGAGGAGCATATCCATCATGTTCGAAACCTGGTCGACATTGGCGGCCTGGGCAGCGAGGCGCCGCACGGTCTCGAGCGCCCGCGGCCGGTCGCGCCGCAGATCGATGATCTGGGTGATGCGGTTGACGTCGACGGCGCCGAAATAATCGGGCAGCTGCCGGCCGATCATGCGCAGCAGCTGCAATTTGGTGTCGGAGAGGATGCCGGAAACCAGGACCTCCTGGTCGGCCACCGTCATCACCAGGCTGGCAAGGCTCAGGCGATAGAGCCGGCAGCCGCGCCCGGAGAAATACTCATCCAGCCGGTCGGCGAAGGCCTTCAGGAACTCGATGCCTTCCTTGGTCCGGGTGAATTCCTCGAGGTTGAGAACCAGGACATAGGGCACCATGCCGCGATTGATCGGCGGATTGCTGATCCAGTCCACCAGTTCATCTATTTCGCTCATGGCACCAGTATCCGTGTGTTGGAGGCGGCCAGTATGCGGCCGAACCTCGAATCGTCAAGCAGGCAACGTGCCAGTCAAGGCATCGGGGGCACCAGCAGGGCAGGGTCCAGCCGCGTTTCGTTCCAGTTGAGACCCCAATGGAGATGCGGCCCCGTCGCCCGGCCGGTCTTGCCGACCGCACCAATTGTCTCTCCCTGGAGGACCATTTGACCCGGTTTCACATCGACGCGGCTCATATGCAGATAGCTCGAATAGATGCCAAAGCCATGGTCGATGATGACCGTGCCACCGGTCAGATATAGGTCCGTCTCGGCAAATCGCACCTGGCCCGCCGCCGGTGCCACGATCGGGCTGCCCTCGGGGGCGGCGATGTCGGTCCCGAAATGGGGGGCCTTGGGCGTACCGTTCAAGATGCGCTGGCTGCCATAGACCCCGCTGATTGGTCCCTTGGCCGGCCAGATGAACTGGCTCAGGAAATCGCGCCGGTCGGAGGGCGTGGCGCGCGCGGCCTTGACCTTCGCCTGGTCGGATTTGATACGCGCCTCGGTCGCCGGGTCCGGCGTCACCATGTTCTGATCGAGCTTGTCGATGCGCTGGATCTCATAAGCGCGAGGGGCAATGGCGATGACCTGTTGTTCCGGCTTCCCATCGGCGTGAATGACGGTGAGTTGCACGTCGCTGCCCTGATCGCGGCCGAAGCCGATGACGAAGGTGCCATCGGCGCCGACCATCACCGGATCGTCGCCCAGCAGCACGGTGGCCCCGGGTTCGACCTGGCCCACCGCAAAGCCGCCCGGTTCGAGATGGCCCTTGAGATCGAGGGCTAGAGCCGGGGTCGTGCAGACAGCCAAAACCAGCGCCAGGAGAGCGCGCCAATTCACAGCAACGACCCCTGAGGTCCGGTCCCTGATGCTGCCTTGGCCCGCTTTGGCTTATCACTCGGCTTGCCGCCGGCGACGGCCTCGACCGTGCCATCGCGGAATTGCAGCGTCAGCGTGTCGCCGCCGCCGACCGAAGCGGCGGTGAGGACCGGCTTGCCCTCGCCATCGCGCACCAGGGCAAAGCCGCGCTCCAGCACCTTCTCATAGGAATAGCTGTCGAGCATTTGGCCGAGGTGATCGAGGGCAGTGCGCTTCCTTGTCACCATCTCGGCCAAAAGGCGCGGGTTGAGGCCGTTGCCGACCCGCTCGAGGCCCCGATGCTGGCGTTCCAATGCCAGATTGAACGCGGCACCCAGACGGTTGGCCGCAAGGTCGATGGCGTTGCGCGCCTCTGCCAGTTGCTGGTGCGGCGTTTTCAGTTCGGCCCGCAGCTGCGCCAGCCGATCGGTGCGGCGGCGGAAATAGGGCAGGCGTGCATTGGCCCAGCGCTCCAGCCAGCCATCGAGCGATTGCGCCTTTTCCTGGATGAGCCGCATCGGCTCCGGCAACCCCCGCGCCAGGCCTTCAACGGAAAGCCGCGCTTCGCCCAGGCGCCGGTTCATCGTGCTCATCAAGCGATGGCCGATCTCGCCCAGCATGCTCACCAGTTCGGCCCGGACCGGCACGGCCATTTCGGCAGCAGCCGTCGGTGTCGGCGCGCGGCGGTCTGAGGCGAAATCGATGAGGGTGGTGTCGGTCTCGTGGCCCACGGCGGAGATGAGCGGGATGGCGCTTTCCGCCGCCGCGCGCACGACGATTTCCTCATTGAAGGCCATCAAGTCTTCGATGCTGCCGCCACCGCGGGCGACGATGAGCAGGTCCGGCCGCGGCACGGCGCCCCCCACTTCCAGGGCATTGAAGCCGCGAATGGCGGCGGCGACTTGGGCTGCGGCCCCTTCGCCCTGCACGAGGACCGGCCACAGCAGCACGTGGCGCGGGAAGCGGTCGGTGAGGCGATGGAGGATATCGCGGATGACGGCACCGGTGGGCGAGGTGACGATGCCGATGATGTTGGGCAGGGTGGGCAGGCGGCGCTTGCGTTCCGGGTCGAACAGGCCCTCAGCCGCCAGCTTCTTCTTGCGCTCCTCGATCATCTTGAGGAGGGCGCCGACACCCGCGAGTTCCAGCCGCTCGATGACCAACTGGTATTCCGAGCGGTCGCCATAGGTGGTGATACGACCGGTGGCGATAACCTCCATGCCGTCTTCCGGAATGATGCCGAGGCGCGCCGCATTCCCTTTCCAGCAGACCGATTTCAGGGCCGCGTTCTCGTCTTTGAGCATCAAATAGAGATGGCCGGAGGCGGCGCGCTTGAAACCGGAAATCTCGCCCTTCACCCGGACGCGGTCGAAGCGGCCTTCCAGGGTCCGCTTGATGGCCTGTGAAAGCTCGGAAACCGTCAATTCCCCAGCATTATGGCCGGGTTGCGGGGGGTTGGGCGGGAGAGAATCGAAATCTGTCATGGCGCGTCATTCTATGGTATCGCAGGCACTCCTGTGAAAGTGATTTTGGGTCGAAAACGCATGCGGATTCTGGTGGTTGGTTCGGGTGGGCGCGAACACGCCTTGTGCTGGAAAATCGCGGCCTCGCCGCTCTGCGACAAGCTTTTCTGCGCGCCGGGAAATGCCGGCATCGCCGCTGTTGCCGAATGTGTCCCTGTGGGGGCTGAGGATATTCCGGGCCTCGTCGCGCTCGCCAAGGAACAGGGCGTGGATTTCGTCGTCGTCGGGCCGGAGGCGCCGCTGGTGGCGGGGCTCGCCGATGCGCTGGAAGCGGCCGGAATCGCCACCTTCGGCCCCAGCCGGGCGGCAGCCGAGTTAGAAGGCTCGAAGGGCTTCATGAAGGACATCGCCGCCAAATATAACGTGCCGACCGCACGCTACCAGCGCTTCACGGCACCGGAACCGGCCAAGGCCTTTGCGCGGTCGCTGCCGCTCCCCGTCGTGGTGAAGGCGGACGGCCTCGCGGCGGGGAAGGGCGTCATCATCGCCGAAAGCCATGCCGAGGCAGAGGCCGCCATCGATGCCATGATGCGCGACAAGCAGTTCGGTGCCGCCGGCCTTGAACTCGTGGTCGAGGAATTCCTGCATGGCGAGGAGCTGTCCTTCTTCGCGCTCTGTGACGGGGCGCACGCCTTGCCGCTGGCCTCCGCCCAGGATCACAAACGCGTCGGCGATGGCGATACCGGGCTCAACACCGGCGGCATGGGCGCCTATTCGCCGGCACCCGTGGCGACGGCGCAAGTCGAGCGGCGCATCATGGACGAGATCATCCGCCCGACGGTCGACGGGATGGCCGCGGAAGGGAAGCCGTTCAAAGGCGTGCTCTTTGCCGGCATCATGGTGACCAAGGACGGGCCGAAGCTCATCGAGTTCAACGTGCGCTTCGGCGATCCGGAATGCGAGGTGCTGATGCTGCGCCTCAAATCCGATCTGCTGCCGGCACTGATGGCCGCGCGCGACGGCGGCCTCAAGAATTTCGACCTGCGCTGGCACGACAAGGCCGCCGTCACGGTCATCATGGCCGCCAAGGGCTATCCCGGAAAACCGGAAGCCGGCACCGTGATCAAGGGCCTCGAGGCTGCCGCCAAGGTGACGGACGCGGCGGTGTTCCATGCCGGCACCAAGCGCAACGCGGCGGATGAGGTCGTGGCGGCCGGGGGCCGCGTGCTCGCCGTGTCCGCCGTGGCAGCAGATGTGAAGACGGCGCGGGCCCGCGCCTATGAGGCGGTCGACAAAATCGATTGGCCGGGCGGGTTCTGCCGCCGTGACATTGCCCATCGCGCCATCGCGCGCCTCTAAGGAGCTCTCCGCATGTTCAAGCTGCGCTATTCCTCGACCAGCCCCTTCGTGCGCAAGGTCCGCGTCGTCTCCATCGAGACGGGCCAGGAAAAAGATATCGAGCTCATCAAGACGGTGACCGCCGATCCCACTTGCGATATCGGCAAGGACAATCCCTTGAACAAGGTGCCGGCGCTGGTGCTGGAAGATGGCTCAGCACTCTATGACTCGCATGTCATCTGCGAGTTCCTGGATGCGCGACCGGGCGGCGGCAAGTTCTTCCCAGCCAATGGCCCTGCGCGCTGGACGGCCTTGCGGCAGGAAGCGCTGGCCAACGGCATGGCGGATGCCGGCGTCCTGCGCATGATGGAGACGCGCCGCCCGGCTGGCGAACAATCGCCGGCCTGGATTGCGCGCCAGAAGCTGAAGATGGAGCAGGGCCTCGATCAACTGGAGAAAGAAGCGCCGCATTTCGCCGCGGGCTTCGACATCGGCCTCATGACGATTGCCATCGTGCTCGACTATTTCGACTTCCGCTTCAAGGCGGAAGGGTGGCGCAATGGCCGGCCCAACTTGACGAAATGGCATGAAGCCATCTCGGCCCGACCCGCGCTCAAGAGCACGCTGCCTTTCGAATAGGCTTTAACGCCGAAAGGCGAAGAGCTTGGCATCCGGGTCTTGGTGGCCAGCGAGTTCGCGCTGGATGATCTGGGCGGCGATGGCACTGAAGGTGATGCCGTTGCCGCCATAACCCAGCACGGCGTAGCAATGCGGCCGGCCAGGCAGGGCGCCGATGAGCGGCAGACCGGTATCCGACTGGCCGAAGCAGCCGGTCCAGGCGTAATCGGCGGTCACATCTACATGCGGGAACAGGCGCTTTAGTTTGCGGCCGATTGCTTCCACTTTCTGCGGCAGCAACGCGTCACGCTTCGCCTCATCGCTGAAATCTTCGTCCTCGCCGCCGACGATGATGCGACCGTCGGCGCTGGCGCGGAGATAGAGATAAGGATCGGATGCTTCCCAGATCAGCCGCCGCTCGGGCCACAGGGCGCGGGTCTGCGGCTTCGTCGCATAGGCCCAGCTGGAAACGATCTTGAGATCGCTGCGCTTGAGAAATTTCGGTGTCTCGTAACCGGTGGCGATGACGAGGTTGCGCGCGGCGATTTCATGGCCGGCGCTGGTCAGGATATCGACGCCGCCCCGCCGGCTGGCGATGTCGGTCACTTCGACGGGTGATAGAATGCGGGCACCGCGCAGGGACGCCGATCGCCACAGCGCCGTCACCAGCTTCACGGGGTCGAGTTCGCCCGACCCGCGTGAGAGGCTGGCGCCGCTGCGCTCGATGCCGCTGATCCGGCGCAGCTCGCCGCGGTCGAGATAGATCGAGCGCAGGCCCGCCTTCTGCCGCGCGGCGACTTCGCGTTTCAGCGCCGTGGCATTCAACTGATCGCCGCTGAGATAGAGGGTCTCGCGTTCGGCGAAATCACAGGCGATGCCCAGTTCCATGATGCGGTGGCGCAGATAGTCGACGCCCGTCGTCGAGCGCCAATACGCGCGGATGGCATTGTCCTTGCCGATCTTGCGGCCAAGTTGGATGAGCGGCGTGTCGATTTCGAACTGCAGCAGCGCGGTGCTGGCGGCGGTCGAACCGCGCACGGGACCCCGCCGGTCAAGCACGGTGACATCATGGCCGGCAAGCAGAAGCGCATCGGTGACCAAGGCGCCGCTGACGCCAGCGCCGATGACGACGATCTCAGCCTTTATCGAGCGGGTGAGGGGCCGGTGTGGCGTTGCTGGCTGGCGGGTGGCAAGCCACAGCGGCCGGCCGCTGCGGAGATCGCGTTTCCTGGTAAGGCCGGACATGTGGGAGGTTCCGTTGGGTGGGGGTGCGCGGGGAGAAACACGGCGCAGGCCCCAACGGTTCCGGCGGCTATTTCTTCAGATAGAGGTCGCGCGCCGCCAGCACGGCGCCGCCGACGATGGCAAGGCAGCCGAGAAGGACGGCCATGCTGGCCTCCGCCTTGCCGGTGGCGATGAGGAGCAGGGTCGAGATCAGCGGCGAGGCGTAGGAGATGGCGCCCAGCGCCTTGATGTCGCCTTTCTTGACGCCGTAATCCCAAACAAAGAACGCGGCCCCCACGGGGCCGATGCCCAGGGCGACGATGGCAAGCCATTGCCAAGCATCCGCCGGCCAGACCGTTTCTTCGACCAAGCCATGGCTGATGAAGCCGAGCAAGGCGGTCACACCGCAGAAGGCGCCGACCAGATCGGTGGGGGCGGAACCGAAGCGGCGCGAGAGCACGGAATAGATCGACCAGGTGAAGGCGCAGGCAAAGGCCGCACCATAGCCGAGGAGATCGCCAACCGGTTGATCGGCAGCGGGCGCCCCACGCGCCAGCAGCAGGATGACGGCCCCGCCCATGCCGATGGCGGCACCCGCCACATGCTGCCAATAGAGCTTCTCACCGGGGAGGAGGGCCGAGAACAGCACGATGAGGAGCGGCCACAGATAGGCGATGAGGCTCGCTTCCACCGCCGGGGCATGGTCGAGCGCCACGAAATAGAAGAGGTGATAGAGGAACAGCCCGCCGATGCCGATGGCATAGACCGGCCAGGGCTGGCGGAAGAAGGCGAAGGCACCGCGCCCAACGGCTACTGCATCCTTGGCCCATTTCAGGCAGCAGAACAGGAAGGCGATGCCGAAGGTCATGGCCATCAGCTGAAAGGGCGGCACCGCGCCGGTCGATGACGTAAAGAGGGCCAACGTCGCCCACAGCAGGACGGCGATGGCGCCGATCATGGTAGCGCGGCGGGTGGCGGAGTGGCGGTCGGCGGGGAGGGCTGTGTCGGTCATGGCCCGCCTGCTATGGCAAGCCGCGGGCGACCCGTCAAGTTGAAGGACCCCTCTCCCCGCAAGCGGGGCGAGGGAGTGGAGACCGAATTTGCCTTGGAGCCCCTCGCCCTTCTGGGGAGAGGGGTTGGGGTGAGGGGGATTACGTCCGTGGTGCCAGGAAGACGATGAGCAGCCAGTTGGCCAGCACGATCGAGGTGATCATGAAAAAGAGCAGGACATAGCGGTGGAAGTTGCGCTCGCGCTCGGTCACCAGGCCGCGGATCATGCGGGTGAGGTTCGAGAAACGCTCGGCGATGAGGTTCATCTTCTCGCGCTCGGCATTCTGCCAGAACTGGTAGATCACCAGCGAATAGATGGCACCCACCGACAGCACCAGGCTGATGATCATGCACAGCTTGAAGAGGAAACCGGCCTTGGAGGCGTAATCGCCGGTCAAGCCCAGCAGCACGAAGAGGCCGAGCGACCCCAGCAGCGTGCCCCATTGCTGGTGCTTGGCAAAGCGGATGGTGTCGGCGGAGGCGCGATAGAGCTCCAGCATTTCGGCATGGGTCAATTCGTCGAGATCCGACGGTTCGACCGTCAGCGGCTCGGCGACTTCTTCCGCTGCTTCGTTCTTGGGGGCCTTGGCCATGTTCCACCGCTTCCATTACCTGCCCGGATTATGGACAGGTAATGGTTAAGAAGCTGTGGATAACTTATTTTTGATTTTAGATCAGCAGTTTACGGAGAAAATCCGTCAATACATATGCTGGCCGCCATTGATGGAGAGGGTTGAGCCGGTGATGAAGCCGGCCTCGTCGGCGACCAGGAAGAGGACGCCGCGGGCGATTTCCGAGGCCTGGCCAAGGCGCCCCACGGGGATCTTGGCGACGATCTTCTCCAGCACCTGCGGCGGCACCGCGCGCACCATGTCGGTGTCGATATAGCCGGGGGCGATGGCATTGACCGTGATGTTCTTGGCCGCCCCTTCCTGGGCCAGCGCTTTCGTGAAGCCGTGGATGCCGGATTTGGCGGCCGCGTAATTGACCTGGCCGTATTGGCCGGCCTGGCCGTTGATCGAACCGATATTGACGATGCGGCCGAAGTTGCGCTCGCGCATGCTGTCGATGACCGCGCGGCAGGTGTTGAAGCAGGAGGAGAGGTTGGTGTGGATCACCGCCTCCCATTGTTCCGGCGTCATCTTGTGCATGGTGCCGTCGCGGGTGATGCCGGCATTGTTGACGACGATGTCGACCGGCCCCAGTTCGGCGGTGATCTTGGCGATGCCGTCCTTCACCTGTTTGAAATCCGAGACGTCGATCTTGTAGGCCGGAATGCCCGTCTGATGGGTGAAGGCCTTGGCCTTCGCCTCGTCGCCGCCATAGACCGCGGCCACCTTATAGCCCGCATCCTTCAGCGCCAGGCTGATCGCCTCGCCGATCCCGCGGGTTCCCCCGGTCACCACCGCCACTCGTTGCATGCGTCTCTCCCTGGTCTGTTTTTTGTTTATGCGTCTTCAGTTTCGTGCAGTGGATCCCCGGGTCAAGCCCGGGGATGACGGGCCTTAGCGAAATGAGTCGTCATGCCCGGGCGAAGACCCGGGCATCCACTGGCGGCCGTTGTTATCTCTCCACGCACATGGCGATGCCCATGCCGCCGCCGATGCAGAGCGTCGCAAGGCCCTTCTTGGCATCGCGCTTCTGCATTTCATGGAGCAGCGTCACCAGCACGCGCGCACCCGAGGCGCCGATGGGGTGGCCCAGCGCAATGGCGCCGCCATTGACGTTGACCTTCGACGTGTCCCAGCCGAGCTCCTTGTTGACCGCACAGGCCTGCGCCGCAAAGGCCTCATTGGCCTCGATGAGGTCGAGGTCGGAGGCCTTCCAGCCGGCCTTGGCAAGCGCTGCCTGGCTCGCTGGAATGGGACCCGACCCCATGATCGCCGGATCGACGCCGACGGTTGCCCAGGAAACGATGCGTGCGAGCGGTGTCAGGCCGCGCTTGGCGGCTTCGGCGGCACTCATCAGCACCGTGCCGGCAGCGCCGTCATTGATGCCCGACGCGTTGCCAGCCGTCACCGTGCCATTGTCGCCGCGCACGAAGGCCGGGCGGAGCTTGGCCAGCGTCTCAACGGTCGTGCCGTGCTTGGGGTACTCGTCTTCGGTCACAATGGTGTCGCCCTTGCGCCCGGCGATGGTGACGGGCGTGATCTCGTCCTTGAACTTGCCGGCCTTCATCGCGGCTTCGGCCTTCTGCTGGCTGGCGGCTGCAAAGGCGTCCTGCTGGTCGCGGGTGATCTGCCATTTCTGCGCCACGTTCTCGGCCGTGTTGCCCATGTGATAGCCGTTGAAGGCATCCCACAGCCCGTCCTTGATCATGGTGTCGATCATCTCGGCATTGCCCATCTTGGTGCCGTTGCGCAAATGCATCGTGTGCGGCGCCTGGCTCATGCTCTCCTGGCCGCCGGCGATGACGATGTTGGAATCGCCGTTGCGGATAGCCTGAAAGCCCAGCGCCACGGCGCGCAGACCCGAGCCGCACAGCTGGTTGATGTTATAGGCCGTCTTTTCCTTGGGGATGCCGGCATGGATGGCGGCTTGGCGCGCCGGGTTCTGCCCGGCGGCGGCGGCCAGCACCTGGCCTAGGATCACCTCGTCGATCTCGCCGGCCTCCACCTTCGAGCGGGCGAGCAGGTCCTTGATCACCGCCTGGCCCAGCACATGGGCGGGAACGGATGAGAGCGCGCCGTTGAAGGCGCCGATCGCGGTACGCGCGGCGGCGGTGATGACGACGTCGGTGGCATTGGCCATGGGATTATCCTCCAGCGGCAGAATTTTTACGTTTGTTGCATTGCAGCGAGAACCCTAAGGGATGGGACGGTTGTCCCGCAAGCCTCCTTTGGTCCTGCGACAGATCTGCCAAGCATCGGACGCGGTTCCCGACCATCCGGTCAAGCGACAAGTTGGGGACGCCCAAAGTCGCCATGGTACGCGAAGGCGTATCATCCACGAGTTCCTTGTCGGCACCGTTCGGTTATCCAGCTAAACTCGTGGATGGTCGGCCTACGCCGACCATGACGGTGAAGATAGATCGAACTTTTATAGTGCCCCGGACGACCAACGGATCATGACCCGCCGCCAACTCCTCAAGCACCTCCTCAGCCTCGCCCTGCTGCCGCTCGGTGCGCGGAGGGCTGCGGCCGACGACACGCCGCCCATCCCCTTCGTCGCCTGGGTCGAGCGCTTCTACCGCACCCAGATCGCCGCCCGGGCGCTCCGCGAAGGATGGGCGACGCCAGAGAACCAGCAGGGCGCCGAACCGACGGCGAGCTTTCCCTTGCCCAACTATCTGACACCGGAGCTGCGCGCCCTCTTCGAGGCGGCGCAAGGGAAACCCCTCCCCGCCGACACGCCTGAAGGCCCGATCCTCGATTATGTCTTCGGCTGGGGCGCCCTGCCGAACCGCGAGATCAAGCTGCTCAGCGTCACCGAGGCGCCCTGGTGGCAAAGCCTCATCACCAAGCATCTCGCGCTGGTCACCATCACCATCAACGGCAACGAACGCGACCTCACCCTCAAAGGCCAATACGACGCCGACACCTTCAACTGGCGCATCGCCGACATCGATTACGGCGATGGAGCGGGGGAGAGTTTGAGGGAGAGGTTGGAGCGACTGGCCCATTAGGCTCGCCTGTGGATCCCCACACGTCATGGTCGGCGCAGGCCGACCATCCACGAGTCCCTTAAATGAGGGATCACCGACACGTTACGACTTAGCGTCGCCTCACTTCATCAAATTCGCAAACTGCGGGCAGATGGCCTTCGCGCGGGTGGCGACCTGGTCGTGCCTTGCCGGGTTCTCGGTCTTTTCGAGCTGGAACCACTTGGCGAGCTTCGGGTCCGATGGGGCGCGGCCTTCGATCATGTCGACGAGGCGTTGCACCTCCGTCTCCGGGATATCGGCCAGCACTGATTTCATGCCGCATTCGAACACGGCCTGGCGGTTGGCGGCCGGCACACGCGAGGTGTTGAACATCGCGTCGGGGTCCTTGTTGAACTTCTCCTGCGCCAGCACCATGAAGCGGGCCTTGGCGGGGTTCTTCACCGGGTCGATGACGGAGGCGTCCTGGGCGAAGGCGGCGCCAGTGCCGAGGCTGGCTGCGACGATGAAAGTGGCGAGCCAGAATTTGAGCGTCATCTGCCGTTCCGATCTGAAATGCTGCGCTGATTGCGCGGTGATATTATAAGCAAACGATAGTTGCATTCAACGCGACATAAAAAGCGCGCGCGCCCTGTCACGGGCCGCGCGCGCTCTTTGGCGTTGTCGTCGCACGTCTCGACGTTACTTCCCCACGGGGCGCGGGTTGCGTTCCTGGAAGTCGCGCTGGTGCCAATAGGGGTAAGCCGGCACCTTGTCGCTCACCTTGTCGAGGCGCGCGATCTGGTCCGCTGTGAGGCTCCAGCCGATGGCGCCCAGATTCTGCTCCAGCTGTTCCTCGTTCCGGGCACCCAGCACCAGATTGCAGACAGTGGGGCGCGAGAGCAGCCAGTTGAGCGCCACCTGCGCCACGGTTTTGCCGGTTTCCTTGGCGACGGCATCCAAGGCATCGACCACGTCATAGAGGAAATTGTCATCGACCGGCGGGCCGCCTTCGGCGCCGCCGCTGGCGATGCGGCCGGATTTGTCGGCCGATCCGCGCCGGATCTTGCCGGTGAGTCGACCCCAGCCCAGGGGGCTCCACACCATGGTGCCGACCCCCTGGTCGATGCAGAGCGGCATGATCTCTTCCTCGTAATCGCGCCCGATCAGCGAGTAATAGCCCTGATAAACGACATAGCGCGCGAGGCCGTATTTCTCGGAGGTGGCCAGCGCCTTCATCACATGCCAGCCGCTGAAATTCGAGCAGCCGATATAGCGTACCTTGCCGCTGGCAACGAGGTTGTCGAGGGCGGAGAGCGTCTCCTCGACGGGTGTGAGCGCATCGAAGCCGTGCATGAAATAGACGTCGATGTAATCGGTGCCGAGGCGCTTCAGGCTCGCTTCCGCCGCCTGGATGAGGTGGAAGCGGGACGAGCCCTTTTCATTGGGGCCGTCGCCCATGGCAAAGGTCGCCTTGGTCGAAATGAGCGCCTTGTCGCGCTTGCCGTGCAAGGCGGTCCCCAGGATCGTTTCGGCAAGCCCTCCCGAATAGACATCCGCCGTGTCGAAGAAATTGAGCCCGTGGTCCAGGCACATGTCGACCTGGCGGTTGCCGACTTTCTGGTCGACGCCGCCCCATTTGTCGAAGAACTCATTGCCGCCGCCGAAGGTGCCCGTGCCGAAGCTCAAGACCGGGACTTTGAGGCCGGAACGGCCAAGCTGACGAAATTCCATGGGTGGGCATCCTTCTCTGTCACGCGGTTGCTGCGGCAAGCTTAGACCGGCTTCGTGACACTCTTCCACCACAAGCTGAAGAGGGGTTTGCCGCGCTCAGCCCTTGCCGGCGCTGTTCTTGGCCGGGGTGTCCTTGTCGATGGCGGCCTGGATCGCGTCCATGAAATCCATGTCGGCGATGATGCCGGTCATCTTGAAGTTCTGCACCACGATGCCGTCGGCCTTGGCATTGGTGAAATCGGTTTTCGAAAAGCGGCAATCGGCGATGATGGTCGGATAGACCGCGTCCTTGTGGCCCTTGATCTTGATGATCTCGGGGCCAAGATCGGCCTCGCGGAAGAAGGTCCCTTCCAGCACGCTTTCGGTAAACTTGGCACCACGCAGCTCGGCGCCGGTGAGGTCCGCGCGGCTCATATCGGTATTGGTGAAATTGGCGAGGTTGGCGTTGGCGCCTTTGAGGATGGTGCCGCGCAGCTTGGCATTGGTGAAATTGGCGCCGGTGAGCTTGCTGCCGGAAAGATCGAGGCCGGAAAAATCGGCGCCGGTGAAATCCGCGCGCTCGCCTTTCTCGCCGCCCGTTGCCACCCATTCGCCATGGGCGGCGATGAGCGCTTTGAGGCGCACGATCGCGTCCGGGGAATCGTCGACCTGCAGGGCGTGCGAGGTGTCGATATAACCCGCCATGGCGGTCGACATGTCGACGCCGAACAAATTGGTGTCTTTGAGCGTCACATGGTCGAGCTTGGCGCCCGCCACCTTGGCGCGGTCGAGCCTGGCGCCGGTCAAGTCGGCATTGGAGAGATTGGCGCCGGAGAGGTCGCAACCCTTCAACTGCGTGCCGGTGAGGTCCGCCCCCACCAATTCCGCATGGCGCAGATTGGCGCCCGAAAGATTGGCGTTGCGGATGACGGCGCCATTGATCTTGGCGCGTTCCAGATTGGCGCCGGAAAGGGTCAACTGGTTCATCTCCGACTTGTCGCGCAGGGCGGTGGCGCCGCCATCGACCAGCAGGTTGCCGCTCCTGAGATCGGCACCCGAAAGCTGCGCCTTGGTGAAATTGGCACCCTTCAACTGCGCGCCGCGCAGATTGGCATCCTCGCAATCGGCACCGGTGAGATCCGTGCCGGAAAGGTCGGCGCCGAAGAGGTCGGCACCGTTGAGATTGGCGCCGGCCAGATCGCAATTGACGAGCTTGGCGCCGACCATCTTGGCCTTGGCGAGGTTGACACCGCGCAACGATGCGCCCTCGAGTGCGAATTTGCTGAGATCGACGCGCCGGCCGCCCTTTTCCTTGTTGAGCCAAAGGCGGTGCGCGGCGAGGGCGCCCCACAATTCATCGACATCCATCAGGGCTTGCTCGGACATCGGATGCGTCAGTCGATGGAGAGGATGAGGGCCAGCTTGTCCTCATGCTTCATGATGGATTTCTTGGCCCGCTTGGCGACCGGAATCTTCGAGCGGATGCAATGGGTGAGGAGCAGGGCGCCCAGCGTCTCGCTCTTCAATTCGATGATCCGCCCCTCGGGCTTGTCGCCGCCCTTGACTGTGGCGTTCACCTGCAGGCTGTCATCGCCGACAATGAGGATCTTCCCGAGGCTTTCCTTCTCGGTGATCTTATTTGTCTGCAACAGGTATTGAAGGATCGCGGTCGCCAGTTCATCCATGGTGAAGGTCAGGCGACGCCATTCGGAAATCATCGTTTAACGCATCCCCGCAAACGATTGGTCAATCTGGTGCTCGGTGCCGCCCCCCGGCAGCCACGCGTGGGGCGCAAGGTACCCTGTGCCGGGGCCAAAGTGAAGCACCCGTTGCAATGATACCCGCGCCGGCAACGTCCCGTTACGACGTTAACACCTGGTTTAGTAGAGCAGCAGTCCCAGCATGACGATGCCCAGAACGATGCGGTAGACGGCAAAGGGCGCAAAGCCGTGCCTGCTGACGAAGCCGATCGCCGTCCGCACCACGATCAGGGCGGTTAAGAAGGCGCACAGGAAACCGATGCCGATAACGGCGGCGCCGTCGGCACTGAGATCGTGCCAATTCTTATAAAGATCATAGGCCGTGGCGGCGACCATGGTCGGGATGGCGAGGAAGAAGGAGAACTCGGTCGCGGTCTTGCGGTCGATCCCCATCAGCATGCCGCCCATGATGGTGGCCCCGGCGCGGCTCACCCCCGGGATCATGGCGATGCATTGGAAAAGGCCCACCGCCAGGGCCCGTTTCACGGTGACGTCATCGGTGGAATGGAATTGCGGCTTGGGGCGGAAGCGTTCGATCAACAACATGGCGATGCCGCCGACGATCAGCATCACCGAGACGACGAGGGGCGAGAACAGCACCGTCTTGATCGTCTTATAGGCCAGCACGCCGATGACCATGGAGGGGAGGAAGGCCGCCAGGATGACGGCGGTGAAATGCCGCGCCGGCACGCTGTCGTGGAGATGCATCGCCGTCCCCAGCAGCTTCTCCCGATAGACCCAGCACACCGCCAGGATGGCGCCAAGCTGGATGACGATCTCGAACAGCTTGCCGCTGGGGCCGGCAAAGCCGAGGAGGTCGATGACCAGAATAAGATGGCCGGTCGACGAGACGGGCAGGAATTCGGTGAGGCCTTCGACGATACCCAGAAGGGCGGCCTGAAGCGCTGTGATGAGATCCATGGGAAGGGCTTTGCTGCAGCTGCGAAATGGACCCCAGGATTAGCCGCCCCAGGGCGGATTGTCACGGGTTTCCCGGCCCTTATCGGAGAAACATTTCTGTGGCGGCGGCGTTTATTTGGGGCAGCCGGTGACCCGCCGGCCGTCAAGTTCCCGCAAGGAAAGGATGACGTCATGGCCAATCAACAGAACCCCGAAAATCCGCGTCAGGCTCAGCAGAACCAGCAGAACCCGAGCGACAAAACCGGTGAGCAGAACCGGCAGAACCAGCAGCAGCAGGGCAACCCGCAGCGCCAGCCTGGTCAGAACCCCGACGCCGACCGCCAGCGCCAGCAGTCCCAGCAGGGCGCCGACAAGGACCGCGACATGGTCGGCAAGGACACCGATGGCGACGGCAAGGTCGTGCAGCCGGGTCAGAAGCCGGGTCAGTCTCACGGCACCGGCATCAAATCGGACCAGAAGCGCTAACGCGCGCTGATTCTGCGATAAGAGGGATGGCCCGTGCCCGTTTGGCGCGGGCCGTTTCCTTTATCGCTGCCGCATCCAGGCGGCGATGGGCGCCCAGACGTCGGGAGCGGCGGACCGCCCCACCATCATGCCGATATGCCCGGCCGTGGGGACCATTTCATCGATCTGGCGAAAGCGCCGGGTGAGGGCGCGGGCGCTCTCCGGCGGCACGATGCGGTCGGTGCCGGGAATGACATTGAGCGCCGGGCGGTCGAAGCCCGCCGGATTGACGACCTTGTCGGCTACTTTCCAGCTCAGTTTCTGCGGCGTGTTCTCGCCATACCAGCCAGTAAGGCATTCGCGCGCCACGGGGGCAGCAAGGCTGATGCCGTCATTGAGCCAGTCTTCCAGCGCCACGAAGCGCCTGGCGCCATTGCTCGCGGGGTCGAGTGTCCCGAAATGCTGGAATTTCCGAAGCACCTGGAAAGGATCGAGGCCAGAGAAGAACGCCTGCAGCATGTCGACCGGCAGCTCGCCCAGGATCTGCAGGAGGGGTTCGAGCTGGCGCCCGATCTGGCCCATCATCTGCGCGTGGCCGGGGTTTTCAGCGTGGAAATCCCAGGGTGTGGCGAGGAGAACCAGGCCCGCGATATCCGCCTGCCGCCGCAGGGCCAGCGCCAGCGCCAGATTGCCCCCCATGCAATAGCCGATGATGTGGATCGGCCCGCCCGGTTCGCGCTTTACCGCATCGAGGGCCCCTTCCAAACGCCCGGCGATGTAATCGGTGAGGTCGAAGCTGCGCTCGATATAGCCGGGCGCATCCCAATCGACGACGAAGGGGTCGAAGCCGTTGGCGCCGAGCCAGCGCAGGAACGAGGCCTCGCGCTCCAGATCCAGGACGTAATAGCGGTTGACCAGCGACGGGATGACCAGCACGCGGGGCCGCGGCGTCTTGGCGTCCCGCGTGCCGCGGTAATCGCGCAGCTTGGTGGTCCCTTGATCCCAGAGGACCGGCGCCGGCGCCAAATCGCGCTGGTGGGGATGTTTCCGATAAGCCTCGATCCCGGTGAGCAGCTGGCCGAAGCGCCGCCGCCCTTCAGCCTGCAGCGCCGCCATCAGGGCCGCCGGATCCGCTTTTTGCAGCTGCGGCGCGAGATCGGCGAGGCTTTGCTGCAGCTGTGCGAGGTTTGGCGGCAGGGCTGCGTTTGGGCTTGCCGTCCGCCAGTTCTGCAAGGCGTTGTTCAATGCCGGCAAGGCGGCGGCCGAGTTCGTCCAGGTCGCTGCCGCGAGGCTGAGATGCTGCGGCAGCGGGCGCGGCCCCAGCCGGTGAACTTGGCGCTGTGTCTCCATTTGCGCTGCCATGGGCGGTCCCCTTCCACCAATCCTGTGCCATCCAGTCCTTGGTCATCCGGGTCCAGGCCTTGGTGAGATCGTCGCCCGAACCGCCGGCCTGGCCCATCTGCCCCAGCTGGCTCAGCCACATGCCGGGGAGCGGCATCGCCGCCATCAGCCGCGCCGCTTGCGCTGCAAGATCGGGGTTGGCGGCGACCGCCGACAGCTGGTCCTGCCACAGATCCAGCAGGCGCCGCGCCAGTTCATCAAGTTCCGGCACGCTGTCGGGTTTTTCCCCGGCCGTGCCCTGCTTTCCCGCCGAGTCAGTCATTTAGCGACTATAGCGGCTCCGGCCAGGGCTGGAAACCCGGCCATGCTGCTGATGCTAACACCTGCGTGGGCAGCTGTTTCGCGTTGCAGCGACCGCATTGCCATATGCCCCTCAACTAATGCTATGCTGCACCTGCCATGCTGCAGCACGCTGCGGAATCAATTCCGCAATAATGCTGCTGCAGCGCGCCAAAAAGCCAGGTCCATAAGGTTTTACCGCAGGGGAGTAGATGATGGCTGTGCCAGGTGACCAGAACAAGGGCGACCAAGCCAAAGCCGGCGACAAGCAGGCGCCGGTCCGCATCAAGAAATACGCCAACCGCCGTCTCTACAACACGGCCACCAGTTCCTACGTGACGCTCGATTACCTGGCGCAGATGGTGCGCGAGGGGCTCGACTTCACGGTCGAGGATGCCAAGTCGGGCGAGGACATCACCCGCTCGGTGCTGACCCAGATCATCGTCGAAGAGGAATCGAAGGGGCAGAACATGCTGCCCATCAATTTCCTGCGCCAGCTGATCAGCCTTTACGGCGACAATCTCCAGTTCCTGGTTCCCGGTTATCTGGAAAAGAGCATGGAGAGCTTCGGCGCCAATCAGGAGCAGATTCGCCAGTACATGAAGGAGAACTTCGCCAACGTCCTGCCGCTCGACCGTCTCGAGGAGATGTCGAAGCAGAACATGGCCTTCTTCCAGCAGGCGATGAGCATGTGGAACCCCTTCAAGGTCGGCTCGACCGGTCCCGCTTCACCTAGCGGCGACGCGCGGCCGGAAAGTGCCCCGCGCGGCGGCGAGGAACTCTCCGATCTGAAGACCCAGATGCAGGCCCTGCAGCGGCAGCTGGAACAGCTGACCAAGGCGGGACAGAAGGCGGATTGAGCCGCTGGCATGTCCTTACCGTCATGGTCGGCGCAGGCCGACCATCCACGAGTTTGCTGGTGAGTGAAGAAGGTAAGTCGTGGATGGTCGGCCTGCGCCGACCATGACGAGCTAGGAACAAGGCGAAAGAATGCGCGCGCAGATCAACGGCACCGAGCTGTTCATCACGGTGTCGGGACAGGAAGATAGACCGGCCCTCATTCTCGGCCACTCGCTGGCCACCAGCCATGAAATGTGGGGCCTGCAGGCGACGCTCTTCGCGCGCCATTTCCGTGTCGTCAACTTCGATATGCGCGGCCACGGCGCCAGTGCGGTGCCGGGTGGTGCCTACACCATCGACCAGTTGGCCGACGACGTGATCGGGGTTGCCGATCATCTGCGGCTGAAGCGCTTCCACTTTGCCGGGCTTTCCATCGGCGGCCTGATCGGCCAGTCGCTGGGCTACCGGCATGGCGACCGGCTGGAGAAACTCATCCTCTCCAGCACCTTCACCGGCATCAACGGGCCGGACGCGGTCAAGCTGTGGACCGATCGTGCGGCTGCCGTGCGCGCCAGCGGGCCGGAAGGCCAGGCCGACGGCACGATGTCGCGCTGGCTGTCGGCCGAGTTCCAGAAAGCCAACCCGCAGACCGCGCAATGGATTCGCGACCTCATTACCTCGACGCCGGCCAATGGCTATGCCGGCTGCGCCGATGCGATCCGGGATATGAATCTCTCTGCTGAGAAGCTTGCCGCGATCAAGGTGCCGACCTTGGTGATCGCCGGCGAAAAGGATCCCGGTGCCACACCGGCCGAGGCAGCCAAGATCGCCGCCGCCATTCCGAACGCCAAAGCCTTCGTCATGCCGGGCGGCTATCACCTGTGCAACGTCGAAACGCCGCACCTCTTCAACGAGACGGTGCTGGCCTTCCTCCTCGGCGGAAAGAATGGCTGACGGGGTCGGTACCCCATGATCGGCACCGACGCGGCATCACCCAACACCATCCTGATGCGCGGCGTGCCGGTGCTCTTCGTCCTCCTGTGGGCGACGGGCTTTCTCGTCGCGCGTTACGCCATTCCCTACGCGCCGCCCTTTACTTTGCTGGTGATCCGCTTTGCCTGCGCCTCGGCGATGATGGCGGGGATCGGCTTCGTCTTCGGCGCGCGCTGGCCACGGACCTGGCGCGAATGCACGCATATCGTCGTCACCGGGATCCTGTTGCAGGCTGTCTATCTTGGCGGCTGTTATGGCGCGATCTACGCGGGATTGCCGGCCGGCATGGTAGCCCTCATCGCCGGCCTGCAGCCGATTGTCACGGCCGCATTGGCAGGTCCATTGCTGGGCGAAAGGCTGAAGCCATTGCAATGGCTGGGCGCCGCGTTGGGCTTCATCGGCCTCACCATGGTGATCTGGCACAAGCTGGCCTTCGACAGCGGCCATCTCTGGGCACTGTTCTTTGCCTTCGTGCAGCTCTTTGGCATCACCGCGGCAACGCTCTATCAAAAGCGCTTCAGCCCCAACGCCGATCTCAAGGCCGGTGCTGCGATCCAATACGCGGCGGCGACACTTGTGCTGTTGCCGGTCATGTTCTGGGTCGGCGTGGGTCACGTCGACTGGCAGCCGCAATTCATCGCCGCCATGGCCTGGATCATCATCGTGCTGTCCGGCATCTCGATCGCGCTCCTCACCTGGATGATCCAGCGCGGTGCCGCATCGAAAGTGGCGAGCCTCTTTTACCTGACGCCGCCGGGCGCGGCCCTTGGCGCGTTCTTGTGGTTCGACGAGCGCCTGGACGCCCTGGCTCTCTCCGGCATGGGTGTCGTGGCACTCGGCGTCTTCCTGGTGAACAGGAAATGACCGAAGAGGAGATGATCGAGAAACGCCGCTATCGCCCCAATCCGGGCGAAGAGCTGCGCGTCTTCGCCTATGGCTCGCTGATGTGGCGGCCGGATTTCCCGTTTATCGATATCCAGCCCGCAACACTTTACGGCTATCACCGCGCCTTCTGCATCACCTCGACGCATTATCGCGGTTCGGAGGCGCATCCGGGTCTCGTTCTGGGCCTTGATCGTGGCGGACAATGTCTGGGGCGCCTCTACCGCGTTTCCTCGCTCGATGCCGAAAAGGCTGCCGATTATCTGCACCGGCGCGAGATGGTGACTGGCGTCTATATCCCGCGGCTGGTGAATGTCCGCATTGCCGACGGGCAGGATTTGACAGCGCTAACTTTCATCGCCGACCGCACGCATCCGCAATATGCCGGCAAGCTGTCGGTGGAAGAGGCGGTCGAGAAAATCCGCGATGCCGTGGGCATTGCCGGACCGAACATCGATTACCTGCGCAACACCGTGCAGCATCTCGATGAGATGGGCATCAGCGATTGTGCATTGCATCGCATTTTACGCATGATCGACGGCGATAAAGCGGCTAAATAGACCCCCATCCGTCACAAGGCTGGGCACATCATGGGGCCGTTCGAACATCCGAAGAATTCCTATTACGCCGCCACCGCCAATGCGTTCCAGCGTCTGGAACCGCTTTCCGGCAGTGTCGCGGCGGATGTCTGCGTGATCGGCGGCGGCTTCACCGGGCTATCCGCGGCCCTGCATCTCGCCGAGCGCGGCTACAAGGTCGTGTTGCTGGAACAGGCGCGCATCGGCTGGGGTGCTTCGGGCCGCAATGGCGGGCAGATCAACATGGGCCTGCGCAAAGGTCCGGAAGATCTCGTTGCCGCTTTCGGTGAGGCGCGCGCCAAGCTGCTCTTCGACATGAGCGAAGAAGCGCGGCAGTTGATTGCGGACCGCGTCGCCAAGCACAACATCGCCTGCGATTTGAAACCCGGCACGCTGCATGTCGCCAGCAAGGCGCGCGACCAGGCCTGGATGGAAGACGAGGTCGCCTGCCTCGAGCGTGTCTATGGCTACAAAGGCATCAAGTTCCTCGACAAGCAGCAGACCCGCGCCGAGCTCGGCTCCGACATCTTCCATGCCGGTGTCAAGGATTCGGGCGGTGGCCATCTGCATCCGCTGAACTATGCGCTGGGTCTTGCCAAGGCCGCGATCGACGCCGGCGCCGTGCTGCATGAGCAAAGCCATGTGGTGCGGATCGAGAAGGGCGAGATCAACCGTGTCGTGACCACGCAGGGCGAGGTCCAGGCGAAATACGTTGTCCTTGCCTGCAACGCCTATCTTGGCGATCTCGAACCACGCATTGCCGGCAAGATCATGCCGATCGCCAATTTCATCGTCGGCACCGAGCCGTTGAACGAGAATGAAGCCCGGGACGCCATCACCCACGACGTCTGCGTCTGCGACACCAAATTCGTGGTGAGCTATTGGCGCCTCTCCGCCGACCGGCGCATCCTGTTCGGCGGCGGCGAGCGCTACAACACGCAACCGCCCGCCGATATCGGCGCCTTCGTGCAGCCCTATCTTGCCCGGGTCTATCCGCAATATGCCCATAAGCGCATCGATTTCGGCTGGGGCGGGATGCTCGCCATCACCGCCTCGCGCCTGCCGCAATTCGGGCGCATGGGAAATGTCTTCTTCGCCCATGGCTATTCCGGGCAAGGGGTGGCGCTCACCGGGCTTGCCGGCAAGCTCATCGCCGAGGCGATCGCCGGGACGGCGGAGCGGTTTGACGTGTTCTCGTCGATCCGCCACCAGACTTTCCCCGGCGGCACGCTGCTGCGCCACCCACTGCTGGTCGCCGCCATGCTGTGGTACGCGCTGCGCGATCGGATCTGATCTAACACCCCCTTACCCCGCGATAGCGGGGAGAGGGTCGGGGTGAGGGGCGTGTGCACCGTCTTCCTCAATAATTCCAAATCCTTGCCCCACCTTGTCATCGGCCTTTGACCTACGTTATATTCCAAAAGATATAACGAACCCAACAGAGGCCATGACCTTGCAGATCTACGGCGATCCGCTTCGCGACCAGTTGTCGGAACCAACATGAACCGCCTTGATTACCTTGCCACCGGCTCGCCCTTCCACAGCAGCCGAGGGGCAGAACTGTTGCATCACGATGCTGGGCTGGATGTGCGAGCCGGCCTTGTGCTTTTCTCTGTTGATTGCATCAGCCATGATGCTATGCATGCCTTGAAGCGCCTCTGTCGCCAGGCCGGCAAACGATATCTGCCACTCCGCAGCGCTGGCCTTACAACCCTCCTCGCTGCCTTGCGCACTGCGCGTCCAGTCGAAGTCGGTGCCGCTTTCTGACGATTTCGCGGCGGCCATCCTCCCTAAGCTCCCATCACTTCCTGCAAAGACGCCAATCCCTTTCATTGAGAACAAGAGAGTCGCCATGTCTAACGAACTCAAATTCTATATCAACGGTCAGTGGGTCGATCCGGTGAAGCCGGCGACGCTCGACGTCATCAATCCGGCGACGGAAGAAGCCTATGTGAAGATCTCGGTCGGCAGCGCCGCCGATGTCGACAAGGCCGTGGCCGCCGCCAAGGCCGCCTTCCCGAAATTCACCAAGACAACCAAAGCCGAGCGCCTGGCGCTGCTCAGAAAGATCCTCGAGGTCTACAACAAACGTGGCGAAGACATTGCCAAGGCCGTTTCAGACGAAATGGGTGCGCCCATGTCCTGGGCGCGCGATGCGCAGGTATGGGCCGGCCGTGTCCACCTCGAAGCCACCATCAAGGCGCTTGAAGCGTTCGAATTCGAACATCAGCGCGGCACCAGCCGCATCGTGAAGGAGGGGATCGGTGTGGCCGCGCTCATCACGCCGTGGAATTGGCCCTTGAACCAGATCGTCTGCAAGGTGGCGCCGGCCATCGCCGCCGGCTGCACCATGGTGCTGAAGCCCTCCGAGATCGCGCCGATCAGCGGCGTCATCTTTTCGGAAGTGATGCATGAGGCCGGGACGCCGGCCGGCGTCTACAACATGGTCAATGGCGACGGGCCGAATGTCGGCCAGGTCATGGCCGGCCATAAGGATGTCGACATGGTCTCCTTCACCGGTTCGACCCGCGCCGGCATCATCGTCGCGAAGACCGCGGCCGATACCGTGAAGCGCGTCGCGCAGGAACTGGGCGGCAAGTCACCGAACATCCTCCTCGACGACGCTGACTTCGCCGTTGCGGTGAAGAAGGGTGTCGAAGGTTGCTTCGGCAATACCGGCCAGTCCTGCGACGCACCGACCCGCATGCTGGTCCCGCGCGATCGCCATGAAGAAGTGTTGAAGATCGCCAAGGCGGCGGCCGAAGCGCACAAGGTCGGCGACCCCAAGGCCGAGGACACCGTGCTGGGACCGGTGGTGAGCGAGCTGCAGTTCAACAAGGTGCAGCGCCTCATCGAGACCGGCATCAAGGAAGGGGCAACGCTGGTGACTGGTGGCACGGGGCGTCCCGAAGGTCTTAACCGCGGCTACTATGTGCGCCCGACCATCTTCGGCAACGTGACCCGCGATATGACGATCGCGCGCGAGGAAATCTTTGGCCCGGTCCTCGCCATCATGCCCTATGACAGCGAAGACCAGGCGATCGAGATCGCCAACGATACGGTCTATGGCCTGGCCGCCTATATCGCGTCCAAGGACATCGACCACGCCCGCGCCGTCGCGCGCGAGCTGCGTGCCGGCACGGTCAATATCAACTATCCGGACTGGGACACCTCCGCCCCCTTCGGCGGCTACAAGCAGTCCGGCAACGGGCGGGAATATGCCGATTGGGCCATTCACGACTTCCTCGAAACCAAGGGTGTCGTCGGCTACGGAAAGCCCTGAGCGATCTCTATCCGGTTCTGTCGTCATCCCCGGGCTTGACCCGGGGATCCACTGCCTGCAGGTGAGCGTGGATGCCGGGGTCAAGCCCGGGCATGACGATGATAAATGGAGCAGGTAGGCACCCAACGTCCCGTCACATAGCCGTCATGATATTTCGGGACTTTGGCCATGGCGGCGAATGCTGTATGCCACTGCCATCTCCCACCCTCATTGGGTCAGGGCCTTTTTCAAGGAAAGCGCTATCATGTCGAACAATCTCAAATTCTATATCGGCGGTCAGTGGGTCGATCCGGTGAAGCCGGCGACCATCGACGTCATCAATCCGGCAACCGAGGAAGCCTTTACCCAGATTTCCATGGGCTCCGCTGCCGATGTGAACAAGGCCGTCGCTGCCGCCAAGGCCGCTTTCCCGAAATTCAGCCAGACCAGCAAGGCCGAACGCGTCGCCCTGCTGAAGCGCATTCTCGCGGAATACAACAAGCGCTTCGACGACATCGCCAAGGCGGTCTCGGATGAAATGGGTGCGCCGATGTCGCTGGCGACCGATTCCCAGGCCTGGATCGGCCGCGCACATCTTGAAGCCACCATCAAATCGCTCGAGGAATTCACCTTCGAGGAACAGCGCGGCGAAACCCGCATCGTCCGGGAAGGGATCGGCGTCGTCGGCCTCATCACGCCGTGGAACTGGCCGCTCAATCAGATCGTCTGCAAGGTGGCGCCGGCCATCGCCGCCGGCTGCACAATGGTGTTGAAGCCCTCCGAAGTGGCGCCGATCAACGCCATCATCTTTGCCGAAGTGATGCATGAAGCGGGCGTGCCGGCCGGCGTCTTCAATCTGGTGAATGGCGATGGGCCGAATGTCGGCCAGGTCATCGCCGGCCATCCGGATGTCGACATGGTCTCCTTCACGGGTTCGACCCGCGCCGGCATCATCGTCGCCAAGACCGCGGCTGATACCGTGAAGCGTGTCAGTCAGGAGTTGGGCGGCAAGTCGCCCAACATCATCCTGCCCGACGCCGATCTCGAAACCGCGGTCGCCAAGGGCATCCAGAACTGCTTCAGCAATAGCGGCCAGTCCTGCAACGCGCCCACGCGCATGCTGGTGCCGGCCGGCCGTCACGACGAGGCGCTGAAGATCGCCAAGAAGACCGCCGAAGCCCATAAGGTCGGCGATCCGAAATCGGCCGACACGGTGCTGGGCCCGGTGGTGAGCGAGATCCAGTTCAACAAGATCCAGGACCTCATTGAAAAGGGCATCGCCGAAGGGGCGACGCTGGTCACCGGCGGCACGGGCCGTCCGGACGGCCTCAACCGCGGCTACTATGTGCGCCCGACGGTCTTTGGCAATGTGAAGAACGACATGACCATCGCCCGGGAGGAAATCTTCGGGCCGGTCATCGCCATCATGCCGTATGAGACCGAAGAGCAGGCCATCGCCATCGCCAACGACACGGTCTATGGCCTCGCCGCCTACGTGCAGGCCAAGGACGTCAACAAGGCGCGCGACGTGGCGCGGCGTCTCCGTGCCGGCCAGGTCAAGATCAACTACCCCGCCTGGAACGCCTTCACGCCCTTTGGCGGCTACAAGCAGTCGGGCAATGGCCGTGAATATGCCGATTTCGGCATCCACGACTTCCTGGAAACCAAGGGCATCGGCGGCTACGGCGAGGTGTAATCGCCACCATGTACAACCCGTCGCATTTCCGCGAAGAGCGCTTGGACGTCCTTCATCAGACGATCATCCAGGCGCGGCTTTGCTCGCTCGTGACACTGGGCAGCGACGGGTTGGATGCCAGTCACATTCCGGTTCTGCTGGAAGCGGGGGAGGGGCCGAACGGCACGCTTTATGGCCACCTCGCCCGCGGCAATTCGCAATGGAAACAGACCGACAAGGACGTCGAAGCGCTGGCCATTTTCCTCGGCGCCGACGCCTATGTCTCGCCCTCCTGGTATCCGGCCAAGGCCGAACACGGCAAGGTCGTCCCGACCTGGAACTTCGTCACCGTGCATGCCCGCGGCTCGATCGAGTTCTTCGACGACCGAGATCGTTTGCTGCCGCTGGTGACCAAGCTCACCAATAAGCACGAAGGCAAGCGCACCGCCCCCTGGGCGGTGAGCGATGCCCCGGCCGATTTCATCGACGGCCATCTCAAGGCCCTCATCGGCTTCCGCCTGCCGATCGCCAGGATCGAAGGGAAGTGGAAGCTCAGCCAGAACCGCTCCGAGGCCGACCAGCGCGGTGTCGTCGCCGGCCTACGCGCAAGCACGGACCCGGCCGACCGCACCATCGCCGATCTGATGGATAAGCGCAGCTAAGAGCGACGGAAGAACCGCTTTACCCCGGCCCACACTCCCGCCGCCAGCGGTATGACCAGAATGGCGAGCTTCTTGCCGGCGATGGCGAGAAAGGCAAAGGCTCCCGCCAGCAATCCCTTGCCGAGCTTGACGCCGGCAACAGCTGCGACCAGCCCCGCAATGCCATAGGCCGCGACCTTGTCGCCTTCCTTGACGTCGATATAGCGATAGCCGGCGTCGTAGCTGTGGCCATCGAGGACCGAGGCCAGCACCTGCGGGCCGTCCATCTTGTATTGCTCCATATCCCCGACCCAGATGAATTTGTGATAGCCCTCGCGCCCCAGCTTCACTGCCACGGCATTGGGCCAGTGCTGCTGAGCGTCACCAAGTTCCAGCACGTAATGAGCCACATGCGTTGCCTTGTCATAAGTGGGTTTCTCAATCCAGCCGATGACGTCAAACGGCTCCTGGCCATTTGCGGCGCGCTCTTTGTTGGCCTCCTTCTGCCCCTCGATGAGTTGTCTGAGAAAATCGTCGGGGTCGATGTCCGACCAGTCGTCATCTTTGACGAAGCCTTCGGGGCGAAACTCGATGGCGACCTCGACCTGACGGTCAGGGTCATAGACAACGAATTCAGTCTGAGGGAATTCGATGCCGTTGATCAGATACTCGTAGCGCTGCGCGTCTTTGCCCAACAGGGTCGAAAAACCCGCGGGCGGCTTGACCGTGCTGTGCGAGGCCTCTACCTGAAAGCCGTCCGGGCCAATCAGCCAGTTCATCTCCCTCAGTTCCTGGCGCAGCGCCGCCTCGTCCTTGGGATAGGGCGCTTGGTCGGGGAAAGCCGGGAAGGCCGCAAGGCATAGGAAAACGGCCAGCGCCGCACGCAAAGCTGCGCGTTTCATGTCTATCCTCATAAGTGGAAAGTCTGGCTAATCAATACAACAAATCGGGAACATTGCCAAGCCTTGGCGTGGGCGCGCCGCAACAGGTAAGATTCCTAAAAAGGGGAGAGCAAATGAAGGTTCTGATTCTCGGTGCCGGCGGTGTGGGCGGCTATTTCGGTGGGCGGCTGATCGAGGCGGGGGCCGACATCACCTTCCAGGTGCGCCCCAATCGCGCGCGGCAGTTGGCCGAAACGGGCCTTGTCATCAAAAGCAGCCAGGGCGACGCGCATCTACAGGTGAAAACCATCGAGACGGCGCATGGCACGGGTCCGTTCGACCTCGTCATTCTCGGCTGCAAGGCCTATGACCTCGACCTCGCCATCGAGGCGGTGGCGCCACATGTGGCGAACGGCGCCATCGTGCTGCCGCTCCTCAACGGCATGCGGCACCACGACGACCTCCGGGCGCGCTTCGGCCCTGATCAGCTCATCGCCGGCATCGCCCAGATCGAGACCACGCTCTCTCCCACCGGCGAGATTCTGCACAAGAGCGATTTTGCCCGCATCGTCTTCGGTTCGCTCGGTGACTATCCAGCGACGACGCGCGCGCAAGCGGTGATCAGCGACTTTGCAGCGATCTGCGCCAGCGCCAATTTCTCCTCCAAGCTGCTCGATCCCGTCGATCAGGCCCTCTGGGACAAATGGGTCATGATCGGCACCTTGGCCGGCATCACCTGCCTGATGCGCGGGGCGACCGGCGACGTGATGGCAGCGCGCGAGGGCCGCGAACTCATCGAGGAACTGCTGCAGGAAGCGATCTCGGTCGCAACCGAAGCCGGCTATCCGCCGAGCCCCGATTACCTCGTCAATGCGCGTAAGCTGCTGATGGCGCCGGGGTCAACCTTCATGGCCTCCATGCTGCGCGATATCGAAAAGGGGAATGCGATCGAGGCCGACCACATCGTCGGCGACATGTATCGCCGTGCCCATGAGGCTGGCCACGACGCCAATGTGCTGCGCATGGTCTATTGCCATCTCCAGGCCTATCAGGCCCGCCGCGCCCGGAACGGGCTTTGACGGCCGCCTTGCGCTTGGCCGGCACCCATCCCATATCGCTGGCATAGGGACGGCCGGAGACAGCACGTGGGCCTCTTCAGGTCAGCACAGCGTCAACGAATTGCCGCCGCGGCACAGGCATTGTGTGCGGCGCCAGCGGATGTTCTGACGCGCGATGCGGTGGAAATTGCGGCCGTCGCCAAGCAGCACGGTCTTGACCCTACCTCGCCGGCTCTCCTCTGGCACCTTCTCGAACATGCCATCGAATGTGACGTCCATCGCTTGATCGAGATTTTCCAGGCGAGCCGTTGGACGTCCGTTCCGCCCGCGCGTCTGTTGGGTGACTGGGCGACCGGCCTCGGCCTCGCGGCACAAGACGTGGCGCGGGTCGCGGCTAGCAGTCCGGCACCCGTGGCGCTGGCGCGGGCATATCTTCAAATCGGCCGCATCGATGAGCCACAGCGCCAGGTGCTGGTGGATATCGCCGCTGCCTATGGCGCACCGCCCGCCGCTGCGCTGCGCTGGATCGAAACCGCGGTCAGTGACGAGATCGACCGCCAAGTCGAGACGGCCCGCCAGCAGAGTTCCTGGTGGCGTCGCCGCGCCGGATCACAGCCTCGCTGACAGTTCGCTAACGAAAACGGCGGCTCGGGGAACTATTTGCAACCCCAGCAGATTTAGCCTTGCCGCCGCGCCAACGTCAGTTCGGCGAAAGCTTGCCCGGGTTATTTCAACTCCCGCACGTTCTGAAAATTCAACATCGACCGCAATGCGACGTCTCGCCCGGAGAGGGCGACGGGCGTGACCGATGACTTGTGTCAAAACGCAAAAGAGGGGTCTTCATGACTGAGCTCGACAAACACACCTTGAGCAAGGTTCCGGCGGTGACGCTGGGATTCTGGTTCATCAAGATTCTCGCCACGACCTTGGGCGAGACCGGCGGCGACACGCTGAGCATGACCTACGACCTGGGTTATCTTGCCAGCACAGCCGTCTTCGCCACCATCCTGGTGGTGCTGGTCTGGTTGCAGATCCGCGCCAAGGGCTTCCGCCCGCTGCTCTATTGGGCGACCATCATCGCCTCCACCACGGCCGGCACGACCATGGCTGATTTTGCCGACCGATCGCTCGGCATCGGCTATACCGGCGGTTCCACGCTGCTGCTGGCCTGCGTGCTCATTTCACTTTTCATCTGGCACCGCACGCTCGGCACCATCAATGTCGACACCGTGCGCACGCCGGCGGCCGAGACGTTCTACTGGATCACCATCACCTTCTCACAGACGCTGGGCACGGCGCTGGGCGATTGGGCGGCGGATACCGGCGATCTCGGTTATATGGGCGCAGCGGTCATTTTCGCTGGCCTCCTCATCGGCGTCGTGGCGCTCTATTACGGCACGAAGATCAGCCGTGTGGGCCTGTTCTGGGCGGCCTTCATCCTGACGCGGCCGCTGGGTGCTGCCGTCGGCGACTTCCTCGACAAGCCGCTCGACCATGGCGGACTCGATTTCAGCCGGCCGATTGCTTCCGCCGTACTTGGTGCCGTCATCCTCGGCAGCATCTTCTTCCTGCCGCAGCGTGCGGGCAAGCATCCATAGTATTCCCCTCACCCCGACCCTCTCCCCGCTATCGCGGGGCGAGGGAGTTTCGACCGAGTTCCGCTTAGAGCCCCTCGCCCCGCTTGCGGGGAGAGGGGTTGGGGTGAGGGGGCGTCGGCCAGAACAAAAAAGGCCGGGCAGTGTGCCCGGCCTTTCTGCATTCCAGCAGTTGGTCGATATTACGCCGCCAGCGTGCCGTTGAGGCCCGCGACGAAGATGGCACCCAATTCCTTGGCGCCGACCTTGATCGGGTTGCCGCCGGCCGACGGATCCGCCTCGGCCATTTTCGCCACTTCGTCGATGCGCTTGTCGTCGACGCCGATCTCTTTCAGCGTGTGCGGAATCTTGATCTCGGTGCGGAGATCGAGAATCCACTTCTGCACGGCCGCGAAGCCCGGGTTCGGCAGACCGAGGAAGCGGGCGAGGCGCGTCATGCGCTCGTCGATGGCCTTGCGGTTGAAGTCCAGCACATAGGGCATGATCACGGCGTTGGTGAGGCCATGATGCGTGTTGTAAAGGGCACCCAGCGGATGCGCGATCGCATGCATGCCGCCCAGGCCCTTCTGGAACGCCGTGGCGCCCATCGTGGCGGCGATCATCATATTGGCGCGTGCCACCAGATCCTTGCCGTCCTTCACGGCCTTGGGCAGGTTCTCCTGCACCAGGCGCATGCCTTCCAGCGCGATGCCATCCGCCATCGGGTGGAAGCCCGGCGCGCAATAGGCTTCCAAGCAATGCGACAGCGCGTCCATGCCCGTCGCCGCCGTCACATGGGCGGGGAGGCCGACGGTCAGTTCCGGATCGTCGATGACGATGCTGGGCAGCATCTTCGGGTGGAAGATGATCTTCTTGGTATGCGTGCTCTCATCGGTGATGACCGAGGCGCGGCCCACTTCCGAACCGGTGCCAGACGTCGTCGGCACGGCGATGATCGGGGCGATGCCCTTGGGGTCGACGCGGGTCCACCAATCGCCGATATCCTCGAAATCCCAGATCGGCCGGGTCTGCCCGGTCATCAGCGCAATGGCCTTCGCGGCATCGAGCGCCGAGCCGCCGCCGAAGGCGATGACGCCGTCATGGCCGCCGTCGCGATAGACCTTCAGCCCGTCCTCGACATTCTTGCCGACCGGGTTGCCCTGCACTTCCGAGAAGAGGCCGGTCGGGATTCCGGCCGCGGCATTGGCGGCGATGGCGTCCTTGATCATCGGCAGGCCGGCCAGGCCCGGATCGGTCACCAGCAACGGCCGCTTCAGCCCCAGCGCCTTGCAATGGTCCGGCAATTCCTTGATGCGGCCGCAGCCGAATTTGACCGAAGTGGGATAGTTCCAATTGCCCTTCAGGGCGGCAGCATCCTGGCTCATGGCCTGCGTGATCCTTGGCTGAGTTGGGTGACGAAATCGGCGGCATTCTAGCCGCGTTTCACGGCGGGGAAAGGGGGAATTGGGGGCGGGGAAGGGTGTTGATAAGTCTGATGAATCGCGCCTGCCGCCCCCTCTCCCTAACCCTCCCCCACGTTGGGGGGAGGGAACTTGACCCAGTTTGAACGCGATCGTCATCGCGAACTTGGTGGAACTCCCTCCCCCCAACGTGGGGGAGGGGCGGGGAGAGGGGGAGGCGAAGCCTCATTTCGGATTGCGCCGCCGCTTCCACTCATCGGCCACGTCGCCCATGGTCTTTGGCCGGCCGTCCTTGATCCAGGCCATGAACGGGCGGTCGAATTTGAAATCAGCGCCGCATTGCGCGACCAGAAAGCGGCGCACATTCTGCGTGTTGCGATAGCTGGGCGTGACCGGCGTCGCCCGCGTGATCTTGGCGCTATGCCAGTCGAAATCACCCGTCATCCCGCCCCCTTCTTCCGCTCGCCCAACATGACGATGAGGCTCGATGCCACGATCATCGCCGCACCGATGATGCCGGTATGCGTGGGCAAGTCCTGCCAGACCAGATAGCCAAGGATCACCGACCAGACGAGCGCGGTATATTCGGTGGGGGCGATGACCGAGGCCGGGGCGTGGCGAAAGCTCTCATAGAGCAGATACTGCCCGGTCCCGGAGATAAGCCCCAGGCCAATCATCAGGCTGAACTCCAGCAGACCCGGCTGATGCCACCACCACGGCATGGTGACGCCGCACAGCAGCACGAAACCGCCATTGGTGAAGATCATCTGGTTGATGGTGGGCTCGGCATGCATGATCTTCCGGACCAGCATGGTGGCGAAGGCCCAGAGTGTCGCGGCCACCAGCACCAGCAGCGCCCATTGCAGTTCCGCGCGGCCCCCCGGATTGGCTGCGACGACGACGCCGATGAAGCCGACGATGACGGATGCCCAGCGCCACGCGTTCACCTTCTCGCGCAGCACGACGATGGAAAGGATCGTCACGATCACCGGTGCGGCATAATAAAGCGTCACCAGATCAGGCAGGGTCAGGTGCTTGGCCGCATTGAAATAGCACAGCCACGCACTCAGCAGCAGCCCGGCCCGCAAGGCCAGCCCGCCCTTGTTCCGGCTGCGCATCACATTCATCACACCCGTCTTGCCACCGATGAACAGCGTGATGATCGAGATGGTGAGACTGCGCACGAACAGGATCTGAAAGATCGCGTAATCATGCATCACCAGCCATTTGACGATGGCATCCTGGCCCGAAAAGACGGCATACCCGGCAATCGCCAGAATAACGCCCCATTGCGTGTTGTCAGTCAGCTTGGTGTTGGTGGCGAGGCTCAATTTGCGCTGCCTTCGATTGCATAGCCCGGCGGCGGAACGAGTGCCATCGTTCTTTCGCAAACAGCCGTCAGTCCGTTGTCATGGATGCGGTAATAGGTGGTCGTCACCGGCCGGCCATCTTCTTCGCCCGCCGGTATCCAACTTGTGCTGGAAATGTATGGGCCGCTGTCGGTCAAGATCAGGCTGACGGCGTCGCCACCGTCATGGGTAAGGTCGCTGATGGGTTCCCATGCATTCTCTTCGGGTGGGTGCGTCGCGTCGACGGCGCTGATGTCGAGCCACTGATAGGTATACCTCCCGGGTGCGCTCGATCGTTCGGCAACCCACCGTCGGCCACCCCATTCCGGGACGTCGATTGCCGCACGGCGATTCCCATAAACGTCCCGTTCCCAGGCGATCGGATGCTGTGCCAGGCCGAACGCACAGGCAAAGCGGTCGTTGAGAATGCCGGTCGTCGGTTTCTCGGCGCTGGGTATTGCGTCATGAAAGCAAGCCGGTTTGAGCAGTCCGCCTTCGGCCGGACGGAAGAGTGTCACGGATGGTTCTCGGTTGTTGACTGAAGAGGCGAGAAGAAAGGCGTGGCCTTCAAACATGGCGACCCGGCTGTCCGTATACCAACCCTTGTAGATCTCCGTATTGGACGCGTCATAGAGGCTCGATTTCAGGACCGCTTCCGTCTTGCCCTTCCGCTCGTAAACCAGCCGGTTCCAAGCGGAACCTTGCTGCGACCCGGCCGGGTATTGCAGGCTAGCCACGAGGTCGCGCAGGGCTTCGTCATCGATGCGACGTGCGGCGCGCAGCTGCTGTTCGATCGATGCCGCTTCGTCGGGAACGGCGGCAATGTACCAAGCATAGATGAAGCCAGGAACCTTGGCGCGCACCTCGAAGACGTCTTCCGGTGCCTCGTCATTGACGAAATTGAACCGCGCCTTTCGCAAAGTGTAGATGTCGGTGGCCGAGATTGTTGTCCAGGCCGGTTCCTGCGGAAAAGCGTCCGCGATGACCGTGTAATTGTCTTGATCCCGCGATTGCCGTTGCCAGGCGATCCGGTCTCGCCGCAATGCGGCCGCACAGACCTTGTCGTTCAGCGGCGACGGGGCGACGATCACCGTCTTTCCGCGTGCCAGCCATTTCTCGATCTCTTGAAGGCGGGATGTGGTGAAGCCGGCGATGCATTGGCTGCGGGTCTGCGTCTGCCCCAGCAACGGTCCTTCGCATATGGCGGCCATCCGTCGCTCCCAGCTTTCCTGCTGCAGTTCGAATATCTCACGACCTCGCGGTTCGATCCGGTCAAGCGTCCGGGCAAGTGCAGCATCGACTGTGACGAACGCTTTCCCGGCATCGACATCCGTGCAAACCCAAGGATATTCAGCCGCGACCGGGCGTGCGCAGGCAGGCGTTTCCGCTCTGGCGTCGCCCATCACGGATGATAATCCAAAGGCAACACAAAAGAGCATCAGCAGAATAACGCCCCTTTGCGTGTTGTCGGTCAGCTTGGTGTTGGTGGCGAGGGACAAGGTGATGCTCTGATGTCTTCTCCTCCCACCTTTAGGGGGAGGTTGGGAGGGGGGCGGTTCAGTCCAACTCTTGAAAAGCTATCACTTGCGCCCCCACCTAACCTCCCCCTGAAGGGGGAGGGATCAAGGCGTCAATCGTCACGCCACCTGCTCCGCATGCATGCCGTCGACGCCGTAATAGCGGCGCAGATTGGCGTGGATCGGGCGGGGCTCATGGGCCTGCAGCCACAGGCGCAGCAGCAGGCGGCGGCGGTTCTCGTCGGGCCAGTCCTCGAAGGACGTGCGCGAGTGGAGGGTGGTGTAGTTGTTGATGAAGGAGCATTCGCCCGGTTCCAGCTGGAACTCATAGACGAGGTCGTCGCGGCTCGCAGTCTCGTCGAGATAAGCGAGCGCCTCCTTCTCCAGCGCGTTCGGCTCAAGGCCCAGGGCCGCAAAGGCATCCTCGATATACTTGTAACCGAAGCAGATGCTCAACAGCCCCTGCGTCTCGCTGAAGACCGGCACGCGATAAGCGGTGACCGGCGGCTCGCCCGGCGCTTCCTCGCCGTTCCAGTGAATGCGGAAGCCCTCGAATAGCGGATCGAGGAGGTGCGGCTTGGTGGCCAGGATCTCGTTATAGACGGTGATGGCGCTGACGATGCGGCTCAGGCCCCCTGTTTGCGCCTTGCGCATGCACAGCAGGCCGACGATGTCGTCGGAATCGGTATGCATCCTGAGTTCGGCATTGGAGCGGTAGCCGCGATTGATCTTGCCGGGTTGTGGCACGTCGGCGACATAGCCGAGGCGGTCGCCCTTGCCGCTCTGGATCACCGGCTTGCCGAAATGGCTCCCCAGCCAGCCATAGAGCAGGCCGATTTCATCAAGGCTGTATTTCTCGACCGGCCAGCCGCGCAGGATGACCATGCCGCGGCCTTGCATCAACTCACGCTTCAGCGCTGCGATGTCGTCGGCGATGGTCGGAAAGTCGTGGTGCGACTTGCCGATGGCCGGAATGCCCAGGCCTTGGCGCCGTGCTTCCACGATCGCCGCATCGAAGGCCGCGAGATGACGCGGGCCCAGATCGAAGGCGACGTCGTCCTTGCTTCTGAAATCGCTGCCCTTCCACCCCGCCGTACCAGCAATCGGCCGGCGTATCGCGGCACCCATTGTATGCTCCCGTTTTGTCCCGTTTTGCGGCTAGGATGGACCGCCGGCCCGGCGCTTGTCGAGGCCGCGCACAGGAGACCGCACGCATTCCAGACCTGCGGCAGCGGCATGCGATAGCGCGACGGAGAATTGGACATGCCAGATAGTCATGAGGGCGGGTGCGATTGCGGCGCCTTGCGCTACCGTGTGACGGGCGAGCCTTACGATACCGGCTATTGCCATTGCCGCATCTGCCAGCGCACCAGCGGCGCGCCGTTGCAGGCGTTTGCCCGCATCAAGGCCGATCAGTTTGCCTATATTAAAGGCACGCCGGTGGTCTATTTCTCCAGCGAACATGGCCAGCGCGAGTTCTGCGCCGCCTGTGGCAGCCAGTTGCTCTATCGCGGGCGGCAGGCACCCTTCGACGTTGCCTTCAACACGCCGACGCTCGACGACGCTTCAGCCTTTCCGCCGCGCCAGCATGTCTGGTGCCGCAGCCGGCTGGACTGGTTCCAGACCGCCGACACATTGCCGCGCCAGGACTAGGATCTCCGCGTCGAGGAAATCGAGGAAGGCCCGCACGGCTGGCAATTGGCCCCGCCGCGAGGAGAAGACGGCGTGGAAATCCCCGATCGGCGGGGCGTGATCCGGGAGGACGATCTCCAGCAGGCCGGAATTGATCTCCGCCCGGCAGAAATATTCCGGAATGAGGGAGATGCCGATGCCGGCGAGTGCTGCCGATTTCAGCGCATCGAAATCATCGATCATCAGCCGGGGATGCACCTCGATCTGTTCGGGGCGGCCGTCGGGCGTCACCAATTCCCAATACTGGCGTCCTTCCTCCGGCGCATGGGTCAATGTGTCGAAACGCGCGAGGTCCTCGACCGATGTCGGGCGTCCCAGCCGGTCGAGCAAAGCGGGTGCTGCCACCATCACCGCCGATTTCGCGCCGAAGCGGTGCACGACAAGGTTGGAATCCTCCAGCGGCGGCCGGCGCACGCGCAAGGCAATGTCGACGCCTTCGCGAATGACGTCGACCCGGCGGTTGGTCGACATGATCGAGAGGCGCACCTTTGGATAGCGCGCCAGGAAAGCGGGCATCACAGGCGTGAGCACGGCCTTGGTCATCGCCGTGGGGCAGCTGATCCGCACGACGCCCTGCGGCTCGGCATGCGCCCGCTCGATCGCCTCCTGGGCCGCCTTGGCCTCCTCGATCATCGCCTGGCAGTGGCGCAGATAGACCTCGCCCATCTGGGTGAGGGCGAGTTTGCGCGTCGAACGCTGCAGCAGGCGTGTATCGAGGGATTTTTCCAGCTCGGCAATCCGGCGCGAGAGCTTGGATTTCGGCATGCCCAGCGCCCGTCCGGCGGCGGCAAATCCGCCCTGTTCAACGACTTGGGCGAAATAGAACAGGTCATTGAGGTTCTGCATGGCCATCGACTGTCCTAAGATTGGAACGATGAAATCCGAAAATGGCACCTAATCGGATGAACGTTCCTATTTTACATGCAATGGGACAGATCGCAACGCGCGGTCCCTTAGCTTGGAGGCATTGCCATGAAAGTCCTGCAGATCGATTCCAGCCCGTTGGGCGAGGCCTCGGCCTCTCGCCAGCTCACCGCCGCGGCTGCCGCCGGGCTGCTGCGGGCCAATCCCGCGGCATCATTGACCCATCGCGACCTCAGCGTCACCACGCCGGCCCATCTCTCCGGTGAGATCCTCGCGGCCCTCGGCGGCGCCGATACCTCGGGCAATCCCGAGCTGCAAAAGCAAGTGGCGCTCGGCGAAGAACTGATCACCGAATTTCTCGCGGCCGACGTCATCATCATCGGCGCGCCGATGTACAATTTCTCGATCCCCAGCCAGTTGAAGGCCTGGATCGACCGTATCGCCCGCGCTGGCCGCACTTTCCGCTATACTGAAACGGGTCCGGTCGGTCTCGTCACGGGCAAGCGTGTCATCATCGCCTCGTCACGTGGCAGCGTCTTTGCCGGCGATGCGGCGCATGAGGATGGCTGGCGCCATGCGATGGACTTCCAAGAAGACTATCTGAAGCGTGTGCTGGGCTTCCTCGGCGTCACCGATGTCGAGATCGTCCGCGCTGAAGGCCTCGGCATTTCCCCGGCCTCGCGCGAACAATCGATCGCCAAGGCCCGCCAGCAGATCGCGGAACGTTTCGACGCGGTGGCGGCATAATCTTATCCGTCATGCCCGGGCTTGACCCGGGCATCCACTCTCTCAACGGCACCAGTGGATCCTCTGCCTTCGCGGAGGATGACGATGATGGATTGATTTCACTCCGCCGCCAGCGGCAATGTCCCGGCACCGCGATCCCGCAAGGGCGCGGTGCTTTTTGCCGTCACGCCGAGCAGCCGCCCGGCGCGATGACCGGCATAGACGGCATGGGCGATGAGGCCCGGCGCCTCGGCGTCACCGATGCGCGTGAGGCTCTTGAGGCCGTGGTCGCGTGCCACGAGTGTTTCATAGAGATCGTCGTCCGGCTGGCGCGACGTGACCGGCACCAGTGTCGCCACATCGAGCGTCAGGCCGGCGCCGCCATAGACGCAGCCGAGTTCCAACTTGCCCGGCACGAAGGCGGAGAGTGATTTGTTGAAGTGGCAGTGAATGCCGAGTGCCACGATATGCGCATGGGTCTCCGCCTGGTCGCCGGTGAATTCCGCCCAGGGTGCCACCACGCCGGCACTGCTGATGAAATGCACCTCGCAGCCGGCCTGCCGCAATTTATCGGCCAAGGCCGGTGCCAGATAGAATCCGTCATCGTCATAGACCGCGACCGGCCCCTTGGGCACGACACCCCGCATGACATCTTCGGGCGAGAGAATATCGGCGTGCGGTGCGAGCACGGGCAGATGTGACGTTCGCCCACGGCCATCCAGCCGCCAATGGCTGCCCGTGGCGCAGATCACGTGCTGTGCGCCGAAATCCAACACATCATCGACACCCATCTCGCTTTCCAGGAACAGCTCGATATTGGGCATCTTGTTGATCTGGGTAAGGCGCCAATCGCGCACGCGGGCCCATTCGGTAAGGCCCGGCAGCTTGCTCTCCCAATTGACGCGCCCGCCGGCCGCGCGGGACTTTTCCGCCACGGCCACGTCATAGCCGCGGGCGCCCAGCACGCGGGCTGCTTCCAATCCGGCAGGACCGGCGCCGATCACCAGCACGCGCTGCTTTAGCGCATCGCGCGTGATGATCTCGGGGTGCCAGCCGGCACGCCATTCCTCGCCCATCGTCGCATTCTGCGTGCAACGGATCGGCGCCCCGCGCGAGTTATGCGCATAACAAATGTTGCAGCCGATGCATTCGCGGATGTCGTCGAGGCGGTTCTCCCGGATCTTGTTGGGCAGGAACGGATCGGCGATCGAGGGCCTTGCCGCGCCGATGAAATCCGCAACACCTGATTTGACCAGCCGCAACATCGATTCCGGTGAGGTGTAGCGGCCCACCGTGACGACACCGCCGGTCACGATCTTGCGAATGGCACCGACCTGTTCCTCGAGCGCTCCTTCCTTGACGAAGCGCGATGGGCCCATCTCCAGGCTGTAATCATTGACAGTCAGATCCCAGAGATCCGGCAGGCCGCTGAGGCTCTGCGTCATTTCCAGCCAGTCATCCTGCTCCTGCGGATGCGCGGCATTCGACGCCCAGCGCAAGGCGACGGCGCATTTGTGGCCAACCGCCTCCTTCACCGCCTCCAGCAGTTCGCGCACGATACGCACCCGGTTGAGCGGCGAGCCGCCATATGCATCACGCCGCGCATTCTCATGCCCGCTCAGGAACGAGTGCAGCAGGTAATGATGGCAGGCATAGATATAGACCAGGTCGAAACCCGCCGTGACCGCGCGCTTGGCAGCGTCGACATGCCATTTGCGAATGTCGGCGATATCCTGTTTATCCAGCGCCTTGGTCTGCAGCGGATCGCCCCCGAGGACCGGCATGCTCTCGATGCTCATCGGTGCCAGGCGCGAGTTCAAATTCGCCATGCGCTGGCCGCCCAGGAACAGTTCGACCCCTGCCAGCGACCCATGCTTGTGCACGGCCTCGGTCATCATCGCGTGCTGGCGGATGTCGGCATCGTCCCACAGCGTCTGGATGGGGAAGGGCGTGTCATCCGAGCTTGGATGGATCGTGCAGTATTCCGTGTTGACGATGCCCCAGCCGCCCTCGGCCTTCATACCCCGCATCGCCGCCAGGACATGCGGCCGCTCATGTCCCATGCCTGAGCAATGCGGCACCTGGTAGAAGCGATTGGGGGCGGTGACGGGGCCGAGCTTGAAGGGGGTGAAGAGGAGATCGAAGCGGGCGTCGCTGGACATGGCATCTGGCTCGCTGGGCTGAACATCTATTCAAGAATTGAATGATCGTTCAGTTTGAGCCGCCCTGTCAATGAGGGCCCCCGGGACCCGGTGGGGGATCAGCTCGCGTGCACCGGCAGCGCGGTCGTGTATTTCATCTGCTCCATGGCGAAGGTCGAACTGACATCGGTGAGCTTCACCAGTTTGATGAGCCGCTTATAGACCTGGTCGTAATGGGCGATGCTGGCGACCACGACCTTCATCAGATAGTCGACATCGCCGCTCATGCGATAGAGCTCGACGATCTCCGGGATCTTTTCGACGGCGTCGTTGAATTTCTGCAGCCAGGCATCGTTATGCTCATTGGTGCGGATGGCGACGAAGACGGTGACGCCGAGATCGATCTTGGCCGGATCCAGCAAGGCGACCCGCGCGCGGATGATGCCCAACTCCTCCAGCCGCTTGATCCGCCGCCAGCAGGCATTGGCCGAGAGGCCGACGGCTTCCGCGAGATCAGCGATGGCCTGATTCGCATCCGCCTGCAGGGCGGTGAGGATGCGGGCGTCGATGCGATCCAGCTCGATGGCGGTGCTATTTTCCATATTTTGGTCTTTGTGTGGGATAATTTTGCGAGATACTAGCATATTGGCGCAAAGTTTGGGAAAAATATCTAGGCATCCGCGCTTATCATGACTCCATTGCAAACCGCGCCCTCGGAGCCCGCGCCATGATCGACAAGATGTTTCTGGACCACCCGAAATCGGTCGGCGAGAGCTACCTTGAGCATCTCTATATGGCGAGCTGCTTCAGCGGCCGGATGCTGGTGGGGGCCGTCGCTTGCTTCATCCATGCGCTGATCCCCGGCCTTTGCGTGAAGACCGGCAGCAAGACGATCACCGAGTTGCATGACCGCATGGTCGTGAACCGCATGCGCCATGGCCGGGCGCCTGAGACCGTCGGCGCTGAGATGCCGGCGGATAAACGCCTCGATTTCGCCATTTGAAACGCGTGGATGGTCAGTCTGCGCCGACCATGACGATATAAGCGTTGGGCTGGTTCAGTTCCGTCCGCTGAGCAATCCGCGCGCGACGACCTGGGCCTGAATCTCTGCGGCACCTTCGAAGATGTTCAAGATGCGCGCATCGCATAGCACGCGGCTGATCTTGTATTCCTGGGCATAGCCGTTGCCGCCATGGATCTGCAACGCGTTATCGGCATTCGACCAGGCGACGCGGGCGCCCAGCAGTTTTGCCATGCCGGCGGGAATGTCGCAGCGGCGGTCGCTGTCCTTTTCGCGCGCGGCAAAGTAAGTGAGCTGGCGGGCGATCATGGTTTCGACCGCCATCCAGGCGAGCTTGCCGTGAATGCGCGGGAAGCTGTAGATCGGCGCCCCGAACTGCACGCGTTCCTTCGCATATTTGAGGCCGAGCTCCATGGCGCATTGCGCGACACCGACGGCACGCGCCGCGGTCTGGATGCGGGCGGATTCGAAGGTCGCCATCAATTGCTTGAAGCCCTGGCCCTCGACACCGCCCAGCAGATTCTCGGCCTTCACCTCGAAGCCGTCGAAGCCCAGTTCATATTCCTTCATGCCGCGATAGCCGAGCACGCCGATCTCGCCGCCGCTCATGCCCTTGGCTGGGAAGGGATCTCTGGCGGTGCCGCGCGGCTTTTCCGCGAGGAACATCGAGAGGCCGCGATAGTCATTCGTGCTGGCATCGGTGCGGGCCAGCAGGGTCATCACATCGGTGCGGCTGGCATGGGTGATCCAGGTCTTGTTGCCGGTGACGCGGTAGACATCCCCGTCCTTGACCGCGCGCGTGCGCAGGCTGCCGAGATCTGAGCCGGTATTCGGTTCGGTGAAGACGGCGGTCGGCAAGATTTCGCCGCTGGCGATCTTGGGCAGCCATTTCTGCTTCTGCGCCTCTGTGCCACCCAGACGAATGAGTTCGGCTGCGATTTCCGAGCGCGTGCCGAGCGAGCCTAAGCCGATATAACCGCGCGAGAGTTCTTCGGTGACCACGCACATGGCGAGCTTGCCCATGCCGGAACCACCGAATTCCTCCGGCACCGTCAAGCCGAAGACACCCATCTCAGCCAGCTGCTGGATGATCTCGAGCGGGATGAGCTCGTCTTTGAGATGCCACTGATGCGCGTCTTCCACATGGTCGCTGGCAAAGGCATGGAACTGGTCGCGGACGATGGTGAGCGATTCATCATCAAGCGCCGCTTCGCCGAATTCGCCGTCGGCAATGAGATCGGCGAGGCGCGAGCGCGCGGCGGGGGAGTTGCCGCCAGCAAGTAGGGCGTCGTCGAACTTCGCGGCCGCGGCGTCGAGGCCGAAATCGGCGAGACGCACGATCTCGCCTTGGCTCATCGGCCAGCCGCCCTTGATCTGCGAGAGATACTCGCCATAGGCGATCTGCAGGATGAGTTGTTCCCGTTCGCCGAAGCGACCGGAGCTCTCGAGGCGTTCGGCCCAATGCAGCATCTGCTCGAGGCCCGTCACATAGGTGGCGAGCCAGGAATAGCCGTGCGCAATGAATTGCTGGGTATCGAGTGCCTTCGCATCGACCTTGCCGCCGGCGGTGACGCGCCCGATCAGGCGGCCGCGCACTTCCTCGAGGATGACCTGGGCGCCGGTGAGGCTTTTCCGGGCGCGCGCAAGCAGATCCGACAGGAGCGGCGAGGCCGCCGCTCCCTCTTCACGCAACATGGCGGACATCACTCCTCCATGCAGTCTTCGAGCGTGCGGCGACCCGGCCGCTTAGCTTGCACGAGGACGGCCATGTTGCCGGGCTTGTGCTGGTTCTTCCACATCTTGGTATGGGCGGCGGGGATGTCGTCCCAGCCGAACACTTCGGACATGCAAGGGTCGATGCGGCGCTCGACCACGAGGTTGTTGGCCTGGCTCGCCTGCAGCAGGTTGGCGAAATGGCTGCCCTGGATGCGCTTCTGGCGCATCCAGACAAAGCGCGCGTCGAAGGTGAGGTTGTAGCCGGTCGTGCCGGCGCAGAAGACCACCATGCCGCCGCGCTTCACCACGAAGCAGGAGACCGGGAAGGTCTGCTCGCCCGGATGTTCAAAGACGAAATCGACATCATTGCCCTTGCCGGTGATGTCCCAGATCGCCTTGCCGAAGGCGCGGCATTTCTTCATGTACTCGTTATAGCCGGCGGTGTCGTCGACATCGGGGAGTTGGCCCCAGCAATCGAAATCATTGCGGTTGATGACGCCCTTGGCGCCCAGCGACATGACGAATTCGCGCTTCGATTCATCGGAGATGATGCCGATCGGGTTGGCACCGGCGGTGGCACAAAGCTGCACGGCCATGGAGCCGAGGCCGCCCGAGGCACCCCAGATGAGGACGTTATGGCCAGGCCGCAGGATGTGCGGGCGATGGCCGAACAGCATGCGATAGGCGGTGGCGAGGGTCAGCGTGTAGCAGGCGCTTTCTTCCCAGGTGAGATGCTTGGGGCGCTGCATCAACTGGCGGCCCTGGACCTTGCAGAACTGGGCGAAGGATCCGTCCGGCGTCTCATAGCCCCAGATGCGCTGGCTGGGCGAGAACATCGGATCGCCGCCATTGCATTCCTCGTCGTCGCCGTCGTCCTGGTTGCAATGAACCACGACTTCGTCGCCAACTTTCCAGCGCTTCACCTTGGAGCCGACGGCCCAGACGATGCCAGCGGCATCGGAGCCGGCGATGTGATATTCGGCCTTGTGGACGTCGAAGGGGGAGATCGGCTTGCCTAGGCCCGCCCAGACGCCGTTGTAATTGACACCCGCCGCCATCACCATGACGACGACTTCGTCCTGATCGGGCTGCGGTGTTTCGACGGCTTCGACCTGCATCGCGGTTTCCGGCGGACCATGACGGTCGCGGCGGATCGCCCAGGCATACATCTGCGGCGGCAGGTAGCCGAGCGGCGGGATCTCGCCGATTTCGTAGAGGGTCTTGCCGGTCACGGGGGCCGTTTTCGGCACGTCGGCCTTGCCGTCGCCCGCTTTCGGTTCAATCGCCACGATCTTCGCCGTCTCACTCATGATTCGTCTTCCCATCCTTTGCTGGCGCCGCCTGGTTCGCCTCTTATGGGCGATTTAGCCAATGCAGCATTAACACCAGTCTGCCTTCGCGGTTGCAGCACAGTCAAGAGTCGGATGATAGAAAAAGTCGTTAATGGCACAAAATCGGCACGAATATGCTCAGTTCACCGAAATATCATGGAATTATATTACAAATTGCGAAGGTGCGTTGCGGGAGGGAAGGGATTGGAAAGGCTGGGTTTTTGGCGGCATTGAGCCGACGCAGACAAACTCGTGGATGGTCGGCCTACGCCGAACATGACGCCTAGGGAATGGGCCGGAGGTTCAGGCTGAGTGCCGCACTTAAATTCCCGTCATGGTCGGCGTAGGCCGACCATCCACGAGTTACTTCACCTTGCAGACATCCTTTAGCGCCTGCCAGTCGGTGTCGGTCATGGCGGTGGCGCCGGCCGCGTCGGCTTTGGTGTAGTCGGCGCGTTCTGAGAGGCCCGGATGGCTGGCGAGCCAGTCGGGGATGAGGCTGTCGCCGTCCTTCTCGAACTTGTCCTTCATCACCTTGAAGAACTCCGCCATGCCATCGGCGCGGAGGCCCGCATTCTTGAGGAGTTCGAGGCCGCGGATATCGGCTTCATGTTCCATCTTCCTGGAATAGGACATGACGGTGAGGAGGGTCGCGATATCGCCCACCGACGAGCCGCCGAGGATGATGCTGACCGTGGCACTGATGCCGAGATTGCTGATGGCGCTTTGCGTCGGGTGGCGGAGATCGAGATGGCCAATTTCATGCGCTACCACGCCGGAGACCATGTCGGGTGAGGTGGCGAGGTCGATGAGGCCGCTGGTCACCATGACATGATCGCCGGGAAGGGCGAAGGCATTGGGCAGCTTGATGTCGACCACGTCGATGGTGATGCCGTCCTGCTGCTTTCCTGCATCCCGCTGCAATTGGGGTGGTGCGAGGCGATCGACCAGCTTGCGCAAGGCGGCATTGCCGGCCGGCGCCTTGCAGATGGTGAGGTTCTTGTTAAGCGCCGTGTAGATATGGGCGCCGAGTTTCTTCTCCCAGGCTTTCGGCACATAGCGCGCGAGATAGGCACTGCCGTCGCGCCAGGCGAAATAGCAGCCGGTGGCGATGACGAGGCCGGCCAGCGTCCAGGCCAAGCCAACGGTCCAACCGCGCTTGATGGCCTGGGCGCGCCATTGCTTGAGATGCGGATTCTCATCGAGGAGTTGCTGACGTGCGGGTGAGTCATGGAGCATCAGGCGCGGTGCAGGATCGCTCAGCCGTCCGAAATTGATGGCGCCCGTGACCTTGTTGCTGTCAATCACGCGCATATCAGCCACGGGCCAGCGCGCGAGATCAGGCCGTTCCGACGTCGCGATGACGAGCATGTCGCCCATGGAGCTGACGGTCACGCGATGGGCCGCGGCGGTGAGGCCGTCGTAATAGCGGTCTTCGGGCAAGGTGGTCCTCGTGTTTTGCCTAACCCTATCCTCGCCCCCGTCGGGGGAGAGGGTCGGGTGAGGGGATGGTCGGTCAGGCCCGGTCTAGCGCCCCCCACCCCAACCCTCTCCCCGCTATCGCGGGGCGAGGGGGTGCTGCGCCATTCCGGTTCAACTACAGAATGCCCGGGTCGAATGCCTCCAGCAGGCCTTCGCCGAATTTGGGCCGCGGCAGTTCAGCGCGGGTTATTTCCGAGCCGTCGATTTCGCCGATAATCTCGACATTCCGGCAGATGAACAACATGGTGCGGTGAATGGCAATCGGCAAGCCCAGGCCCAAGGTGAGGACGATGATGAGCAGATTGACCAGATAGCGCCCGATGAAGCGACCAATGGTGATGGAGGTCGAGAATTGCAGCCCGCCGAGTGTCAATTTGTTGGCGACTTCCCGCAGCAGCGCGACGTAATAAGCAGCGTAGGCAATGATCGCGATGACGATAACCGCCAAATAACCTCCTAAGACAATGGCATAGAGCGCCCCCATTGCCGCCGCGTATTCGCCGGTGTGTACGCGGTCTTGCGGATTCTCGATTGGCGTGAAGATTTCTTGTAGCGCGTCACCGTAGTGATCCATCAGAAAACGGTACCCCAAATAGCCAATCAACCCCATAACGGCATAGCTGACGACGGCACCCAGCAGGTACGGGACATAAAGTGCGCGCGACGAACTCTGAATGCTGGCCTTGGCGTCGCCGAAGTAGGAGTTGTTGAGGCGATCATCCAGCAGGCGCATCTGCGCCCAGGGCCAGGCCAAGGTCAGGGACAAAAGCGAGAGGATCGAAAACCACATTGCCTTGAATCCCCAGGCCCAGGCCGACCCAGTCATGCCGCCGCTAATACCCCGCCACAAGGTCCGCGTCAGGCGATAGCGCTGCGCCGCATATTGCGCGACGAAGGTGAGGTAAACGATGAAGACGCCAAAGATCCATTGCGCGGCAAAATGAAACATCGATCCCGGCTCAAGGACGATGTGCAAGGCGGTGATGCCTATATTGGCGATGACAAATGCCACCATGACGATAATGAAGCCGACGAAGAGCTCGCCGCCGGTGCCGGTATATTCAAACCGGTCGCCGGCAAGGCTGGTATGGGACCAGAGATAGCGGCGGATGCGCGTCTTGCCCCAGAAGCGCCAGATGCTGAGGGTCAGGATCGTGAGCAGGATGTTCTTGATGAAGATCCAATAGAGTTCGCCGAGGCGTCCGTCATAGACGAAATGGGTGCGTTGCTGCTCCGCCGGGCGGCGGCCAAAGCCGGTTTCCGGTGCCGGTTGGCCGGCACCCGCTGCGATGTCGCTCATCAATTTCCCCCATCAATCAAAGCCATTCAGTACGCTTATTGATAGTGGAGCCGCCATGCCCGGACAAGGGTTTGCGCCGTCAGGAACGCGTGACGCGCCGCTTGACAGGCCGGGGCTTCCATGGCTTAAAAGGCGCCGACGCGCTGGCGATTGCTGGTGCTCCGTGGTGATTTGTGCCGGATTGCGGCCACGTTAAATCAAACGCTAAAAGGTCCAGGAAAGCGATCATTCGCCCAACCTCGGCCTTCTTCGGTCGAGGTTTTTTTGTGCCTAAATGGTAGGCATCTGCGAGGCGATGATGACGGTGAAGCGGGAAATCAAGAAGAGCTGGCGGCCGGCGACGACGCTGGTCCATGCCGGCCAGCTCCGGAGCCAGTTCAAGGAAACGGCCGAGACGATCTACATGTCGTCCGGCTATGTCTATGAAAGTGCGGAAGAGGCCGAGGCGGCGTTCGACAACAGCCAGCCGCGCTTCGTCTATTCGCGCTTCGGCAACCCCACCGTCTCGATGTTTGAAGGCCGCATGGCAGCCCTTGAGGGCGCCGAAGCTGCGCGCGCCACGTCGTCCGGCATGGCCGCCGTGTTTGCGGCGCTTGCCAGCCTGGTGAAGGCCGGCGACCGCATCGTTGCCTCCGACGCGCTCTTTGGTTCGTGCCAGTTCATCCTGGCCGAGATCCTGCCGAAATGGGGCGTCGAGACCGTCTTTGTCGATGGGCGCGAGATTGCGCAGTGGCAACAGGCGCTCTCCAAGCCGACCAAGGCCGTGTTCCTGGAAAGCCCCAGCAATCCCGGCCTGCGCCTAGTCGACCTCAAGGCGGTGGCCGACCTTGCCCATAAGGCAGGTGCTACTGTGGTGGTCGACAATGTGTTTGCAACCCCACTGCTGCAGCAGCCGCTGACGCTGGGCGCCGACGTCGTCGTCTATTCGGCGACCAAGCATATCGACGGGCAGGGGCGGTGCCTGGGTGGTGTGATCCTAGGCAGCGAGAAATACATCAACGAGACGCTGCAGCCCTTCATCCGGCATACCGGCCCCAGCCTCAGCCCGATGAATGCGTGGATCCTGCTGAAAGGTCTGGAGACGCTGGATCTGCGCGTCACCAAGCAATGCGATAGCGCGCTTAAAATCGCGCAGGCTTTGAAGGGGCACAACAAGCTTGCCGATGTCAGCTATCCGACGCTGGAGGGCTTTGCCCAGGCCGAGCTCGCGCGGCGGCAGATGAGCGCCGGCGGCACCATGCTGTCGCTGACCCTTGCCGGCGGCAAGAAGGAGGCGTTCAAGTTCCTCAATGCCTTGGAGCTGGTGCTGATCTCCAACAATCTCGGCGATTCAAAATCGCTCGCCACCCATCCGGCGACGACCACGCATCAACGGCTGACGCCGGAGCTGAAGGAGATCCAGGGTATCACGCCAGGCCTCATCCGCCTCTCGGTCGGGCTGGAGCACCCGGACGATCTCATCGACGACGTGCTCTCGGCGTTGAAGGCGATTTGAGCGCTCTCTGATAGAGTGGATGCCCGGCCAGGCGGGCCAACGCTGGGCCCGGGCATGGCGCGTCTATATAATGCCGTCATCCCCGGGCTTGACCCGGGGATCCACCATTGCCGATGGTTCGCACGATGCGTCATTTGACCGGTCAATGCCTCTGCGGCACGTTGCGCTATCGCTTCGACCCCACGGGCGCCGTCACCGATTACTGTCATTGCAAGATGTGCCAGCGCTGGAGCGGGGCGCCGGTCACGGCCTGGGCCCAGGTGCCGGCCGACCAGTTCGAGATCACGCTGGGCCAATCCAAGGCCTTCCGCTCATCGCCGCGCGGCGTTCGCCATTTCTGCCCGGATTGCGGCGCGGCGGTGTTCATGAGCGATCCGGAAGGCAACAGCATCGGCATCATGCTGGGGACGGTCGATGACCCCTCAAGCCTTGCGCCCACAGGTCACGGCTGGACCACGGATCAGATATCCTGGCTCAAGATCGACGACCACCTGCCGCGCTGGGAGCGGGACGCGCCCTACGACCGCTAATAATATTACAAATCTGTGGCCTCTTTGGGCCTGATCTTGCGTGACGTGGCAGAACCCTTCTATATTGCAACGCACAAAAACAAGTTCGGGTGGGAGTGACCATGAGTGCGGCGCCGAAGAAAGAGCAGCCCTGGCTTTTCAGGACCTATTCCGGGCATAGCTCGGCCAAGGCCTCGAACGAGCTTTACCGCACCAATCTGACGCGCGGGCAGACGGGGCTCAGCGTCGCATTCGATCTGCCGACACAGACCGGCTACGATTCCGACCATCCGCTGGCCAAGGGCGAGGTGGGGAAGGTCGGCGTGCCGATCAGCCATCTCGGTGACATGACGGCGCTGTTCGACGGCCTGCCTTTGGCCGAGATGAACACCTCGATGACGATCAATGCGACGGCGCCCTGGCTGCTGGCGCTCTATATCGCCGCGGCCGAACGCCAAGGCGCGCCGCGGGCAGCCCTCCAGGGCACGGTGCAGAACGACATCATCAAGGAATACCTGTCGCGCGGGACCTATATCTTTCCGCCCGAGCCGTCCTTGCGGCTGATTACCGATGTCATCAGCTTCACCTATCGCGAGGTTCCGAAATGGAACCCGACCAATGTCTGCTCCTATCACCTGCAGGAAGCGGGGGCGACGCCGGTGCAGGAACTGGCCTATGCGCTGGCCACGGCCATCGCCGTGCTCGATCATGTGAAGGCATCGGGCCAAGTGCCGGCGGCGGATTTCCCGCAGGTCGTGGGGCGCATCAGCTTCTTCGTGAATGCGGGCCTGCGCTTCATTACCGAAATCTGCAAGATGCGCGCCTTCACCGAGTTGTGGGACGAGATCGCGCGCGATCGTTACGGCGTCGAAGACGCGAAGCTCCGGCGCTTTCGCTATGGCGTGCAGGTGAATTCCCTGGGCCTCACCGAGCAGCAACCGGAGAACAATGTCTATCGCATCCTCCTCGAGATGCTGGCGGTGACCCTCTCCAAGAACGCCCGCGCCCGCGCCGTGCAATTGCCGGCCTGGAACGAGGCCTTGGGCCTGCCGCGCCCCTGGGATCAGCAATGGTCGCTGCGCTTGCAGCAGATTGTGGCGTTCGAGACGGATTTGCTGGAGTTCGGCGACATCTTCGACGGCTCGACCGAGATCACGAAGAAGGTCGAGGCGTTGAAAGCGGAAGCGCGCGAGGAACTGGCGCGCATCGAGCAGATGGGCGGTGCGGTGGCGGCCGTTGAATCGAGCTATATGAAACAGCGCCTAGTGGAATCCAACGCACGCCGCCTCAGCGCCATCGAAAGCGGCGATCAGGTGGTGGTCGGCGTCAACAAATATACCGAGAGCGCTCCGTCGCCGCTGCTCTCCGGCAGCGACGGCGGGTTCATGTCGGTCGATGACAAGGCGGAGGCCGAACAGGTGGCGGCCCTGAAAGCCTGGCGTGCGGCGCGCGATAACGCGGCCACTGCCAAGGCTCTGGCAGCGTTGGAGGCCGATGCGCGGTCGGGCAAGAACATCATGGAGGCCTCGATCGCCTGCGCCCATGCCGGCGTCACCACCGGCGAATGGGGCGAGGTGCTGCGCAAGGTCTTCGGCGAGTTCCGGGCACCGACCGGTGTCGCCCGCGCCGCCATCGACCAGGGCAGTGTTGCCATCGAGGAGGTGCGCCGGCAGGTCGCCGCCGCGAGCCAGCGCCTCGGCCGGCGGATCAAGATCCTGGTCGGCAAACCCGGCCTCGACGGCCATTCCAACGGCGCCGAGCAGATCGCCGTGCGGGCCCGGGATGCCGGGATGGAAGTGGTCTATGAGGGCATTCGCCTCACCCCCGCCCAGATCGTCAATGCCGCGGTCGAGGAAAGCGTGCATGTGGTGGGGCTTTCCATCCTCTCCGGCTCGCATATCGCCCTGGTGGGGGATGTCATGGCCCGGATGCGGGCGGCGGGCCTCTCGGACGTGCCGGTCGTGGTGGGTGGCATCATTCCGGCCGAGGATGAAAAAAGGTTATTGGAATTCGGCGTGGCGCGGGTCTATACGCCCAAGGATTACGACCTCAACGCCATCATGGCGGGGATCGTGACCCTGGTGGACCAACGCTCGCAGGCGGCATGACGCAACGCAACTTCGGCCCGGATTTCTGCCAAGAATTCGAGGAATTGCTGGCCTGGCGCCGTGACGTGCGCCATTTCCGGACCGATCCGATTCCAGCGGAGGTGATCGAGCATCTGCTCGATCTGACCTCGCTGTCGCCATCGGTCGGCAATGCCCAGCCCTGGCGTTTCGTCAGTGTCGACGATCCGGCGCGGCGGTCGGCGATCATCCTCAACTTCCAGGGCGCCAATGAGGCGGCACTCTCCTGCTATGAGGGTGAGAAGGCCGAGCTTTACGCCAAGCTGAAACTCGCGGGCCTCAGAGAGGCGCCGCGGCATCTCGCGGTCTTTTGCGACGAGACGACGCCGCAAGGGGCGGGCCTTGGCCGCCAGACCATGCCGGAGACCTTGCGCTATTCGACGGTGCTCGCCATCCACACGCTGTGGCTCGCCGCGCGCGCGCAGGGGCTGGGTCTCGGCTGGGTCTCGATCATCGATCCCGACGCTGCGACGGTGGCCCTCGATGTGCCGCAGGGCTGGCGCTTCGTCGCCTATCTGTGCCTGGGTTTCCCGGCCGAAGACCATGTCGAGCCGGAACTGCAGCGCAAGGGCTGGCAGGCGCGCGAGAAGGCCTGCCGGCAGGTCCTGCCGCGCTGATCACTGTTCAAGCGTGATGCGCTCGCCTTCGACGCGCCAGGATTTCAGGCGCTTCAGGAAATCCATCCCCAGCAATGAACTGGACATGTCGACGGAGTTCACTGTGGCTGGCAGATCGTGCATGACGATATTGCCGACCTTGAACTCGCCGATCATGATCGTTGCCCCGCGCACATAGCCGTTCGCCGTTTGCGCCATTTTGTCGAACTGCAACGCGTCGAGGTCGTAGCCAAGGCGCCTCGCTGCCGCGGGGGTGAGAACAACATTCGTGGCGCCGGAATCGATCATGAAGTCGAGTGGTGTTCCGTCGGCTTCGGCATGCACCTGGAAATGCCCGTTCTCGGCCAATGGGTAGCTCATCATCTGATCGCCCTCAGCACGGCCATCGCGGGGCATGAGTTCGCCGCTGAGGCGCGTGCCCAACGCGCCGAAATCGTTGCGGAAGGAATAGAGCAGGATCAAGCCGCAGAAGATCGCGACCCAGATGCCGAACTGTGCGACCGTGCGGCTGGTATCGACGCGCAGCCGCAGCCACAGTCCGCCGCCACCCGCCGCGAGCAGACAGGCGAGGTAGATGACGCGCAGCCTGTTATCCGCGTCGGCAAGGGCGTCCGGGCTGGTGCGGTAAAGCAGGAAGGCACCGATGGCCAAGGCGACAACGCCGAACAGACCAATATATCGCCCACCGCGCATGCCGTACCTTTTGCCAGCCCTGTCTTGCCCTTGCCTAGATGAGCGTATCGCGGGTTCGTCTGTCTACCTGTTTTGTGTCGGTGCCAAGGCCTCGGTCAGTTCCACCAGATTGATGAACTCGGCGCGTTCGCCGCTGGCGTCTTCACCGCGTCCCGAACGGGCGAGGCTGGCGATCTGGCCGAGATCAAATTGCCCGAGCCGGTCGCCGCCTTTGAGGTATTGCCCGAAGGCGGCGACAGCTGCGGCGAAATTGTCATCGGGCGTCGTTTCCTTGTCCCGGCTCAGCCAGGCGGTCGGGAGCGGTGTTTCGATGAGCTTGGAGGCGTCGCCACCCGGTGCCTTGTAGCGGATGCGCAGGAAGGCGAATTCCTCGGCCTTCCCGGCAACGCCCTTGGCGGTGCCCTCATCCTGGTAGCGCAGCGGATCGACGCTGAGGCCCTTCGAGCCGATCAGGGCGATCTCGTAGAGTGCTGTCACGCTGTGACCGGCGCCGATCTCGCCGGCATCCTTCTGGTCGTTGTTGAAATCCTCGCGCTTCAGCGCGCGGTTCTCATAGCCAATCAGGCGATACTCGGCGACGATTGCGGGGTTGAACTCGATCTGGACCTTTACGTCCTTGGCGATGGTTTCGATATTGGCCTGCAAGCCGTCGACCAGTTGCCGCTTGGCTTCGTTGAGGGAGTCGATATGGCCGTAGCTGCCATTGCCGACATCGGCGATCTGCTCCATCAGCGCATCGTTGTAATTGCCCTCACCGAAGCCGAGCGTCGAAAGGGCGATGCCGGATTTGCGGTTTTCTTCGATCATGTCTTTGAGCGCATCGATATCGGTGACGCCGACATTGAAGTCGCCATCGGTGGCGAGGAGAATGCGGTTGATGCCGCCATCGACTTTGGCCTCGCGCGCCTTGGCATAGGCCAGCGCAATACCTTCGCCACCCGCCGTGCTGCCGCCGGCTTCGAGCCCGTCGATCGCGGCGCGGATCGTTTCCTTTTCATTGCCGGAAGTGGGTGCCAGCGCGAGGCCGGCCGAACCGGCATAGGTGACGATGGTCACCTTGTCATCAGCCCCCAATTGGTCGACCAGCATCTTCATGCCGGCTTTCAGCAGCGGCAGCTTGTCCTGGTCCTGCATCGAGCCGGAAACATCGATCAGGAAGACCAGATTGGCAGCCGGGCGATGGTCGAGCGGCGGCTGATAGCCCTTGATGGCGAGGCGCAGTAACTTGGTATTAGGGTTCCAGGGCGTCGTCATGACATCGGCGTCGGCACGGAAGGGGATGCTGGCGTCACGCGGCCCTTTGTAGGCGTAGCTGAAGTAATTGAGCATCTCCTCGACACGCACGGCATCGGCCGGCGGCTTCTGCCCGTTCATCAGGAAGCGGCGGAGATTGGCGTAGGAGCCGGTATCGACGTCGATCGAGAAGGTCGAAACCGCGTCTTCCGCCGTGCGCTTGATCGGGTTGTCGTCGTTATGCGCGTAGTTCTCGGTGTTCGCAGGCTGCGTTGGATAGATGTTCGACGTGAAGTTCTCTGACTGGCCTGGAACGGCCTCGGCGGCTATGCCAAGGGTCGTGGCGGGTTCTACCTTGCGCGTTTCCGCCGGTGCGCTCGGCACGGTCACTCCTGTCGCGGCTATTGTTGCCGCATCGCTGGAGCTCGATTCCGTGGTGACTTTCACCTTGGGTGCCGCCTGCAAATCGGCTGTCTGACTGTTCTCTGCACCACAGGCATTCAAGATCAATGCCGATGACAGCAGAATATGCGTGATGAGAATTTGCCTGCGCATGACGACGCCCCTGTGGCTGATTGTCCCCTGGGCCAAGAGGATCAATGCCCAGATGGGCGAAAGCGGGACCGGATTGTGGCGAAGTTGGGGTCGTGCCGGGGCAGATTGCGGTCAGCGCCAGTTGCGACTGCGGCTGACGGCGGTATGGAACTTCATCCGATGCTCGTCAGCGAGTTTTCCGGCGGCAAGCCGTGCCTTGGCGGCGGGCGGGGGTGGGAGGGTGTCGATGGTGGCAAGTCCGGCGCCGATAAGCGCCAATTGGGCGGTGCCGAGGCCGGTGAGTTCGGTGCTGGCCGGGATGATGGTTTCGCGGCCCAGAACGTCGGCGACGAAGCGGCCGAAATAGGCGTTTTTGGCAAGGCCACCATCAATGGAGATGCGCGCGCCGATCGGCGCCAGGCGCGACATGGCGGCGATGACTTCGCCGGCGCGCAACGCGATGCCTTCGAGCAAGGCCTGCATCATGTCGGCCTTGCTGGTGTCGAGGCCGAGGCCCAGCCACATGCCGGCAGCTGAGCGGTCCCAATAGGGGCAGCCCAAGCCACTCAAGGCAGGAACAAAGGCCAAGCCGCGGGAGATCGCGCTGGCCGAAGCGAAACTGTCGATCTCGGCATAATCGGCAAAGAGGCCAAGGTTCCTCGCCCAGTTCACGGCAGAGGCCGCATTGTAGACACCGCCTTCGAGGGCGTAGGCGGGGGCCGCGTCACGCAGGCGCCAGGCGATGGTGGGGAGGAGGCCGCTCGCCACGTCGCGCAAGGGTTTGTCACCAGCGATGCAGAGGGCAAAGGCGCCCGTGCCAAAAGTGATCTTGGCATCGCCGGTCTTGCGGCAACCATGACCGAAGAGGGCCGCCTGCTGGTCGACGACGCTGGCTGTCACGGGCATCTTCCCGATCGTACCGAAATCATCCGCCGTCGCGCGAATCTGCGGCAGGCATTCCATGGGCACGCCGAAGAGATCGCACAGGACGGGATCCCAGGCGAGGGTTTCCAAATTCATCAGGCTGGTGCGCGATGCGGTGGTGACGTCCGTTGCGAAGATACCCGCCAGGCGATCGAGAAAGAAGGCGTCGCTGGTGCCGAGCCGCAGGCGACCCTGCCGCCGCAATGACGTTGCTTCGTCGACATTGTCGAGTAGCCAGCGCAGCTTGCTGGCGGAAAAATAGGGATCGAGCGGGAGGCCTGCCCGTGCCAGCGTCGTCTCTTCGTGCCCCGCTTCTTTCAGTGCCCCGATCGCGTCATTGGTGCGGGCATCCTGCCAGACGATGGCATGGTAGATCGCGCGCTTGGTCTGCGCGTCCCAGGCGACCACCGTCTCGCCCTGGTTGGCGATGCCGATGGCCCGCGCCGGACCCGCCTTCGCCAGGCAGCCTTCGAGGTGAGTGATCAGTTCTTCCGGATCGTGTTCGACCCAGCCGGGCTGCGGCAGGATCTGCTTGTGTTCGAAGCCGGGCAGCGTTTCGAAACGGCCGTCGATGTGGAGAAGATGCGGCTTGGTGCCGGTGGTGCCTTGATCGATCGCAAGAACGAAATCGGACATAGTGGCTCGGGGATCAGCTGCGCGGGGTGAGATCGATGGTGAGGTGATGCGTGTTGCTGAGATCGACCGCCGGCACACGCCAGGCGATGCGCCGTTCCGGCAGCACGTTGATGGGACGCGACCAGATCTCGCGTCCGTCGGCAAGGACCCGCAATGTGCCCTTGACGGCCTCGCCGGCGCGGGCCTTGAAGAGCAGCGGATCATAGGGGCCGCGGCCGGTGAGGCGTTGCGGATAGACGTAGCTGAGGGCCCCTGTTGCCTCGATGCGGATCGGGGCGGTCGAGACGGGTGCGGCGCCAGTGAGTGCCGCATGGATGGCATGGGCTGCCGATTTGCCCTCGCGGTAGCATTGGCCGGCGGTTTCGATGCCGCGCAGCAGATTGCCGGCAGCGAAATAGCTGGCATCGGTGCAGCGATAGAGCTGGTCGATCACAGGGCCGCGCGTGCCGGGATCGAGTTCCAGATGACTTTGTGTCAGCAGGCCGGTTTCGGGCCGGAACTGGCCGGTGAAGATGATGCCGTCGCCTTCCAGCACGCGCTCCCGGCCGTGGCGCTTGAACGACACACCTTCGACGCGCGATTGGCCGAGGATGGTGAGGTCGCTGCAGCCGGTGAGGACGGGGACGCCAAAGGCGATGCGCGCCACCCAGTCACCCGGGCGCCAGGCCGTGATGCGGTCGCGAGGCTCCAGCATCGCCACTGCTTTGACGCCGACATGGCCGAGGGTGAGCAGGCTGGAGAACGCGACCAGTTCGGTGCCGATAATGATGGGGCGCTGGAAAGGTGCCTTGCCATGGAGATAGGCGAATTGCTGCAAGGCGCCCGTGTTCATGACGCCCCAGGGGCGCGTGCCGGAAATGAGACGCGCGCTGCGCGGCGTTTCGCGGGCACCGAAGGCCAGCAGAATTTTCTGTGCCTGGAAGGTTTCGGGGCCGTTCGGTCCCGTCGTCTGAATGCGACCGTTGGGTTCCAACTTCAAGACCGTGTGCCCCAAGCGCAGGTCGAGGTCAGATACCTGATCGACCAGGCGCCTGGCAAAATCGGGGCCGGTCATCAGGCGGCCGAATTGCAGCAGGCCATAGCCGGTATGGCCGCAATGGCGCGGGATGCCGCCGCCCTGGCTCTCGCGATCGAGGATGACGATGTCGCGATGGCCGAGCCGCTTCAGTTCCGCAGCGGCGGAGAGGCCGGCGGGGCCGGCGCCCAGGATGATGACGTCATGGGTCTTCATGACGCGAGCTTCCCATCCGCCAGTGCCATGACATGGGCGCTGCAATAGAAGCCCTGGCAACGGCCCATCATCGCGCGGGTGCGGCGCTTCAAGCCGCCGACATCACCTGCCGGGAAATCGCCCGATAGCGCGTTCTCGATCTCGCCGCGCGTCACCCATTCGCAATGGCAGACGATATCGGCGCCGAGCGGACTCTGATAGGGGCGCGGCAATTCCTCGCAGAGATTGGGGACCGGCGTCCAGATCGGCTCGGTCTCCGTGAGGAGGCCGAAGCTCGCGGCATAAAGGCCCGCCACATGCTGGGCAATGCCGAGGGCGCCGGTGAGGCCGGTCGAGCGGATGCCAGCGACGGTGATCCAGCGACGATCCGGCTGCGCGGTAATCTGGTAGTCCTTGAATTCGGTCGCCGGGCGCAGGCCCGCATAGACGGCGCTAACATCGACAGTGGCGAGGCCGGGCAGCATCTCGATGCCGCGCGCGACCAGTTGGCGCAGGGCTTCCTGGTCGACCGAGGCGTGAACGCGGTCCTCCTGGTCCTCAGCCGTGGGGCCGACCAGCACGTTGCCAAAGGCCGTGCGGCAGATGACGACGCCCTTGGTGCGCTCGGTTGGGACGGGCAGGATGATGGCCTTCACCAAGCGCGCGGCCGGCTTGTCGAAGACCACGAACTGGCCCTTGCGCGGCGTGATCTTGAACGGTGCCGGGCGGTTGATCGCCTCGATGATGTCGCCTTGATTGCCGGCGGCATTGATGACGAGGTCGGCTGTGACCTCGCCCTCAGATGTTTCCAGATGCCATGTGCCGTTGAAGCTTCCGCCGGTGACGCGGCAGTTGCGCAAGACGATGCCGCCATGGGCCAGGCCCTGATGGACATAAGCGAGCGGTGCCGACCAGGGATCGATGATGTGCTCGCCCGGCACATGGACACCGGCCAGCGCCTTGGGCGAGAGCAGCGGCTCCATGCGGCGCAACTGGTCGCGATCAATCCGCGTCACGTCAGTGACGTTGTTGTCATGTGCCTTGGCGACAATGTCGTCCAGTTTCTGTAGCTGCTCCTCGTTCCAGGCGACGACGATGGCGCCGGATTTCACCAGCGGCAGATTGAGGCGCTCGTGAATGTTCAAATATTCCCGGTAGCCCTGCTGCATGCAGGCGAGTTCCAGCGAGCCGTGCGGTGCATCGAAGCCGGTGTGGAGGAGGGCGCTGTTGGCCTTCGAGGCACCAGAAAGGATATCGGCGCCGGCCTCCAGCAGCACGGGCCGCAAGCCGGCCATGGCGAAACGCCGGAAGATGGCGCAACCCACCACCCCGCCGCCAATGACTACCACTTGGGCATGATTGGTATCGGTCAAATGTCGTCGTCCCCTGATCCGGGCGCGAGTGTGCCATGGACGGAGAATAAAATCACGCGCGCGCCTGCATCTCCCCACAAAAAGTCATCCCCGGGCCCTGTCGGCGCATGCCGACATGCGTCGGCGGGGACCCGGGGATCCACTGGTGCAGTTGAGAGAGTGGATGCCCGGGTCAAGCCCGGGCATGACGAGATGGGGGACGGCTTAGAGCTGCGTGCGGAAGTGGAATGACTTCGGCCGGGTCAGCATCTCGTAGCCGACGCGCGATAATGTGGCGCCGCGGCCGGAATCCTTGACGCCGACCCAGGCCAGCGCCGGGTCGAGATAGTCGCAGCGGTTCATGTAGACCGTGCCGGTCTCGATCTCGTTGCCGATCTGGCGTGCGGCCTTCTCATCCATGGTCCACAGCGCCGCCGTGAGGCCGTATTTGCTGTCGTTCATCAGCTTCACGGCTTCGTCGTCATTCTTCACCTTCATGATGCCGATGACCGGGCCGAAGCTTTCTTCGGACATCACCGACATCGAATGATCGACATTCACCAGCACCTGGGGGGCGACATAGGGCGTGCCTGGCTTGTCGGCGGCGAAGGACTTGGTGTCAATCAGCGCCTTGGCGCCATGCTTCACCGCATCGGCGATCTGGCCGCGCACGAACTCGGCAGCCGAGGTGCGCACCATCGGCCCGAGATTGGTGGCGGTGTCGAGCGGGTTGCCGAGCTTGTAGCCCTTGGTGAGATCGACGAAGCCCTCGACGAATTTGTCGTAGAGGCTTTCATGCACATAGATGCGCTCGATGGCGCAGCAGCACTGGCCGGAATTGAACATGGCGCCGTCGACGAGATTCTCGACGGCATGCTGAAGATTGGCATCGGCGCGGACATAGGCCGGGTCCTTGCCGCCGAGTTCGAGGCCGAGGCCCATGAACTTGCCGACCGCTGCCTGCTGCACGGCATGGCCGCCACTGACCGAGCCGGTGAAGTTGCAATAGGCGACCTCGGGTGCGGCGATGACTTTTGCCGTGTCGTCATGGGTAAGGACGAGAGTCTGGAAGACACCCTTGGGGAGGCCTGCGGCATCGAGCGCCTGCTGGAAATCCTCGGCACAGATCGGCGTTTGGGCCGAGTGCTTCAGGATCACCGCGTTGCCCGCCATCAGCGCCGGGACGACGCCGTTCACGGAGGTGAGATAGGGATAGTTCCAGGGCGCCACGATGAAGACGACGCCGAGCGGCTCGCGATGGAGGACGCGGGTAAAACCCGGCTTGTCGGTGAAGGAGACGTCGGCCAGGGCTTCAGGTGCCAGGTTGATCATGAAACGCGCGCGCTCTTCGAAGCCGCGCATTTCACCAGGGCTCTGCGAGATCGGGCGGCCCATCTGGCGGGTGATGTCGGTCGCGTGCTTGTCCTTGTCCTTCAGGAACTCGTCGACGAAGCGGTTCATGATCTTGGCGCGCTCAGCCAGAGACGTGCGGCGCCATTCCTTCTGCGCCTTGGCGGCAGTGGCCAGGGCCGCTGCGATCTCAGCCGGCGTGTTGTAGGGGCGCTCGACATAGACGGAATTGTCGATCGGCGAGATGGTCTTCTGGGTAGCGGCCATGGATAACCTCCAGGTGTTTTAGAAAAGAAACAGCGCCCGCATCTTCCCCTGAAGACGCGGGCGCTTTGATGACGGATCAGATGATTTCGAAATAGCGGGACAGTTCCCAATCGGTGATGTGCTTCCTGAACTCGCGCTCCTCATGCTCGCGGGTGCCGGCATGATGCTCGACGAAGGCGTCGCCGAAGAGGTCGCGGGCGGCCTTCGACTTGCGGAGGCGCTGCGCTGCTTCCCACAGGGTTTGCGGCAGGTCGAGCTTGGCCGGGTGCTTCATCTCATAGGAATTGCCGACGATGGCGGCCTGCGGCTCGATCTTGTGCTCGATGCCATAGAGGCCGGAACCGATCGCCGCGGCGAGCGCCAGATAGGGGTTACAATCGGCGGCGGCGATGCGGTACTCGACGCGCTGCGATTTTTCCGAACCCGGGATGACGCGGAGCGCACAGGTGCGGTTTTCGATACCCCAGGTGGCGTTGGTCGGCGCCCAGAAGCCGGGGATGAGGCGCGAGTAGGAGTTGACGGTCGGCGAGACCATGCCGAGCACTTCCGGCATCAGGGTCTGCTGACCGCCGATGAACCAGCGCATCTTGTCCGAGATGTTGTGCGGCTTCTTCGGGTCGTGGAAGACCGCCTTGCCATCCTTGCCTTTGAGCGAGATGTGGATGTGGCCCGACTGGCCGGGATAGGAGTTGGACCATTTCGCCATGAAGGTCGCCATCAGGCCGCGGCGCTGGGCCAGCACCTTCATGAAGGTCTTGAAGAGGGCAGCGCGGTCGGCGGCTTCGAGGGCCGAGCAAACGCCGAGCGCTGCCTCGAGGACGCCCGGGCCGGTCTCGGTATGAAGGCCCTCGATCGGCATGCGCATCTTTTCGCACATGTCGAGAATGTCCTGGTAGAGCTCGGACCAGACCGAATTGCGGATGACCGAATAGCCGAACCAGCCCGGCGTCATCGGCGTCAGATTCTTGTAGTTCTTCTCGCGCACGCTTTCGGGCGTTTCGTCGAACATGAAGAATTCGAATTCGAGTGCCGAATAGACGTCGAAGCCCATCTTCGCGGCGCGGTCGAGCACGCGGCGGAGTGTCCCGCGGGCGCAGATCTCTTCCGCCTTGTTGACGAATTCGCAGATGAAGAACAGGCCGTTGTCTTCCATCGGCAGGTCGCGGCAGGTCTCAGGGAGAATGCGCGCCCAGGCGTCGGGATAGGCGGTGTGCCAGCCGGTATAGTTGAGGCCGTCGATCAACTGGTCCTGGTTGTCCCAGCCCAGCACCACGTCGCAGAAACCGAAGCCGCCTTCGAGGGCGGAGAAGAACTTCGCCTTCGACATGTACTTGCCGCGCAGGATGGCATCACCATCGAACACGCCGACCTTGATATGCGTCAGGCCACGCTCTTCGACGATCTTCTTGGCCTGCGCGACGGTTTTAACCTGTTCCGGTTTCAACGGCATTTTTGTGAACCCCCTGTTCGAGATGATTTATAGAATTTAGGCCGCGCGGAAAGCGGCGGCAATGCGTGCGAAAGGTGTTTTAAAGCGGCTCCCCGACGTCGGGTTGGCTAGCGGCCGGCGGATGGTCCCTGCCGGTCAGCCCCCCTCTGTCCTTGAGACCTGAGAGATTCACTGGTCGAGCACCAGTTTACTCCGTCGGTGAGGCGACGACGTCCGGCGCCTGCTTTCCAGAGATGACGGGTCCGACCCTGGTCCTTTTGCCTGAGAGTTTCCGGGGGCGGTTGCTCCTTCGGCGCCGGCATTCTTGACGAATACCAGTCTCTCCCGAGGTCGGGAATTATGCGCGCGGAGTGTGTGATTGCCCCGTTGAAACGTCAAGCTGAAAAACGAAAAAGGGAGGCAGTTTGCACTGCCTCCCCAGATCGCTTGTTGAAGTGCTGTGGAGATTAGCTAGCGCCACCGATCGCCGCTTCTTCCTTGGCGATTTCCGCCTGACGCGCTTTGACGTCGGCTTCCGTGAGCGGCGGACCGGGGAACCGGCTCTTTTCGAAGGCGAACCAGACCACAATCAACAACACGATGACTGCGGCGAGGAACTGGCCAACCAGCTGATACGGTTCCTGGAAGCCGACAAAGGCGAGTACGGCGGCGCCGATGATGGCGACGACAGCAATCGGCTTCGACCAGATGCCGAGGTTGAACGGACCCTTCTTGGTCCAGCTCTTGCCTTCAGCCAGGAGGCCAGCGGCAATCGGCATCATGTAGGAGACATAGAGGAACACTGCGCAACCCGACGCCAGAATGATGTAGGCGTTGGCATCGGCGCCGGCAACGTAACCCAGAATGATGCAGAGGATTGCACCAACCCAGATGGCCGGACCAGGTGTGCGGTGGGTCGGGCTGACCTGACGCAGGAACTTCGACGCGCCCGGAATGCCGCCGTCACGCGCGAACGCGTAGATCATGCGCGAGAGCGAGGTCATGCCTGCCAGGGCGCAAAGATAGTTCGACAGCACGATGCCGACACCCAGAGCGCTCTTGAGGCCCGCGGGAACCGTGGTCGATTCCAGGGTCCAGTAGAACACCGACCAGCCCTGCTTGGCGCCTTCGGTGACATCCGGCATGGCGAGCAGGATGGCAACCACCAGCACCCAGCCGAACACAGCAGACCAGAACACGGAGGTCAGCATACCGCGCGGAACGGCACGCTGCGCATCACGGGTTTCTTCGGCAGTATGAGCCGACGCGTCGAAACCAGTGATGGTGTAGCAGACATGCAGCAGGCCCAGCACAAAGGCAAAGAACAGGCTGCCCGTGGCCGGCCATGTACCAGCGCCGGGATCACCGGTGTTGTTGGTAAAGGTCACGATGCGCGAGAAATCGAGCGGCACGGATGAGCCGAAGAGGAAGCTCCCGATCAGGATCACCGTAACGCCGAGGATGAGATAGCCCGAAAAATCGGTCAGGATCGTGGTGACCTTGATGCCGAAATAATTGAGCACGGCCTGGCTGAGCGTAATCAGCACGACCGCGATCAGCAGATGTGTCCCCGTGAAGCTCGCGCCATCGGCACCGAAGATGCCGACGAAGATGAGATCGCGGGCCAGAAGATAGACGCCGTAATTGACGGAAGAGACAACGAAGAGGAGACCAATCAGATTGATCCAGGCTGTCGCCCAGCCCCAGCCGCGGCCGCCAAGGATCGAACCCCAGTGGTAGAGGCCGCCCGCCGTCGGATAAGCCGAGGCGATCTGGCCCATCGCCGCAGCGACGACCAACGCAAAGAAAGAACCGACCAGCCAGCCGATGCCGATCGAGCCGCCGCCGGCCGCGCCGAAAGCGACCGTGTAGGCGCCGATACCGCCGGCGAGGATGCAGATGATGGAGAACGAGATCGCGAAGTTCTGGAACCCGCCCATGCGGCGGGACAGCTCCTGGGAATATCCCATGGAGTGGAGGACTTTTACGTCCTCGTCATGATGACTAGGCACAGACATTGATAACCCCCTCAGTTTGCGGTCCGACGCAGCGGCATTTCCCCTGCCGTTGGCTCTGCATGGACCAGACCCCCTCCGGATGGGTGGGGCCGTGTTTTCCGACTCAATGGTCGATTTCCCGCCAATCGGATGGTGCGAAGTATGCGCCGCATGATGAAAATGTAAAGATGGCGTTAACTTTTGCTGCCGATTCAATACGATGGGATACGCGTTTTGCATCCGCGAATTGACCGGCTGCGCAAGTTGCTGGGGTGTCGGCCTTTTGTCCTACTAATGCTGCGATTGGCGCGTAAGACGGTCTTGGCGCGAATGAAAACCTTCCTTAACCACGTTCGCGGGCGAAATGCTGGCGGCACAATTCGGCAAAGGCAGCTGCGCGCTTGGTCGGCCGCAGCTTCTTCAGGCGCACAAGGCCCAGCCGGGTCGGGCGCAGCTTCTCTTTGATGGGCAGGAAGACGAGACGTCTTCCATCCAGCGACCATTCGCTGCTGGGCCGCGAATGCATGATGGCGAAGGCATCGGAATTGGCGACCAGCCCGCGCACCATCTCGAAATTCGGCGTCTCATAGGCGACGCGCGGCTGCAGGCCTAAGCCATAGATGATGGAGAGGAAATAATCGCGGCTGTGGGGGAGGCCCAGGAGCACCATCGGGTAGGCGATGAGATCGGCGATGGCCACCGCCTTCTGTTTGGCGAGCGGATGGCCCTTGGCAAGGATGCAATGCAACGGCACTTCGGTCAGCGTCTCGAACTCGAGGTCATCATCGAGGCCGAGGTCATAGGTGAGGGCGAATTCGAATTCGCCGGCGCGCAACCCGTCGAGCACCCCTTGCACATGATGTTCATGCGGCTTCACGCTGATCTCGGGATGATGTGTCGATAGGGTGCCGATGAGGCGCGGCAGCACCAGTGGCGCCACCGTTTGAAAGCAGCCGATGTGGAGCTCGCCCGCCACATCTTGGCCCAACCCCATGGCGCCCTGGCGCACATCGTCGGCATGTTCGAGGAGGCTCTTGGCGTCGGTCAGAAGCTCGCGGCCCGCCGCGGTGAGGCTCAACCCCTGGGCATGGTGGCGCACGAACAGATCGACGCCAAAGCGGCTCTCCAACTCGGCAATCGCCGCTGAAACCGAGGGCTGGGAGATGTTGACCCGCTGTGCCGCCAGGGTGACGGACCCGGTTTCGGCGGTCGCCACGAAATAGCGCAGCTGCTTCAAGGTGAACGGCATTGGTAAATCCGATCCAAATCGAATGATAATAATATTTTCTCACTGCCGGCGTCGCCGGGCAAGATGGTTGCGAATTGGATGCATGCCAATGATCGGCGCCGGACAGGGGGAGACCATCAATGCTGCGCACCGGGGCCCAATACCGCGACAGTCTGAAGGACGGCCGGCAGATCTGGATCAATGGCGAGAAGGTAAAGGATGTGACGACGCATCCGGCCTTCAAGCCGATCGTCGACGTGCGCGCCCGTATCTATGACATGGCGCATGAGGAGAAGACCAAAGCGGTCATGTCCTATCGCGACGAGACGACGGGCCAGGAAAACTGCATCGGCTACAAGCTGCCGCATACCCAGGAAGATTGGCATGCCAAGCGCCGTGCCATCGACGCCGTCATGCGCGACATCAGGGGCTATGCCGTGCGCGTCGGTGACGAGACGGTGGGCGAGATGTGGTCGCTTTATGACGGCCGCGACATCCTCAACGAGGTCGATCCGCAATTCTCGAAGAATATCGAGCACCATATCCAGCACGTCCTCAATTCCGACACCTTCCATGTCTCGGCCAATACCGATCCCAAGGGCGACCGTTCCAAGCGGCCGCAGGACCAGGACCCGGACATGCTGCTGCATCTGGTGAAGGAGACCGACAAGGGCATCATCGTGCGCGGCGCCAAGTATGAAACCGCCGCGGCTTACGCCAACCAGGCCTTCGTCAAGCCCACCATTGCCAATTGGGGCGATGACAAGCTCAGCGATTACGCCCTGGGGTTCATCTGCGACATGGGTGCGCCGGGCTTGAAGCATATCTGCCGCTCCGGTTTCACCGGGCGCGCCTCGGCCGACGATTATCCGCTTTCCAACCGCGTGGACGAGGTCGACACGCTGCTGGTGTTCGACGACGTGCTGATCCCGTGGGAAAACGTGCTGTTCTATCGCCATACCAAGGCAGCGGCTTTTATCCGTGGCACGCTGCACCGCTACAGCGCCTATCCCTTCACGCTGCGGCTGCTCTACATCGCCGATCTGATGCTGGGGGCGGCGGCGTTCAACGCCCGGCAGACCGGCCTCGACGCGCAGCAGGCGGTGCGTGAAAAGTTGGCCCTTCTCATGCAGTACCGTGAGGCGATCAACGCCCATCTCATCGCGTCGATCACCATGGCGCAGCAGAGCCCTGGCGGATTGCTGATGCCCAATGCGTCGCTGCTGTTCACCGGGCGCTATGCCGCCATCAACCAGTTGCCGGCGATGATGCATCTGGCGCGCGAATTGTGTGGTGGGCAGATCTGTGTCACACCGGACAAGGCCACCTTCGACAATCCGGAAATCAAGGATTGGATGCAGAAATACTATTCGGTCAATGAATTCTGGCAGGCGGAGGATCGCCGCAAGCTGCTGGCCTTCGCGCGTGACCTGCTCAATTCCGACCGCGCCGGGCATATGGTGACGTTCGAGCTGTTCGCCCAGTCACCGCCCTTTGCACATCTCAATCACATCTATATGAATTTCGATATGTCGAACGCCCTATCCTATGTGAAGGATTGTGCCGGACTGTCGGACCGCGTCATGGACCAATGGAAGAAGAGCTGAGATAATGAGCTATAGCCACGTAAGACTGCGCAAGTTCAACACCAAGAAGACCTATCCCGAGCAGACCCTCGACAATGATCTGTCGATGTCGGTCCGTGCCGGCAACACGATCTTCCTGCGCGGCCAGGTCGGCCAGGCGCTCGATGGTTCGATGGTCGGCGTCGGCAGCGCCGCCCAGCAATCCGAACAGGCGATGCGCAATGTGAAGCAGCTTCTGGAAGAGCAGGGCGGGAAGCTTGCCGATATCTGCAAGATCGTCATTTACATCACCGACCCGCGTTACCGCGAGGATGTCTACCGCGTGGTGGGCAAGCATCTCAAAGGTGTCTATCCGGTCTCGACCGGCCTCGTCGTGCAAGGCCTCGCGCGGCCCGAATGGGTGATGGAAATCGACGCCTATGCGGTGATCCCGGAAAGTCGTATGAAGAATATCCAGGAGCCGCCCGCCGCGTTGCAATGGAAGGACACCGCCGACAAGGCGGACCGCGCCAAGAAAACAGCGAAGAAAAGGGCGGCCCGCAAGAAGTAAGGATAGGGCCCGGATGACCTTCTCGCTCGTTGGCCGTTGCGCCGATACCGGCATGTTCGGGGTGGCAATCACCACCTCCTCCATCGCTGTCGCCTCACGCTGTCCCTGGGCCAGGGCCGGCGTGGGGGCGGTTGCCACACAGAACGTCACCGATCCACGCCTTGGCAATCAGGGACTCGATCTGCTGGCGCAAGGGATGAGTGCGCCGGATGCGTTGAAGGCCTTGATGGCCAAGGCGCCATCGTCACAGCACCGTCAGGTGACGATCATCGACAAACAAGGGCGCACGGCGCACTGGACGGGCGCCAAGACGCTGGGCACCAACAATGTGGCCGAGGCTGAGGATTGCGTCGCCGCCGGCAATCTGCTGCAGAACCCGGATGTGCCGGCAGCCATGGTTAAGGCATTCGTGCAGTCGAAGGGCCGGCATCTCGCCGATCGGCTGCTGGCGGGATTGCAGACCGGCATTGTCGCGGGCGGTGAGATGGGGCCGGTGCATTCCGCCGGCCTTCTTGTTGTCCATGAACAGAGTTGGCCGCTGGCCGATCTCCGCGTCGATTGGAGCGACGACAATCCGGTCGTGCGTCTCAGGCGCCTCTGGGAAGATTACCAACCACAGATGGACGCCTATATCACCCGCGCGCTCAATCCCGACGCGGCACCATCCTATGGCGTGCCGGGCGATATGGGCGCCGACAAGTAGCCCGCGGCAATGCCGATTGCCCCGGCTGATCGGCGGCGCCGCAGAGATGGGCGCCGTTAAGAATCGGGGCGCCTGCGTCGATCACGTTGCCGGACCCCACGCCAACGGGTAGAGTGCCGCGAATGATGGCTACCCGGCCGAAAATTGGCTATGGCATTGAATTATGGCGCCTTTTGATATCGTCCACTCCGCTTGTCCGCATGATTGCCCCTCGACCTGCGCACTTGAGGTCGAGCGACTCTCGCCGACCGAGATCGGCCGCATCCATGGCGCGAAGGCGAACAGCTATACCGCCGGCGTCGTCTGCGCGAAGGTTGCGCGCTATGCCGAGCGTCAGCACCATCCGGATCGCCTGAGCCAGCCGCTGCGCCGGGTGGGTGAGAAGGGCGTCGGTCGCTCCGCCTATCAGCCCCTGAGATGGAGCGATGCCCTCGACGAAATCGCGGCGAAGTTCCAGGAGGCGGAGAAGCGCTTCGGCGCCGAGGCGGTGTTTCCCTATTACTATGCCGGCACGATGGGCCTGGTGCAGCGTGACGGTATCTTCCGCCTGACGCATGAGAAGAAATATTCGCGCCAGAAGAGCACGATCTGCGTAGCACTCTCGGATGCCGGCTGGGCGGCGGGCGTCGGCGTGATGCGCGGTGTCGACAGCCGCGAGATGGCGGAAAGCGATCTCATCGTGGTCTGGGGCGGCAACCCTGTCGCCACCCAGGTCAATGTGATGACCCACATCGCCCGCGCCCGCAAGGCGCGCGGGGCGAAATTGGTCGTCATCGATCCCTATCGCACCGGCACGGCGGAGGCGGCCGACCAGCATCTGATGCTGCGCCCCGGCACCGATGGTGCGCTGGCGGTGGCGGTGATGCATGTGTTGTTTGCCGAAGGGTTCGCCGATCGTGATTATCTGGCCCGCTATGCGGATGCGCCCGATGAGCTGGAGCGCCATGTGGCGAGCCGCTCGCCGGAATGGGCCGAGGCGATCACGGGGATTCCGGCGGCCACGATCCGCGATTTCGCCAGACTGTACGGTCGCCATAAAAAGAGCTTCATCCGGGTCGGTTACGGCTTTTCCCGGACGCGGAACGGCGCCGTCAATCTGCATGCCGTGAGCTGCCTGCCGACCATCACGGGTGCGTGGAAAGAGAAAGGTGGCGGAGCACATTATTCCAACCGCACCATCTACCATCTCAACAACACGCTCATCCAGGGCCTGGACATGGTCGATCCCTCGGTGCGCCAGCTCGACCAATCTCGCCTCGGTGCCATCCTTACCGGCGACAAGCGGGACCTCGGTGATGGCCCGCCGGTGACGGCGATGATCGTCCAGAACACCAACCCGATGAATGTCTGCCCCAATTCGAACCTGGTCCGGCAGGGCTTCATGCGGGACGACCTCTTCGTCGCGGTGCATGAGCAATTCATGACCGAGACGGCGGCGATGGCGGATATCGTGCTGCCGGCCACGACCTTTTTGGAGCATGACGATATCTATCGCGCCAGCGGCCACACGCATCTGCAGGTCACGCGCAAGGTGATTGAGCCGTTGGGTGAAGCAAAGCCCAATCACTACGTTATCGCGGAACTCGCCAAGCGGCTGGGAGCAAGCCATCGCGGGTTTGCCATGTCGGAATGGGAGATCATCGACGAGACGCTGAAGATTTCCGGCCACAAATCGGCCCAGGAACTCTATGACTCGCATTGGGAAGATTGCGCGCTGGATTTCGAGACGGCGCATTTCCTCAACGGTTTCGGCCATGCCGATAAGAAATTCCGCTTCAAGCCGGATTGGCCGGCGATCGGGCCGGATGTCGAAGGGCTGCCACCCTTGCCGGATTATGCAGCGCTCAATGACGCGACGAGCGAGAATTGCCCGCTGCGCCTGGTGACGGCGCCAGCGCGGCAGTTTCTCAATTCGACCTTCACGCCGACGCCCACCTCGCGCGCCAGGGAAGGGCGGCCGACATTGCTGGTGCATCCGCAAGACGGGGCGCGGTATCGCGTCGGCGATGGCGATGCGATTGAAGTCGGCAACGCCCGCGGCAAGATCCAGCTGCATGCCAAATTCTTCGATGGTTTGCTGCCCGGTGTCGTGGTGATCGAAAGCCTGTGGGGCAATGCCGATTTCCCGGGCGGGCTTGGCGTCAACGTGCTGGTCTCCGACGAGCCGGGCAAACCGGATGGCGGCGCGGTTTTCCATGACACGGCTGTCTGGATCAAGGCAGCCTGAACCGCATGGCAAAGTTGGGACCACACATCATCGTCCTGGGTAATGAAAAGGGCGGTTCCGGCAAGTCGACCACGGCGATGCACCTCATTGTGGCATTGCTGGCGGCTGGCAAGCGTGTCGGATCGATCGATCTCGACGCACGCCAGGGATCGCTCTCGCGCTATGTCGAGAACCGGCGCAAGACGGCGGAAGGCATGCTGACGCCGCTGCCGATGCCGACGCATATCCCGATCAATCAAAGCCAGACCGACAGCCGCGACATGGCGATGCGCGAGGACGAGGCAAATCTCGTCGCCGCCCTCGATCAGCTCAAAGACAACGACTTCATCCTCATCGACACGCCCGGCAGCGACAGTGCACTTTCCCGCGCCGCGCATATCCGGGCCGATACTTTGATCTCGCCCTTGAATGACAGCTTCCTCGACCTCGACCTCTTTGGCCGCATCGAGGATGAGGGGGCCACCATCCGACGTCCCAGCGTCTATGCCGAGACGGTGTGGGAGCAGCGGAAGCGGCGGGCGATGGCGGGCGGCAGGCCCATCGATTGGGTGGTGATGCGCAACCGCCTCTCCAGCCTCGATGCGCGCAACAAACGCGATATCGGCAAGCTACTGGAACACCTCGCCAAAAGAATCGGCTTTCGCATCGCGCCGGGTTTCACCGAGCGTGTCATCTTTCGCGAATTGTTTCCGCGCGGGCTGACACTGCTCGATCTTTCCAGGAAGGACGCCGGCGTCCAGTGGCGCATGTCCCATGTCGCCGCGCGGCAGGAGGTCCGCGACCTCCTTGACGCGCTCAATCTGTTGCCGCCGGCCGAAGCGGATATTCCTGCCTAGATTTTCACCAAAGTCACATTTTGGTGGGCAAAGCGGGCGGCGTCGCGTGTTGGTGCCGTGACGTTTGGGTAATATTGGCGACTTTTCACGCGCCGCCGCTTGTGCTGGCCTTTGGCCGCATGGCAGAAATGCTGCACTGCACTGTTTGAAGGACAATGGAATGATCAAACCGCTCAAGAAGGCCATCTTTCCGGTCGCCGGTCTCGGCACCCGTTTCCTGCCGGCCACGAAGTCCATGCCGAAGGAGATGCTGACCGTCGTCGACAAGCCCTTGATCCAATACGCGGTCGAGGAGGCCAAGGCGGCCGGGATCGAGGAGATGATCTTCGTCACGGGCCGCGGCAAAACGGCCCTCGAAGACCATTTCGATCATTCCTACGAACTTGAGGATACGCTGACTCGCCGCGGCAAGAAGGCTGAGTTGGAACTCCTCCACAAGATGCTGCCGCTGGCCGGCAACATCGCCTATGTCCGCCAGCAGAAACCCAATGGCCTGGGCCATGCGGTCTGGTGCGCGCGCCATTTCATCAAGGACGAAGCGGTTGCCGTCCTGCTGCCGGACGATCTGGTCCATGGCGACGTGTCGTGCATGAAGCAGATGGCCGACGTCTATCGCAAGGTTGGCGGCAACATCATCGCCGTCATGGAAGTGGCGCAGGAACACACCAGCCGCTACGGCATCCTGTCGCCGGGTAGCGACAAAGACGGCTTGGTCGAGGTGAAGGGCCTGGTCGAAAAGCCGTCGCCGGACAAGGCGCCGTCGCGCCTCGCGGTCATCGGCCGCTACATCCTGCAGCCGGAAATCTTCAACCACCTCGCCGCACAGGAACCGGGTGCGGGTGGCGAAATCCAGCTGACCGATTCCATGGCGCGCATGATCGGTGAGGTGCCGTTCCACGGCTATCGCTTCGAGGGGACGCGCTATGACTGCGGCGACAAGGCTGGCTTCGTTGAGGCCAATATTGCCCTTGGCATCGCCCACCCGATCGTCGGCAAGGCGGTCAAGGACGTGGTGGCCAGCATCGCCAAGACATTGCAGCTCTAAGCCCGGAATTTCCAGGCGCGAGGGTGACGGGCGGGAGTCAAATCCCGCCCGTTTTTGTTGATGCCGGCCATGGGTGGGCAGGCCAAGATCGGCCTTGCTATCGATAACGACATAAAAATATCATTATCCCCGTATTGATGCGGGGAGATGATGGAAGAGATCTTGAAAGGCCTGCGCGCCTCCGCCGAGGCGACGCGCTTGCGAATCCTAGGCCTTTGCGCCCACGCCGAGCTGACGGTCAGCGATCTGGTCGAGATCCTGGGGCAGTCGCAGCCGCGCATCTCGCGTCATCTCAAATTGCTGGTCGAAGCCGGTGTCCTCGTGCGCAACCAGGAAGGACCCTGGGCTTGGTATCGCCTGCCCGAAGAAGGGACGGGCGGGGAGTTGGCGCGCCTCATCGTCGATCTGCTGCCCTCCGACGACCGGCAGCATGCGCAGGATTTGAAGCGCCTGCAGTCGATCTCGGAAGGCTGGACCAGCCGGGTTGCCGATTTCTTCCGCCAGCACGCCGGCGATTGGGAGCAGATTCGCTCGCTGCATGCCGATCAGGCCGCCGTCGATGCGGCATTGCTGGCGGCATTGCCGGATGGGCCGATCGAGAGCCTGCTCGACATCGGCACCGGGGCCGGGCATGTGCTGTCGCTGGTGGGCAAGCGCGCGCAATCGGCGATCGGCGTCGATCGGTCGCGCGAGATGCTGAATGTGGCGCGCTCGAACCTGTTTCGCGCTGGGCTGCGCCATTGCCAGGTGCGCCAGGCCGACATGTTTGCCCTGCCGTTCGAGGATGCAAGTTTCGGCGCCATTACCATGAACATGGTGTTGCATTTCGCAGACCGGCCGGATGCGGCGCTGGCCGAGGCAGGCCGCGTGCTGGCCATCGGCGGGCGCCTTGTCATCGTCGATTTCGTGACGCATCACCGGGAGCAGTTGCGCGAAGAACAGGCGCATCGCTGGCTGGGCTTCGATGACGCACAAATCCAAAGCTGGTGCCGGGCCGCCGGGCTCTATCCCTTGCCGCCACAGCATCTGGCGGGCGGCGAGCTCACCGTGGCACTTTGGTCGGCGGAGCGGCGGGCCTGATCACTCGAACCCGTAGCGGGCCATGACCTCGGTGCGCAGGCGGCTGACGAGGGTGGGATCGGCGTTGAGATGCGCTTCCTCGGAATCCAAGATGGCGAGGAAGAGGCGCCCGCGCAGGCGTTCGGTATCCAGCTTGGCCGCAGCACGCGGGCCGATCGCCGAAGCAATGACATCGAGGCAGCGCTCAGCGGCATTGAGGCGACCCCACAAAAAGTCATGCTCGCGCCAGGCACGGTTGAAGAAGGCGCCAAAGCTCATCAGCGAGGTGCCGCGCAGGGTGATTCCCGCCCCCAAGCCATCGGCATCGTCGGGGCTGATACGATCGACCAATACCTCGTTGATCTCGTCCATGTCCGTCCACTGCAGGATCGGAAAGGTGATGAGGTCGAAGAAGGCAAAGCCGACATAGGCCTTGGCCACCGCGCGACGTGCGACCGGCGGCAGAAAGGCAAAGCCCATGACCGAGATGATCTCGTCAAGGGTGTGATCGATCGGGATGAGGCCCATCGCTTCCTCGATCACGGCGAGGTCGGCGTCATCTATCTCGCGCCCAGCGGCGGCGGCGCTGGCGAGGCGACCGGCGGCCTCGACCGGCGCACCGCGATAGAGCTTGGGATCCCAGCGCGGCGCCGCCCGTTCGATCGCCTCGTAGAGCGCGCCTTTGAGATCGTCGATCGCCGCGGAACCGACATCGACACCGCTTTCGGTGCCGGAACGATAGAGTTCATTCAAGCGCCGGATGACGAAGCGGACCCGGCGCAGGCGGAACTCGACATCGAAGCCGCGCAGGAAGCGGATGGTACGGGCCGGCGGCGCCGGGTCTTCGGCCAGCCAGCGGTCGAAAGCGCTGGCCAGGGCATCGACATTGGCTTGGGTCCGGGGCGTCGAGGTGAGCGCTGCCACCAGTTTCGACAACTGGTCGCACACGCCGCGCAACTTCAGCTTCTGATAGCTGAGATAGGCATAGCCGGCACCGCGATGGGCCGCTTCATTCGCGGCGGAGCGAAAGCGGCCGACCTCGGCGATCGTGGGTGGGTTTTCGGGATCGGCACGCACGATGTCATCGACCAGGCGCTCGACTTCCGGGTCCGCGGCATTGATGATCTCGGCCATGCGCTTGGCGCGGCGGTTCCACGCCTCGATCCCCAGGAGGTCATCGGCAATCGGTTCATTGCGCGGGATGACGGCAAGCGATGCCAGGATCGTGCGGAAGAAGCCTGGCGGGCCGTCACCGCTGCGCTGCCGGCTTTCGGCGCGGGGATTGGGGTCGACATAGATGATGCGGCGCACGACCTCGCGGCTTGCCGGCCGGTCGCCCAGGGCGTGGATGACGGGCGAGAAGGGCTTGTTCATCACGACACTGCCGTCGATGAAATAACGGTTGGCGGCAGCCTGGTCGAGATCGCCCTCGACCCCGAGCTTGTCTGTCAGCAATGCCGTGCGGGCGGGCCAGGCGCGACCGCGTTCGGCGAGGATCGAATCCATCTCCGCGACCGTCGCCGGCATGAAGGCGCCCGGGAAGCAAGCCGTGGCCCGCGAGGCAAAGACCAGGGACGGCACATGCCCAGGCCCGAACTCGCTCTGCATTTCGCCAGAGAGGGCGCGGCGGCAGGTGAAGGCCAGGATGCGGCGGTGTTCGGTTTCCTCGACGACCGGCGGATCATGGAGCGCAATGCTGTGGCGATGACCGCGATAGTCGGTGACGGTGACGAACAGGTCGAGCCGGTGTCCGGGTGGCAGCAGGCTGGTGCTGGCACTGCCCGCCGCATCCATGCCGTCGCAGGCGTCGAGCATCCAGCCGGCAAAGCGCCGCCCTGAAAACGGCGGCGTGAACCAGCGTGCCTGCACGAAACGGCGCACCTTGGAGAGCGTCTCGGGATCGGCGATCTGCGGTCCGAAGCGGCGGATGAGGACGCGGTCGATCAGGGGTGCCAGTGAAGCCTTCAAGGTGCGGCTGACGAGGCTTGCCGGCTCGGAAAGCTGGCTCACATCGGCATTGGCCAGCCACAGTTCGCGGTGGGAATCGAGCGGCAGGTCATGCGCCAGGGCGCGGGCCAGCATGACGCCGTTGATGCCGCCGGCGGATGCGCCAGAGATGAGGTCGATGACGATCCTGAGATCGATGTCTGGTTCCAGCGACTTCAGGAGATCGAGATAGACGGCGGTGCTGTCCGGCGCCTCGCTTGCGGCACCGGCTTCGGCGTGCAGCAGCTTGGAGGCGCGAATGAGATTGAGAATTTCCCGCGTCACACCGTGGATGTAGACGGCCAGCGAAACGCCGCCATAGAGCACCACGGCCAGCCTTACCTCGATCTGCTTCATAATCCCCCGGTGACCTCGCGGGCATTGCTTCGAGTCGGATGCAGTTTAGCATTGGATGGAAGCCATGGCGCTAGGGGAAGTCCCTGCTGGCCCAGCGGCTTTGCAGATGCGGCATGCGGGGGCACCCAATTCGACGGGGCCGGGACGGGGCCAGGCTTGGTATGGTGACGGCCAATCCGATGTCCAGCCGTGGAGCCAAAGCGCCGATGATCCCGTTTTCGGTTCTCGATCTCTCGCCCATCAACCGCGGCGCCACCGCCAGCGATGCCTTCCGCAACAGCGCCGACCTTGCGCGCCATGCGGAAGGCTGGGGCTATCGTCGCTATTGGCTGGCCGAGCATCACAACATGCCAGGGATTGCCAGTGCTGCCACGGCGGTGGTGATCGGCCATGTCGCGGCCGCCACCAAGACCATTCGCGTGGGATCAGGCGGCATTATGTTGCCCAATCATGCGCCGCTGGTGATCGCCGAGCAGTTCGGGACGCTGGAATCGCTTTTTCCGGGACGCATCGACCTGGGACTCGGCCGCGCGCCGGGGACGGACCAACGCACGGCGCGGGCGCTGAGGCGCAATATTACCGGCAGCGATGACACGTTTCCGCAGGATGTGATGGAGCTGCAGGCCTGGTTTGCACCTGTCCAGGACGGCCAGCCGATACGTGCCGTGCCGGGGGCCGGGCTCAATATCCCGATCTGGCTGCTGGGATCGAGCCTCTTCAGTGCGCAGCTCGCGGCACAGATGGGGCTGCCTTTTGCCTTCGCCTCGCATTTCGCGCCGGATTACCTGATGCGGGCACTCGACCTCTACCGGGCGTCGTTCAGGCCGTCCGAGCAGCTTGCCAAGCCCTATGTCATGGCGGGCTTGAATGTGTTTGCCGCCGATACCGAGGTTGAGGCGCGACGGATGTTTACCTCCCTGCAGCAGCAGTTCATCAACCTGCGACGCGGTACGCCCGGACCATTGCCGCCACCGGTCGACAGCATGGATGGCTTCTGGTCGCCGATGGAGCAGCAGATGGTCGAACATTCCCTGCGCTATGCGATCGTGGGCACACCCACCCAGGTAGAGGAGCGGCTTGCCACTTTCCTGGCTGAGACCGAACTGGACGAGGTCATGGTGGCTGGCCAGATCTTCGATCACCAGGCGCGCCTTCATTCCTTCGAACTCGTGGCCGCGGCGCGGGACCGGCTGGCATCGCGCAAGAAGATTGCGGCGGGGCGCTAGCGGGGCGGCTTTGCGCGGCTTATCCTGGCGGCTTCTGACCCGCCTTCCAGGATGTCCGAATGATGAGTGATTTCGTCTTTGCCCCAGCACCGGTGCCGAGCCTTCCCGTCGCCGGCAGCAGCGCCTTGTTCCCGATACATCGCATCTATTGCGTGGGGCGCAACTATGCTGACCATGCGATCGAGATGGGGCACGACCCCAGCCGCGAGGCGCCGTTCTTTTTCCAGAAGAACGCCGATTCCGTGCTGCCGCCAGGCGCCGATTTCCCATACCCGCCGGCCACCAAGGATGTGCATCACGAAATCGAACTTGTCGTCGCGCTGAAATCCGGCGGCAGCGACATTCCGGCAGGCGAAGCGCTGGGGCATGTCTTCGGCTATGGCGTGGGGCTCGACATGACGCGGCGTGATCTGCAGGCGGAGGCAAAGAAAGCCGGTCGCCCCTGGGAAGTCGGCAAGGCATTTGAGCATGCGGCGCCCTGTTCGGCGCTGCAGCCGGCCGAGCAGACCGGGCATCCGCGGCAGGGCGCCATCTGGCTCAAGGTGAATGGTGCCGCACGTCAGCAGGGCGATCTCAACCAGATGATCTGGAAGGTGCCGGAGATGATCTCCTATCTCTCGGGTCTCTTCACGTTGCGGGCTGGTGATCTCATTTTCTCCGGCACGCCGGCCGGCGTCGGACCGGTCGTGCGGGGCGATCGCCTGTTCGGTGGGGTCGATGGTGTGGGCTCGCTCGATCTTGCTGTGCGCTGAAGGGGGGCCAAGTGAGCGATTACGTCCGCCGTATTCTCGATGCCCGCGTCTATGATGTCGCCTTGCAGACGCCGCTCGACGCGATGCCGCGCCTGTCGGGCCGCCTCAAGGCCCAGGTCCTGCTGAAACGCGAAGACCTGCAACCGATCTTCTCGTTCAAGATCCGCGGCGCCTATAACCGCATGGCGCGCCTCTCGGTGGAAACACGGTCGCGCGGCGTCATTTGCGCCTCGGCCGGCAATCACGCGCAAGGTGTGGCTTTGTCGGCTCATAAGCTCGGCATTCCGGCCGTCATCGTCATGCCGGTGACCACGCCACAGATCAAGATCGACGCCGTGCGCCATTTGGGCGGCAAGGTCGTGTTGGAAGGCGATGCCTTTGACGAGGCCTATGCCCATGCCAAATCGCTGGAGGCGGCGCAGGGTCTCACCTTCATTCACCCCTTCGACGATCCGGACGTCATTGCCGGGCAGGGGACGATCGGCGTTGAAATGCTGCAGCAACATGCCGATCCGATCGAGGCGATCTTCATTCCCATCGGCGGCGGCGGCCTTGCCGCGGGCATCGCATCCTATGTGAAGTTCCTGCGCCCGGAAACCAAGGTGATCGGTGTCGAGCCGGTCGATGCGGCCTCGATGAAGGCCGCCATCGATGCCGGTCGGCGTGTCATCCTGGACCGCGTCGGCCTCTTTGCCGATGGTGTGGCCGTGCGGCAGGCGGGTGCCGAGACCTATCGCCTGTGCGCCGAATTGCTGGACGATGTGATTCTTGCCGATACGGACGAGATGTGTGCGGCCGTGAAGGACATCTTCGAGGACATGCGCGTGATCGCCGAGCCGGCAGGCGCCTTGTCGTTGGCCGGTTTGAAAAGTTATGTCGCGGCGAACCCGACGCGGACCGGTGCGCTCATCGCCATCAACAGCGGCGCCAACATGAACTTCGACCGACTGCGGCATGTGGCTGAGCGCGCCGAGATTGGCGAGGCGCGTGAGATCCTGTTGGCGGTCACCATCCCCGAGCAGCAGGGCAGCTATCGGCGCTTTGTCGAAGTGCTGGGCAATCGCAATATCACGGAGTTCAACTATCGCTATGCCGCCGACAGTGAGGCACATGTCTTTGTCGGCCTGAAATTGCGGGGTGCCGAGGCGGAGAAGGGCAAGCTGCTGGAGCAGCTGCAAGCCCTTGGTTATCAAGTGCTCGACATCAGCGCCAATGAAACGGCAAAACTCCATGTGCGCTATATGGTGGGTGGCCGGGCCCCCGGGCTCAGAGACGAGGTGATCCTGCGTTTCGAGTTTCCCGAACGGCCTGGTGCGCTGATGAAGTTCCTCAACGGCGTCGGCACCGAGTGGAACATCACGCTGTTCCATTACCGCAATCACGGGGCCGATTATGGGCGGGTGCTGGCAGGCCTACAGGTACCACCAGGCGATCGGGCGCGCTTTACCGCGCAGCTTGCCAGCCTTGGCTATCCATATGAAGACGAGTCGGACAATCCGGCCTATCGGCTGTTCCTGGGTGATTGAGTGGCAGGCGGCCAGGAAGGTTTTCCCCGCCTTTGCAATCTCGAAGCTGTTTCTCTCCGCTGCTGCGGAACGGACGGGCGGTAGGTGAATTCACCCCGCACAACCCGCACCCAAGTTACCCAGCCGGCGTGATATCACGCGCAGCCAAGAGGAGAGACCCGTGGCCACTGCAAAGAAAGACGCGATTACCTTGTTGAAGGAAGATCATCGCAAGGTTGAAGGCCTGTTCGAGCAATTCGAGAAGGCGCGGAAGGCGGATCGGAAATCGGCCTTGGCGAAGGAGATCTGCACCGAACTGACGGTGCATGCGATGATCGAGGAGGAAATCTTCTATCCGGCCTGCCAGGAAGCCGTGAAAGAGGACACGCTCAACGAAGCCTATGTCGAGCATGACGGCGCCAAGGTCCTGATCGGCGAGATCGAAGCCGGCACGCCGGAAGACGAATTCTACGATGCCAAGGTCAAGGTCCTTTCCGAGCAGATCAAACATCATGTTCGCGAAGAGGAAATGCGGGCGGAAGGCCTGTTTGCGCAGGCGCGCTCGGCGGGTCTCGATGTCGTTGCGCTGGGCGAGCGACTGGAGCGCCGCAAAACGCAGTTGATGGCGGAGATCAAGGCCAATGGCCTGCCGATGCCGGAAACACGGAGCTTCACCGGTGCGAAGCTGAAGCGGGGCACGCCGGTTTCCGAAAAGCAGGCCGCAGAATAACCAAGCCACCCCAGCGTTTACGCTGAAGCGAAAAGGCCGCGGGGCTGAAGCCGCCGCGGCCTTTTTTTGCTTGGAGCGATTCCGCTGTCCGGTTACTGCAGCGTTTGAGCGACGCTGCTGTCGGCTTTGACGACCAAGCAATCGGTCTGCTTGGCCTTGAGCTTCTTGCAGGCGGCATCGGCGTCGGTCTTGCTGAGGCCGAACACACGGGCGCGGTAGATGTCGCTGTTGCCGCGGTCGATCACGATGCGAGCGTCGGCGAGGAGGGCGGGGACGGCCTTGGTGGCGCGCTCGGCGGCCTTCTGGGCCGGCTTGAACTTCGAATAGGCGCCGACCTGGATGCCGAACTGGTTCTTGTCGCTGCTCCAGACATTGGCGACCGATTGCGAATCCGGCGATGCGGCGACGGCCGGCGCCAGCGAGACGCTGGCCATGGTGGCGATCGCGGTGCCGATTGAATCGTCCTGGCGCGTGGGCTTGGGCGTCGGTACCAGTGCGCTGGCAACGACTGCATCCATATCGGTCTCGTCGGCGCCGTCATCGGCCACGTTGCTGTTGGCGGCAACGGTCGGGGTCAGCTGGGCCGGACCGGCGCTGCCGGGGGCCTTGGCAATGAGCACATCGCCGATGCCCTGGCGCGTTTTGAACCCGTCGGTGAGGAGCGCCACCATCTGCTTGTCGCGGATCGGGGCACTGGCGCCACCGAGGACCACGCCGACAAGGCGGCGGCCGTTGCGCTCGGCCGAGGAAACGAGGTTGAAGCCGGCGGCGCGGATATAACCGGTCTTGATGCCATCGGCGCCGGCAAACTTCTTCATCACGCGGTTATGGCCACCATAGGTGTTGCCGCGATAGACGAACGAGTTGCGGCCGAAATAGCCATAATATTTCGGATGATCACGCAGCAGGGCGACGCCGAGCGTGGCCTGATCGCGCGCTGTCGTCACCTGGCCGGGATTAGGCAGGCCGTTGGCGTTGCGATAGGTGGTGTTGTTCATGCCGAGCTGCCGCGCCTTGGCTGTCATCATGCGGGCAAAGGCCGTCTCGGTGCCGCCGAGACGTTCACCGACGGCGGTCGAGACGTCGTTGGCGGAACGCACCACCATGGCGAGGATGGCGGTTTCGACATTGATCGTGTCGCCGGCCTGCACGTTCATGTTGGTGGCCGCTTCGCTGGCCGCGTTCTTCGAGAAGGTGATGCGGTCGGTGAGCTTGATCGTGCCCTTGTCCAGAGCATCGAAAAGCAGATAGAGCGTCATCATCTTGGTCAGCGAGGCCGGATAGGTCTGCGCGTCGGCATTGGAACGCGACAGCACTTCGCCTGTTTCGGCATCGACGACAATGCTGGCGGCGACGGGTTTCGCCTGCGCGGCAGTGAGGCCGAGGACGCTGGTCAGCGCCAGGATCGCAAGGGCTGCGCCAAAAAGACGCAAAACGGACAGAATCGACCCCCGCGCGGGCTGGTGCGGCAGCAGCATCGTGCTTTTCCCCCTAAGCCGGTGAAAAGATTTAGGCAATTTCGTGTCCGATCCTACGTTAACCGTAGAATCCTGTCTATAGCCTACCAGTGCCTAAAAAGTGGTAAACTGCGACAAGACGCCAACGGAATCAGGTTTCTAACGGATGATCCTCACAATTTCGGGCCGCCTGCGACAACTGCTTCGGCTCCCTGGCAAAGTCAGCGGCGCCCTGTCGCTGGCAGCCGTTCTCCTCTCGGGCTGCGCCTATCAGTCGAGCGCGCAGCTTGGCGCTGGTACCAGCATCGACAACCCGGTCGAACGCAAATTCACCTGGTTCAGCTATCTCGATGCCGCGGATATTCGCAATTCCTGTGCCGCCGGCGGGCCGGACCAGTACCGCATCGTCTACAACGGTCAGTATTACGACCACGTGCGCACCTATGAGGTGACTGCCGCGCATCTCACCGCCCGGGCGCGCGGGCAGACTGGTGACTTGATGCAAATGGGTTTTGGCAGTTTCGAGGCGTTGCTGGGGCCATGGCAATTTCGGCGCTCCGACACTGATCTCGCACCGGCGGATTGGTCAAACTTGCGTGATTCGTTGCACCGCGCCGGGTTCGCCAGCGGCTCCCAGGCTGGGTTGCGCCTGCATTCGCAGGACTTCTATTGGCTGGTGGCCGGCTGCGAAGGCGGCAAGTTTTTCCTCAATGCCTGGGCCGACAAGCCCCGCGCGCTGCCGCTTACCCATACCGGCTTTCTGGATTTTCTGCTCAAGCACGACCAGACCGGGATTGCCTATCTGAAGCCCCGCGCGGTCACCTATATGGACAAAAACGACCAGGGCAAGGGACGTGATCGGGATTACAGCGGCGCGTTCGTGATTACTGTGCGGGCGGACGGGATCGGGCGCGCGGGCCTATGACCGATGGCCAAAGGCGGGTGTCCGGGAATTCAGTCCCGGCATTATTGCAGCCCCTCCATATCGCACGCGCCCCTTTTAACTCGGCCTTAGCATCCAATATGATACAGCCATGACAGCCATTTTCGGATCCGATGACTTGACGAGATTTGAGGATATGGAGCGCAAGACGACCCACCCGCGGCTGACGGCGGGCGAGGACGGCGACGATAACGGCGGCGGCGGTGCCGGGCGGCCGGGTGTCGGCACTGTGGTCAAGGCGAAGCCAAAGACCAAGAAACCGTCCATGTACCGGGTCCTGCTCCTCAACGACGATTACACGCCGATGGAATTCGTGGTCCATGTGCTGGAGCGCTTCTTCAACAAGAGCCGTGAGGCCGCGACCGAGATCATGTTGCACGTGCATCACCGCGGGGTCGGCGTGTGCGGGATCTACACCTATGAAATTGCCGAAACCAAGGTTTCGCAGGTGATCGATTTCGCGCGTCGCCACCAGCACCCACTGCAATGCACGATGGAGAAGGAATAGAGCGTTTACCTGAGCGAAGTGGGGAACAGTCGTTCATTTGAATCGGATGTCAGGCGGGCGGAGACCCGCATGATGGTAGATAGTTAGTCAAGGAAGGATATCCCGGCCCATGCTGTCGCCCAATCTTGAACAGACCCTGCACCGTGCCTTGGCCCTGGCCAGCGAGCGACGGCACGATTACGCGACACTGGAGCATCTGCTCCTCGCCTTGACCGACGACCAGGACGCGGTCGCCGTGATGCGGGCCTGCAATGTCGATGTCGATCGCCTGAAGCGCGATCTGGTCGACTATGTCGACAACCAGCTGGCCAACATCATCAGCAAGCAGCAGGCCGAAGCCAAGCCCACCGCTGGGTTCCAGCGTGTCGTGCAACGTGCCGCGATCCATGTGCAGTCCTCTGGCCGCGAGGAAGTGACCGGCGCCAATATCCTGGTGGCGCTGTTCTCGGAGCGCGAGAGCCATGCCGTTTATTTCCTGCAGGAGCAGGAAATGACGCGCCTCGACGCCGTCAACTATATCAGCCACGGCATCGCCAAGGTGGCCGGCCGCGCCGAACCCAAGCGTGTGCGTGGCGCGGCAGAGAAAACCGAAGAGGGCGAAGCGCAGACCAAGACCGGCACCGAGGCGCTTGAGGCCTATTGCGTCAACCTCAACCAGAAGGCCCAGAACGGCAAGATCGATCCGCTCATCGGCCGTGATGGCGAAGTGTCGCGCACCATCCAGGTGCTGTGCCGCCGTACCAAGAATAACCCGCTCTATGTCGGTGATCCGGGTGTGGGCAAGACCGCGATCGCGGAAGGCCTAGCCCGTCGTATCGTCAAGGGCGACGTACCGGATGTGCTGAAGAACGCCACCATCTTCTCGCTCGACATGGGTTCGCTGCTGGCGGGTACCCGCTATCGCGGTGACTTCGAAGAACGTTTGAAGGCCGTGGTGAAGGAGCTCGAGAATCTCGAGGGCGCCATCCTGTTCATCGACGAGATTCATACGGTGATCGGCGCGGGTGCCACCTCCGGCGGTTCGATGGATGCCTCCAACCTCCTGAAGCCCGCGCTTCAGTCCGGCTCGCTGCGCTGCATCGGGTCGACGACCTACAAGGAATATCGCCAGCATTTCGAAAAAGATCGCGCGCTGGTTCGCCGCTTCCAAAAGATCGACGTCAACGAGCCGTCGCAGGAAGATGCGGTGAAGATCCTGCGGGGCCTGAAGCCCTATTACGAAAAGCACCACAACGTCCGCTACACCGCGGAAGCGATCCGTGCGGCAGTCGAGCTGTCGTCGCGCTATATCGGCGATCGAAAGCTGCCCGACAAGGCGATCGACATCATCGACGAAGTGGGTGCGGCGCAAATGCTGCTGCCCGAGTCGAAGCGCAAGAAGACCATCACGGTGAAGGATGTCGAAGCGGTGGTCGCCATCATCGCGCGTATCCCGGCGAAGTCGGTTTCGAAGGACGACAAGATTGCGTTGAAGTCGCTGGAGCGGGATCTGAAGACCATGGTGTTCGGCCAGGACCCCGCAATCGACGCCCTGTGCGCCGCCATCAAGCTTGCCCGAGCGGGCTTGCGCGAGCCGGACAAGCCGATCGGCTCCTATCTCTTCTCTGGTCCGACCGGCGTCGGCAAGACCGAGGTGGCCAAGCAGCTGGCCCGCATCATGGGCATCGAGCTCATCCGCTTCGACATGTCGGAATATATGGAGCGGCACACGGTCTCGCGGCTCCTCGGCGCCCCTCCGGGCTATGTCGGCTTCGACCAGGGCGGCCTGCTGACCGACGCGATCGACCAGCATCCGCATGCGGTGTTGCTGCTCGACGAAATCGAAAAGGCGCATCCGGACCTCTTCAACATCCTGTTGCAGGTGATGGATCACGGCAAGCTCACGGACCACAACGGCAAGGCGGTCGATTTCCGCAACGTCATTCTCATCATGACCACCAATGCCGGTGCCGCGATGATGGCGAAATCGGCGATCGGCTTCATGCGCGACAAGCGTGAGGGTGAGGACCAGGCGGAGATCGAGCGGATGTTCGCCCCCGAGTTCCGCAACCGCCTCGATGCCATCATCCCGTTTGCCAATCTGTCGCCGGAGATCGTGGCGCAGGTGGTCGACAAGTTCGTCATGCAGCTGGAAGCGCAGCTTGCCGACCGCCACGTCAATATCGAGCTGACCGACGCGGCCAGGAAGCACCTCGCCGATATCGGGTTCGATCCGCTCTATGGCGCGCGGCCTTTGAGCCGGACGATCCAGGAGCACATCAAGAAGCCGCTGGCCGAGGAATTGCTGTTCGGCAAGCTCGAGAAGGGCGGCACGGTCCGCGTCGATTTCGACCAGGAGAAGCAGAAGCTCACCTTCGAGATCGTCGAATCCAAATCCTCACCGCGCGAGGAGACGGTCGAACCCGTCGACGCCTGAGGGAAAACAACCGGCAGGCTAGCCAGCATTTTCTAGCCACTCCTGCCTTCCACATCGGCGCCCGGTCCCTTACGATCGGGCGCCGTTTTGCCATGAGGGGAAGGCCATGAACGACCAAAGCAAGATCGCTGAATCGGATGCGTTGCGAGACCTCTATGGCGAGCCGGTGCCGGCCTCGCTGGTGAAGGAGATGACCTTCCTCACCGAGCCCTATGCGGCGTTCATCAAGGCTTCGCCCTTTGTCGTGCTCTCCACCTGCGGCGAGGAGGGGCTTGATGCCTCCCCGCGCGGCGGTCCGCCGGGCTTTGTGCGCATCGTCGACAAAAAGACATTGATGCTGCCGGACCGCAGCGGCAACAACCGCGTCGACAGCCTCAGCAATGTCGTCACGGACTCGCGGGTCGCCCTGTTGTTCCTGGTGCCGGGTGTCGGTGAGACGATGCGAGTCAATGGCCGCGCCAAGATCTCAGTCGATCCGCAACTGGTGGCAAGCTTTGCCGACGTCAACGGCAAGATCCCACGCTCGGTGCTGATCATCGAGATCGATCGGGCCTATGTGCACTGCTCGCAATCCCTTTCACGCTCGAAGCTGTGGGACCCGGCAGCGCAAGTCGACCGCAAGGCGCTGCCCAGCATCGGACAGATGCTGCAGGCCTGTCGCGCCGAGTTTGACGGCGCCGCCTATGACAAGCGCAATGAAGAAGAAGGCGGTCTCATTCCCGAGGATTGAGGTCCCAGCTTCCTTTCTGCAAGCTGACATGGTGTTGGCGCAATACCTGTTCAACAGAAAGCTGTCTGTCAGTCGTACTTGATAGCGTTCCTTTCGCGGCCGTTGCAGGCGGACGTGGCTGACAAGAGCCGAACTTTCATTTGGAGCTTTCTTACATGTCGACTTATTCCATGCGCGGCCTGTGGCTCGGCGCGGCGATCCTCGTTGCCTCGAGCCTGCCGGCCTTTGCCGATTCAACCGTCAATGTCGATCTGACCGGCGATGCCGGGGACAAGATGGGCATGAAGCTCGACCATGATTCCGTTCCGGCCGGCAAGGTCACCTTCGTCGTCAAGAACGATGCCATGGCCACCAACCACGAAATGGTCGTGATCAAGCTGAAGCACAAGAACGACAAGATCCCGATGCTCAAAGGCAAGCATCGCGTCGACGAGGATAAGCTGAAGTCGATGGGTGAGGTCGAAGACCTGGAGCCGGGCAAGACCGGCGAGATGAGCGCCGATCTGAAGGCCGGCGACTATCTCCTGCTGTGCAACCTCAAGGGCCATTACGAGGCCGGCATGATGTCGTATTTCACGGTGACGAAGTAACGCGACCGCGTCGCTCCGCCCTTGCCGTTTACGGCGAGGGCGGAATGCGCGTTAGGATGCCTTCTTCGCCGCTTTCTTGACGGCTTTCTTGGCCGTCTTTTTTGCGGCGGTTTTGGTGGCGACTTTCTTGGCCGGCTTTGCTTCGCCGTCATCAGCATCAGCCGCGGCCGGTTTCTTGGCCGTCTTCTTGGCAGCGGTCTTCTTGGCTGCCGCTTTCGGGGCCGCTTTCTTCTTTCCCTTGCCGCCACCGGCGGCTTCGCGGGCGGCGATCAACTGCAGGGCTTCGTCGAGGGTGACGGCACCGGGCTCGATCGATTTGGGCAGGGTCGCATTGATGGCGCCCATTTTCACATAGGGGCCATAGCGCCCTTCATGCAGGGTGACGACATCGCCCGACGTCGGGTGTTTTCCGATCTCCTTGCCGGGCGCCGCCTGACGGCCACCGCGCCCCTTGCTCTCCTGGGACAGCAACTCGACGGCACGGTTCATGCCGATCGACAGGACGTCGTCGTCCTTGGGGATCGATTTGAATTTGCCGTCGTGATTGAGATAGGGCCCGAAACGGCCGATGCCGGCCATGATCGGTTTCTGCGTTTCAGGGTGATGACCGACAACGCGCGGCAGGCTCAAAAGCTTTTCGGCAATCTCGAGGCTGACCGCATTGGGATCGAGGTCGCGGGTCAGCGAGACGCGCTTGGGCTTCTCGCCTTCCTCGGCCTCGCCGAGTTGTACGTAGAAGCCATAGGGGCCTTTGCGCAGCGTGATGCTCTTGCCGGCCGGGTCCTTGCCGAGTTCGACGGGACCGGCGGAACCAGCCGCGATTTCCTCCTCGGTCTGCACGGCGAGCGGCTTGGTGTATTTGCATTCCGGATAGTTGTTGCAGCCGATGAAGGCGCCGTTCTTGGCCAGCTTGATGCCAAGCTCGCCGGAGCCGCAGGCGGGGCAGGCGCGCGGGCTCTTGCCGTTGCCAAGATCCGGGAAGAAATGCGGGGCGAGCGAGTCGTTGAGAACGTCGATGACGACCGATCGCGTGCCGATCCCCTTGTCGAGGAAGGCTACCGCCTCCTGCATCGAGGGCAGCTTGCCGTCGCTTTCGGATTCATCTTGATGGAGATGCGCAAAATCGTTCCAGAACTCGGCCAGGACATCCTTCCAGCGGGCGCGGCCGCCGGAAATGTCGTCGAGCTTGGTCTCGAGATCGGCGGTAAAGCCGTATTGGACATAGCGGTCGAAAAAATTGGTGAGGAAGGTCGTCACCAGCCGACCGCGATCCTCGGGGATCAGGCGCTTCTTCTCGATCTTCACATAGGCGCGGTCCTCGAGCGTCTGCAGGATCGAGGTATAGGTCGACGGCCGGCCGATGCCCAGTTCTTCCAGGCGCTTGATGAGAGACGCTTCGGAATAGCGGGGCGGGGGCTGGGTGAAATGCTGCTCCGGCTTGACGTCCTGAGACGTCACGGCATCGCCCTGCTTCAGATTGGGCAGGCGCTTGGCGCTGTCGTCATCCTCGGTCGGGTCGTCATGATCTTCCTGGTAGAGGGTCAGGAAGCCGTCGAAGGTGATGATCGAGCCGGTCGTGCGCAGGGTCTGGCGGCCATCGGCCGACACGATATCGATCGCGACCTGGTCGAGCTCGGCGCTCTCCATCTGGCTGGCCAGTGTCCGCTTCCAGATAAGGTCGTAGAGTTTCGCTTCTTCATCGCGCAGATACTTGCGCACCTGCTCGGGACGGCGGAAGAGATCGGTCGGCCGGATCGCCTCGTGGGCCTCCTGGGCGTTCTTGGCCGCACTCTTATATATACGGGGGCTGGCCGGCAGGTATTTCTGGCCGTATTGCTCGCCGATCAGCTTGCGCCCGGCGACCACGGCTTCCTGGCTGAGGTTCACGCCGTCGGTACGCATATAGGTGATGAGGCCGACCGTTTCGCCATCAAGCTCGATGCCCTCATAGAGGCGCTGGGCGATCTTCATCGTGTGGGCAGCGCCAAAGCCGAGCTTGCGCGAGGCTTCCTGCTGCAGGGTCGAGGTGATGAAGGGCGGCGACGGGTTGCGGCGGACCGATTTGCGCTCGACGGCCGCCACCTTGAAGGGGGCGCCGGCCTGGACCGCAGCGACGGCCGCCTTGGCGGCGGCTTCGTCGGCGATGTCGAATTTGTCGAGTTTCTTGCCATTGAGATGCGTCAGGCGCGCGGCAAAGCTTTGGCCATCCGGACCGGTGAAAACGGCCTCGATGGTCCAATATTCGCGGGCCTTGAACGCCTCGATCTCGGCCTCGCGCTCACAGACGATGCGCAATGCCACCGACTGGACGCGGCCGGCGGAGCGGCTGCCCGGCATCTTGCGCCACAGGATCGGGGAGAGGGTGAAGCCCACGAGGTAATCGAGTGCCCGGCGGGCGAGATAGGCGTCGACCAGTTCCTGGTCGATCTCGCGCGGGTTGGCGATGGCGTCGAGGACGGCCTTCTTGGTGATCTCATTGAAGGCCACCCGGGCCATGGGCAGCTTGGCGAGGCTCTTCTTGCCGCGCAGCTCCTCACGCAGATGCCAGGAGATGGCCTCGCCCTCGCGATCCGGATCGGTTGCGAGCAGCAGCATGTCGGCGCCGGCAGCCGCGCTGGCGATTTCCTTGATCTGCTTGGCGCCGCGACCCTCGGCGTCCCAGGTCATGGCAAAGTCCTCGTCCGGCCGGACCGAACCATCCTTGGGCGGCAGATCACGGACATGGCCGAAGCTGGCCAGGACCTTGTAATCGCTACCCAGATATTTGTTGATGGTCTTGGCCTTGGCGGGGGATTCGACGACGACGACCTTCATGGACCCGCTTTCGGGATGATATAGAAGTGGACACCAAACCGGCCGTTCAGGGTGCCGGTCCGCCGGATATATGGGTGGTCAGGCGACCTTTGCGAGCAGCGAAACCCGGTTGCCGGGATGCCGCTCCAGGCGGCCTGCCAAGTCCAATTCCAGCAGAACCATTCCCATGACGGGAGCGGAGCAATGACACTGCCGGAGCAGTTCGTCAACCTCCACAGGGCTGGGGCCCAGCAGGTTCAGGACCACAGTGCGCAAGTCTTCCGCATCATTTTCTAATTCAGATTCAATATTTTGTGCGTTTTCATTCAAGTTTTTGAAGAACGTTAAGTTTGGGCTTTTGATCCCATCTATGGCCTCCAACACCTGGGCTGCGTCCTCGACCAGCAGTGCCCCCTCGCGGATCAGGCGGTTTGTGCCACGGCAGCGGGGGTCGAGCGGGGACCCTGGAACGGCCATCACCTCGCGTCCCTGCTCGTTGGCAAAACGGGCGGTGATGAGGGAGCCGGATTTGAGCGCCGCCTCAACCACCACAGTCCCGAGGCTCAGCCCGGAGATGATCCGATTGCGCCGCGGAAAGAGCCTGGCGCCAGGTTCCGTGCCGGGCGGCATCTCGGCGACGATAAGGCCGTCGCGGGTCATGCGGTCGTAGAGATCGGCGTGCTCTGGCGGGTAGAGGACGTCCACCCCGCCGGCAAGCACCGCGATAGTGCCGCCGCTGGCCGCCAGGGCCCCGGCATGGGCTGCGCCGTCGATGCCCCGGGCAAGGCCCGAGACGACGACCACGCCGGCCGATGCCAGTTCCCGGGCCAGATCATGGGCGAAGCGGCGGCCATTGGCCGAGGCATTGCGGGCGCCCACCAGTGCCACCTGGCGCGGGCGGGTGAGGAGATCGACGCGACCGCGCAGGGTCAGGATGGCCGGCGCATCGTCGACGGCCCGCAATGGGGCAGGGTAGTCCGGCTCGATCCAGGCAAGGGCGCGCCCGCCCATTTTGGTGAGGCGCGCCAGTTCTTCTTCGGCAAGATCGAGGGGGCAGGGGCGATAGGTCCGCCGCCCACCCTTCCTGGCGAGATCCGGCAGGCGCTCGAGCGCGCGCCTGGCCGAGCCGAAGCGGTCGATCAGGCGGCGAAAGGTGACCGGCCCGACATTTTCACTGCGCGCCAGGCGCAGCCAGTCGAGGCGCTCGGAATCAGAAAGGGGGCGCAAGGTCGGTTCCATGGCGCGGAAGCCTAGGCAAGACTTACGCGGGAATCAACCATGAACAAACAACCGGAAGTACTGTTTCAGGCCTTCTTCTTACCGATGCGCGGCTCGGTGCCCTTTAGCAGGCGGCCAATGTTCTCGTGGTGCCGGATCCAGACCAGGACAGCGGCGAACGCAGCGAGGACGACCTGCGGGCCGGTCCCAAGGATATAGGCATAGAGCGGCGAGAGGGCCACGGCCACCAGGGCCGCCAGCGATGAGATGCGCAAGCCGAAGGCGACGGCCAGCCAGGTAAGGCAGGCGGCAATCCCCACCATCCAGTTCACCGCGAGCAGGGTGCCAAGCGTGGTTGCCACACCCTTGCCGCCCTTGAAGCCCAGCCAGACCGGGAACAGGTGGCCCAGCAAGGCGGCGCCGCCGGCGATGACAGCGAGCAACGGGTCGAAATGGGCCGCGATCAATGCCGCCGCGGCGCCCTTGCCGCCGTCGAGCAGCAGCGTGCCGAGGGCGAGCTTTTTGTTGCCCGTGCGCAGCACGTTGGTGGCGCCGATATTGCCGGAGCCGATATTGCGGATATCACCGAGCCCAGCCGCCTTCGTGAGCAGCAGGCCGAAGGGGATCGAGCCCAGCAGATAGCCAAGGATGATCGCGGCGGCATAAGTCCAGAGCGGCAGCTCGCTTGCGGGTTCCATCAGACCTGACCTTCTGCGGCGAAGACGAGGCGACCGTCGACGAAGGTCTTGAGGACCATGCCTTGAACGGGGCGGCCATCGTAAGGCGCGTTCTTGGACTTGCTCTTGAAGCCGGCAACGTCGATGCGGTGCGGCTTATCTAGGTTGATAAGCACCATGTCGGCCGGTGCACCCTTGGCGAGGCGCCCTTGCGGCAGCCCCAGGATCTCGGCCGGCCGGCTGGTCAGGCATTTCAGCAGATCGATCAGCGACAGCGAGCCCTTGTGATAGAGTTCCAGGCTCACCGGCAGCAAAGTCTCAAGGCCGATGATGCCGGCCGCCGCCTGCACGAAGGGCACGCGCTTGCTCTCGACATCATGCGGTGAGTGATCGCTGGCGATGCAATCGATGACACCCTCGGCCACGGCCGCAGCGATGGCGCGCCGGTCGCTCTCGGCGCGCAAGGGCGGCGAGAGCTTGGCAAAGGTGCGATAGTCGCCGATTTCGTTCTCGTTCAGCGAGAAATAGGGCGGTGCGGTGTCGCAGGTAACCCGGAGGCCCTCCAGCTTCGCCTTGCGGATGGCTTCGACGGCCGCTGCCGTCGAGACATGCGCCACGTGATAGCGGGCACCCGACATGCGCACGAGATGGAGATCGCGCTCGATCATCATCACTTCGGCACAAGGCGGAATGCCAGGCAGGCCGATGCGGGTCGCCAGTTCACCGTTGTTCATGGCACCCCCAGCCGCAAGCGCTGGTTCTTCCGGGTGTTGGACGATCAGCAGATCGAAGGTGCGCGCGTAATAGAGGGCGCGGCGCATTACCTGGGCATCGGCCACGGCATGCAGGGCATCGGTGAAACCAAGGGCGCCGAATTCCGACAGCATGCCCATTTCCACGAGGTCCTTGCCATGCAGGCCCCGCGTCAGGGCGCCATAGCAATAGATCTTGGCCCGCTTGGTCTCGCGGGCGCGGCGGGCGATGTACTCCACCCCGGAAATGTCGTCGATCACCGGATCGGTATTGGGCAGGCACACCATGCTGGTGACGCCGCCGGCGGCGGCGGCGAGGCTGCCTGTTGCGATGGTTTCCTGGTGCTCGCCGCCCGGTTCGCGCAGCTGGACGCGCATGTCGACCAGACCGGGGATCAGCACATGGCCGCCGCAATCGATCACATCGGCTTCAGCCGGCGCGTTTTGCTTCGTCACCTGCGGCCCGATGTCGACGATCACTTCATTGTCGACCAGGATACCGCCGCGTTCGTCGCGATTGGCAGCCGGGTCGACGAGGCGGGCGTTCGTCAGCAGCAGCGGCCGCGCGGTCTTTTTCTTCTCTGAATTGGTGGTGCTGGGGCTCATCGGTTCTGCCCCACGATATCGCGGGTGAGGGCGTCAAGGCAGGCCATGCGCACGGCCACACCCATTTCGACCTGCTCGCGGATGACCGAGCGGTTGATGTCGTCCGCCACCTCGGAATCGATCTCGACGCCGCGGTTCATGGGACCGGGATGCATGATGAGGGCGTTGGGTTTGGCCACCGAAAGCTTCTCGTAATCGAGGCCGAAGAAATGGAAATACTCGCGTACCGACGGCACATAGGCCCCCTGCATGCGTTCCAGCTGCAGGCGCAGCATCATGACGATATCGACATCCTTGAGGCCCTTGCGCATGTCGGTGAAGACCTCGACCCCCATGCGGTCGATATTGGAGGGCAGCAAGGTGATCGGCGCAATGACGCGGACGCGGGCGCCCATCTTGGTCAGCAGGTGAATGTTCGAGCGTGCGACACGGCTGTGCAGGATATCGCCGCAAATGGCGACCAGCAGCCCCTGCAGCTTGCCGAGGCGCCGGCGAATGGTGAGGGCGTCGAGCAGTGCCTGGGTCGGGTGCTCATGCCGGCCATCGCCGGCATTGATGACCGCACCGTCGACTTTTTGTGACAGCAGGTTGATGGCCCCGGAATCGGCGTGCCGCACGACCATGACATCGGGCCGCATGGCGTTGAGCGTCATGGCGGTGTCGAGCAGGGTCTCGCCCTTCTTGATGGACGACGTGCCGACCGACATGTTGATGACATCGGCGCCTAAGCGCTTGGCGGCCAGCTCGAAACTGGTCTGGGTTCGCGTCGAGTTCTCGAAGAAGACGTTCATGACCGTCCGGCCGCGCAAAAGCGCGCGGGCGGTCGAGTCGTCCTTCGACATGTCGGCATATCGGTTGGAAAGGTCGAGGAGCCGTTCGATTTCGGCGGCGGAAAGCCCCTCGATGCCCAGCAAATGCCTGTGGGGGAAGAAGGGGTTAGGCGTGCGTGTTTCGGCGCTCATATCGAGCGCGCATCATAGTGCCAACGACCGCCCCGTCAACGATTCTGGCAACGATTTTGCGGCGGATCCCGGACGCGGCTCTGTCCGGTCGGTCAAATGATCTTTTTCGCCCGCAACTGCCCGATCTCGTCATCGCCCATGGACAGCAGCTCGCGGAGGACCGCGTCAGTATCCTGACCGCAAGTGGGTGGCGCTAGGCGGTAGTCGACGGGGGTTTCGGAGAGCTTGATCGGGCTGCCGATCAGATCGACCTTGCCCGAGCCGGCGGCCGCGTGGGGCATTGTGATTTTCATCTCACGCGCCAGGACCTGCGGATCCTTGAAGACCTGGTCGATATTGTTGACCGGTCCCACGGGAACGCCGAGTTCGTTGAGCCCGTCGATCCAATATTGTTGTGGTTTCTTTTCGGTAAGCTCGTTGATCATCTGATAGATCAGCGTGCGGTTGCGCACGCGCGCCGGGTTGGTCGCGAAGCGCTCATCCTTGGCCCAGTCGGCCACACCGGCGAACTGGCAGAATTTCTCGAACTGGCTGTCATTGCCGACGGCCAGGATGAAGAAGCCATCCGAGCAGCGCACCACCGAATAGGGGACGATGTTGGGGTGCTCGTTCCCCAGGCGCTTTGGCACTTCGCCCGAAGTGAGATAGTGGAGGCCAATATTGGCGAGATAGCCGACCTGGGCATCGAGGAGGCTCATGTCACAGAACTGCCCGCGCCCAGAGAGCGAGCGGTGATGGAGGGCGGCGAGGATCGCCACGGTCGAATAGATGCCGCAGACGATGTCGGTGATCGCCACGCCGACCTTCGTCGGCTGGCCGCCGGGGTCGCCGGTGACACTCATGATGCCGCCCATGCCCTGGGCGAGGAAATCGTAGCCGGCGAGCGGCGCATAGGGCCCGGTCTGGCCGAAGCCCGTGATCGAACAATAGATGAGGCGCGGGAAGTCGTACTTGATCTGCTCATAGGAAAGGCCATAGCGCGCCATGTCGCCGACCTTGAAATTCTCGACGAAGATGTCGGAACGCGCGATCAATCGCTTGGCGATTTCCTGGCCCTCGGGCTTTGCGACATCGAGTGTCACCGAGCGCTTGTTGCGATTGATGGAGAGATAATAGCCGCTTTCGTGGGTGTCCTTGCCGTCCGGCCCCTTGACGAAAGGCGGTCCCCATTTGCGCGTGTCGTCGCCGGCGCCGGGGCGTTCGATCTTGATCACGTCAGCGCCGAGATCGCCCAGAATCTGCGTCGCCGTCGGTCCGGCGAGAATGCGGCTCAAATCGAATACGCGAATACCGGCGAGCGGTCCTGACATGAATATCCCCGACAGTGATTTTTGGGTCAGTGATCTTTGTGGTCAATGTCGGGGGCAGCGCCCGCAAAAGCAAGCCGGAAGTGGATCCGTCAGCGGCGCGAGACGACGCGATAGGCGCAACAACGATCGCCGCCCAGCATGTGCTGGATGCGGGTCACCTGCGCGTCCTTGCCCATCACGTCCTGGAAAAGTTTGAGTTCGGCACCGCAGAGGCCGGAACAGGCCTTGGCGGCCTGCGCGATGGGGCAATGGTTTTCCGTCATGAGCCAAGCGCCATCGGTGTCCTGGCGGCATTCGGCCATGTAACCATCGATCCGCCTCAGATCGGTCAGGCGCTGAACACGCTCAGCGATCGACCCACCCTTGCCCAAAGCGGCGCGATAGCGCTGCAATTGCTGTTCTTCACGCGCGGCCAGGATCGATGCCAGGCCAGCATCGCCATGGGCGACGACGATGGCCGCCAGAAGTTCGCTGGCAAGGTCGCGGTGACGGTCGTCGAAATGGGCGTGTCCCTGGTCGCTCAGAGACCACAGGCGCTTTGGGCGCCCCACGGCCTGGCGTCGATCTTCGAATGTGACGAGGCCGGCCGCGCACAGGCGATTGAGGTGTTGGCGCGCGCCGACCGCCGTCATGTCGAGATGACGACCGACAACCGATGCGGTGAGGGCGCCTTCCGCCTTCAGCACCTCGAGCACGCGCGTGGGACCGAAATCTGCCATGGCTTCAAAATATCGCGCCGCTTTCATTTTAGAAAGCATTTACTTTTCATATTGCCGCGCCTAGGGTCCGCGCCATGACCGCCCTCGACACCATTCCAGCAGACAATCCGCCGCGACTTCTGCAGCGCGCCAACATCGCGCCGCTGGCCCTGGTCAATCTGGGCGTCGGTCTGCATGCGGTGATCTGGTATCTCGCCTCGACGGCGATGCCCACCGCCATCAAGGAGGTGGGCGGCGCCGAATATCTGAGTTGGGTCGGCAGCCTGTTCCTGATGACCACCATTGTCGGCGGCTCCGTCACGGCGATGCTGAAAGGGCATTTCGGTGCGCGCAACGCGATGCTGGGTGCCGGCACCGTCGTCATGATCGGCGGCCTGGTCTCGGCGGCGGCGCCGGGCGTCGAACTCATTCTTGCCGGCCGCGCCATCCAGGGGTTGGGCGAGGGCGTGCTGATCGCCCTTTCTTATGTCATCACGCGCGAGTTGTTCGACAACCGCCTGGTGCCAAGGGTCTTCGGTACCCTGGCGGCGACCTGGGGCGGTGCCGTATTCCTCGGCCCGCTGATCGGCGGCGTGTTGACCGAGGCCTTCTCCTGGCGCGTGGCCTTTCTGGGGGCGGCGCTGTTGCCTCTGCCAATGCAGGCGCTGGCCTTCATGATCCTGCGCGATCCTCACGCGCGCATCTTTGTCGGCAAGCCGCCGCTGTTGCGGGTGACGCTGCTGGCAGCCGGCGTCATCGGCATCGCCGTCGCGGATCGACTGGGCAATGCGCTTCTGGGCGGTGCAGCGATTGCCGCGGGAATTGCAGCTGTGGCGCTGGCGTTGAAGATTGACCGGCGGGCGGCCAGCCATCTTATCACCACGGTGTTCCCGAGCCTGCGCCACCGCGTGTCGCTGGGCCTCTGGGTTCTCATCCTCATGCCGATGGGCGAGGCGGGTGTCGTCGTCTACGCGCCCTACCTATTGCAGCTCGATCGCGGGTTGGCACCGACCTGGGCGGGCTATATCGGTGCCATTCATGCACTGACATGGTCCCTGTCGGCGCTCTGCGTCGCTTCGCTGCCACCCCGTTGGCATGGGCTTGCCATCATCAGCGGTCCAGTAACTTTGGCGGTTGGCATGGCATTGCTGGGGATCGGGCTTGCCGGCAGCCCATTGACCCTGGTCGCTGCGGCGCTTGCTTTGGTCGGGATCGGGTTTGGCATATCCCATTCCTTCATCAATCAGCGCATCATGGCGGCGGCCCCCGAGGGGCAGGAGGATGCGACGGCGACGGCCATTCCGACATTGGAATGCCTTGGCGGCGCCATCGGCGCGGCGGCTTCAGGGCTGGTGGGGAATGCGGCGGGATTTGGCGGGTCGTTGACCCCGGAGGTCGTACAAATGGGCTCGATCGGCGTCTTCGGCGGCGGAGCTCTCATCGTCCTCATTGGAGTCGTGGCCGCTGGGCTGTTCCTGCGCTCGGCATCCCCCGTGGTTGATAGAAAAAATTGATCCAAACCTTCAACGAATTCGATTTCCTAAATACCTTCCCCTACGGCAGACTGTCGCACATGATCGATTTCACCGTTAAGGAATCGCCATGGGAAGGATTGCGTTAATGGCCACGGTCAAGGTCGAAAGCAGCAATGAGCCGCTCGAAAGCGTCGACACCGACGCTTTCGTAGGTGCCATGCGCGTGCAGGCGGCCGCGGTCAATCTGGTGACCTCGAACGGGCCCGGCGGCCGCACCGGCGTCACCGTCAGTGCCATGACATCCGTGTCGGCCGAGCCGCCTTTGCTTCTGGCCTGCGTCAACCGCCGCAGTCCATCGGTCGCCATCATCCGGCAAAACGGTGTCTTCTGCATTAACGCCTTGTCGGCGGAACAGAGCGAGCTTGCCAATACCTTTGCCGGCCGGCCGAGCAGCGGCGAGCCTTTCGATTTTGCCGCGGCGGATTGGATCAACATCACCACCGCGGCACCGGCCCTGGTCGATGCCGTCGCCAATCTCGATTGTGTGATCCACGATATCGTCGAGGCCGGATCGCATACCATTTTCATCGGCCGTGTCGTCGGTGCGTCACATCGCAATGTGAAGCCGTTGGTTTATTGCGACCGCACCTATCTCGCTCCCGGCCCGCTCGAAGACTGATCGCGGCGCTTCGCGATCCCCAACCCAAGGCAACGCACCAATGGCGCGCGACCCGCGTTACGATATCCTGTTCGAGCCGGTGAAGATCGGTCCCGTCACAACGAAGAACCGCTTCTACCAAGTGCCGCATTGCAATGGCCAAGGCTATCGCGACCCATCGGCGGTCGCGAAGATGCGCGGCAACAAGGCGGCAGGCGGCTGGGGTGTGCTCTGCACCGAACAGGCGGAAATCCACCACACGTCGGAGATCACGCCGTTCATCGAATTGCGGCTCTGGGACGACCGCGATATCCCGCAGCTCCAGAAGATGAGCGACGCGATCCATGCCGAAAATGCCTTGGCCGGGATCGAACTGGCGTATAACGGGCCGAACGGCTCCAACCTCTATACTCGCGAAGTCCCGTTGGGGCCGTCGCATCTCCCGATCGCGACCTTTTATTACGATCCCGTGCAGGCACGGGCGATGGATCTTTCCGACATCAAGAATCTGCGTCGCTGGCACAAGAATGCGGCGATCCGGGCCAAACGCGCCGGTTTCGACATCATCTATGTCTATGCCGCGCACGGTTTCTCGATCATCCAGCATTTCCTGTCGCGGCGCTTCAACACGCGCAGCGATGAGTATGGCGGCAGCCTTGAGAACCGGATGCGCCTGCTGCGCGAGATCACCGAGGATACGAAGGATGCCGTCGGTGATACCGCAGCGGTCGCTGTCCGCATCGCCGTCGACGAGCTGATGGGCGAGAGCGGTTTGCACAAAGCCGAGATCGAGGATGTGATCGGCCGCATGGCTGAAACGCCGGACCTCTGGGACGTGACCCTCTCCGACTGGGGCAATGATTCCCGTACCTCGCGCTTTACCGAGGAAGCGGCCGAAGAAGAGTTCGTGCGCGGCATCAAGAAACTGACGACCCGGCCGGTCGTTGGCGTCGGCCGCTTCACCTCGCCCGACCTGATGGTGCGCCAAGTCAAGAGCGGCATTCTCGATCTCATCGGCGCGGCGCGGCCCTCGATTGCCGACCCGTTCCTGCCCAACAAGATCGATGAGGGCCGCATCGACGACATTCGCGAATGCATCGGCTGCAACATCTGCGTTTCGGGCGATATGACCATGTCGCCCAGCCGCTGCACGCAAAACCCGGCAATGGGCGAAGAATGGCGGAAAGGTTGGCATCCGGAGTTCATTCGGTCGCGCGAAAGCGAAGCCCGCGTGCTGGTGGTGGGCGGCGGCCCGGCCGGGCTGGAGGCGGCACGCGCGCTGGGGCAACGTGGATATGAGGTGGCTCTGGCTGAGGCAGGCACGGAACTTGGCGGCCGCGTCGCGCGTGAATGCCGCTTGCCGACCCTGAGTGCGTGGGGGCGCGTGCGCGACTGGCGCGTCGGACAGATCAACAAGATGCCGAATGTCAGCGTCTATCTCGACAGCAAGCTTGATGCCGATCAGGTGCTGGAATTCGGCTTTGACCATATCGTGGTGGCGACAGGCAGTTCCTGGCGGAGAGATGGCGTCGCGCACTACCATCTGGCAGCGCTGCCCAATGCCGGCATGCCAACGCTGACGCCGGATGACCTGATGGCCGGCACCAGGCCGAAGGGCAAGCATGTCGTGCTCTTTGACGACGACCATTATTACATGGGCGGAATCTGCGCGGAGCTGCTGGTCAAGGCCGGGCATCACGTGACGTTCGTGACGCCTGCCGCCGAGGTTTCAACCTGGACACGCAATACGCTGGAGCAGGATAAGATCCAGGCCAAGCTCATCAATATGGGCGTCGATGTCATCGTCAGCCATGCGGTGGCCACTGCCCAGGCCGGTGGCGTTGAACTGGCCTGCACCTTTACCGGCAGGAAGAAGGCGTTGACCTGCGACGATCTTGTGCTCGTGGCCTCGCGCCTGCCGCAGGACCAGCTCTATCTCGATCTCAAGGCGCGAGAAACGGATTGGGGCGACATCAAGACCGTTCGCGGCATCGGCGATTGCTGGGCGCCATCGACCATAGCGGCCGCCGTCTATGCCGGGCGTCGCTATGCCGAAGAATTCGATGCGCCGGATATCGGCGACGCCGTGCCGTTCAAGCGTGAACTTGCGGAACTGCTGCCGTGATCATCCCCGCGCTGCAGGATCTTGCCCGGGAATTGCCGCGTGGGCAGCGGTTGATGGGGATCGATCTTGGCGACAAGACCATCGGCATCGCGGTTGGCGACCCCGGGCACATGATCGCGACGCCGGTGACCACGATCCGGCGCAAGAAGTTCACCGAGGATGCGCAGGTTCTGCTGAAGCTGATTGACGATCGGCAGGTTGGCGGGCTGGTCATCGGATGGCCGCTCAACATGGATGGATCGGAAGGACCGCGCTGCCAATCGGTGAAGCAGTTCGCCAACAACATGGCCAAGCTGCGCGATCTGCCGATGACATTCTGGGATGAGCGGCTTTCCACGGTCGCTGTGACACGCGACATGATCGCGGCCGATCTCAGCCGGGGCAAGCGTGCCAAGGTTGTGGACCAATCGGCGGCCGCCTTCATCCTACAAGGGGCACTCGACAGCTTGAAACGGTGAGCTGTCTTCACAGATTAACGTGACAGTCGCCGTTTTGTCATATCTCGTTGTTACGCGGGTCCTTGTTTGACAATTCTGACAGGGAGCTTGCTCATGACAAGGTTTGCGCGCCGATTTGGCATGGTATCGTTGTTCACCCTGATGCTGACCGGCATCGCCCAGGCGGAGGGACCCGAAATATTTACCAGCGACGATCCGGCCCTGCCCTTGGGTACCGTCAAGACGGGGGCCAAGGAACTGAAGCTCAGCCGCGGCATCGGCAGTGCGCTTTTTCACATGAAGGGCGATCCCGACAATGTCTTCTATTCGGTGACCGATCGCGGTCCCAACATCGATTGCGCGGAAGCCGAGGAACTGACAGGCGCTGACGTCAACAAGATGTGCGCCGGCGACGAAAAGGCGAAGATCTTCCCGCAACCGGATTTCGTGCCCTCGATCCAGCGGGTCGAGCTTGGCACGGACGGCAAGTTCACCATCAAGGAACTGATCAACATCTCTGACGCGAGCGGCAAGCCGATCTCGGGCCTGCCCAATCCGCTGAAGGGCGCCAAGACCGAACATGCCTTCGACAAGGACGGCAAGGCGGTCGATTTCGATCCCAATGGCCTCGATACCGAGGGCCTGGTGCGGATGAGCGATGGCAGCTTCTGGCTGTCCGACGAATATGCGCCGAGCCTCGTGCATGTCGCGGCCGACGGCAAGATCATCGAGCGTCTGGTACCGCAGGGCCTGGAAGGCGATTTCTCTGCTGCCACCTACAAGGTCAGGGGCACGCTGCCGGCAATCCTCGCCAAGCGTCAGCTCAACCGCGGCATGGAAGGTGTGGCCATCTCGCCGGATGAGAAGTTCATCTACGGCCTGATGCAGAACCCGCTCGCCAATCCGGATGCCGACGCTTTCAAGAAGGCGAACGCGACACGCATCCTCAAGGTCGATACCGCGACGGGCAAGCCGGTCGGCGAGTTCGTCTACCAGCTTGATGCGCATACCACCTTCAAGAACGACAAGAAGGCGGAGAAGCAATCCGACGTGCGTCTCTCCGAAATCACGGCGGTGGGCCAGGACAAGCTGGTCATTCTGGAGCGCATCGCCAAGACCACCAAGCTGCATCTGGTCGATCTTGCCACCGGCACCGACATCCTCGGCACGTCGTGGGACGATCCCAAGACCAGCCCCAGCCTGGAACAGGCTGATCTCGCCGCCGCCGGTGTCACACCACTCACCAAGACCTTGTGGTTCGACAGCAGCGATCACGAAGGAATTCCGGCGAAGGTCGAGGGCGTCGCCATCATTGCCCCGGACACGCTCGTCATCATCAATGACGATGATTTCGGCATCGACGGCAAGAGCAAGACGCAGATCGTGCGCCTGAAGCTCGCCTTGCCGTCGATGTAAAACCGACACCGAGATCGCGGACAAAGAAAAACCCGCCCGACTGGAATGTCGGGCGGGTTTCGTTTTGGAAGAATTAGAGACCGACGTCCTTGGCGGTGGCGTCGAGGGCGATCTTGGCGAGTTTCATGAACTCGTCGATATGGCCCTTGGTCCACATCAAGGGCGGCGAAAGCAGCATGGTATCGCGTGTCGCCCGCATGATGAGGTTGTTCTTCACGCAGTGATCGCGGCAGATCGTACCGACCTTGCCGACTGGCTCGAAGGTCTTGTGGGTCTTCTTGTCCTTCACCAATTCGATGGCGCCGACGAGGCCCATCGAGCGCACTTCACCGACCAGCGGATGATCCTTGAACTCCTCCAGACGCTTGGCGAGATAGGGGCCGGTCTCGTCATGGGCGGTCTCGACCATCTTCTCTTCGCGGATGATGCGGATGTTCTCGATTGCCACCGCACAGGAAACCGGGTGGCCGGAATAGGTGAAGCCGTGGTTGAAGTCGCCGAACGAGTTCAGCACCTCGGCAACCCGGTCAGCGACCATGATGGCCGAGAGCGGCATGTAGCCGGAGGTGAGGCCCTTGGCGAGGGTCATGAAGTCGGCTTCGATCTGGAAGGGTTCGGAAGCGAACATGTAGCCGGTACGGCCGAACCCGCAGATGACCTCATCGGCAATCAGCAGCAGATCGTACTTCTTGCAGATCTTCTGGACTTCCGGCCAATAGGTCGACGGCGGAATGATGACGCCGCCGGCACCCTGGATCGGTTCGCCGATGAAGGCAGCGACGTTCTCGGCGCCAAGCTCGAGGATCTTGTCTTCGAGCAGCTTGGCGGCAGCCAGGCCGAATTCCTCCGGCGTCTGCGATCCGCCATCGCCATACCAGTATGGCTGCTTGATGTGCGCATGGCCGGGCAGCGGCAGATCGGCCAGTTCGTGCATGTAGTTCATGCCGCCAAGGCTCGCTGCCACCATGGTCGAGCCGTGATAGCCATTCCAGCGGCTGATGATGGTCTTCTTCTTCGGTTGCTTCTTGAGGTTCCAGTAGGTGCGGACCATGCGCACGATGGTGTCGTTCGCGTCCGAGCCCGAGAGGCCGTAGAACACATGATTGAACTGCTTCGGCGTCATCTCGACGAGGAGCTTGGAAAGCTCGGCGACCGGCGGATGTGTCGTCTTGAAGAAGGTGTTGTAATAGGGCAGTTCGAGAAGCTGGGCATGCGCCACATCGGCAATCGACTTGCGGCCATAGCCGATGTTGACGCACCAGAGACCGGCGAAGGCATCGAGAATCTTGTTACCATCCGAATCGAACAGATAGGTGCCTTCGGCCTTGGTGATGACCTTGGCGCCGATGCGGCCGAGCTCGGCATGATCGGTGAAGGGGTGGAGATGCTTGCGGTCCTGCGCTTGCCACTCGGCAGTGCTGTTGCGCTTAGCTGATGCTGTCATGATGAATTCCTCGATGTGATTGGTTGATGTCGAAGGGTAAGGACATCACCGGTCACGGATTGAAATTCACCCGCGCTGTCAGGATGAGGATCTCCTTGCGCCGGGAAAACCGGCTCACTGCCGCCTCGACCGAGGCGGCAGTGCTGATCATAACTTTGCCAGTCTTGTTGTTCATTCTTTAGACATTGAGCAGAAGATGCTCGCGTTCCCACGAGCTGATGACGTTTTGATAGGCCTCAAGCTCGGCCATCTTGACGATCCACAGCGCCTTGATGAACTTTTCACCCAGGAGCGGGCGGATCGGCTTACAGGCCATGAATCGCTGCAAGGCCTCCTGCGCCGTCTTCGGTAACGTATGCGCCATGCGATAGGCGCTGCCCGTGATCTGGTTGGTGGGCTTCAGTCGCTCGGTCATGCCCAGATAACCAGCAACGAGCGAGGCCGCCATGGCGAGGTAGGGGTTGGCATCGGCGCCGGCAAGGCGGTTTTCGATACGACGGCCCGGACCACTGGATACCGGCACGCGCAGGCCGCAGGAGCGGTTGTCGACACCCCACTGCACGTTGATGGGCGCGTCGAACTGCGGGCGCAGGCGGCGATAGGAGTTGACGTTGGGCGCCAGCATCGGGATGAGCAGTGGCAGGTATTTCTGCAGGCCGGCGACATGTGCCCGGAACAGGGCGGAATCGCGGCCCTTCGAATCAGCAAACAGTGTCTTGCCTGTGCGCTTCTCGACCACCGATTGGTGGATATGCATCGAACTGCCGGGCTGATTGGCCAGGGGCTTCGACATGAAGGTGGCATAGATGCCGTGCTTCATCGCCGCCTGACGCACCGTGCGTTTGAAGAGGAACGCCTGGTCGGCGAGTTCCAGCGGGTTGCCGTGGTTGAAGTTGATCTCCATCTGCGCCGAGCCGGATTCGTGGACCAGCGTGTCGACGTCGATCTCGGAGCGTTCGCAGTAATCGTAAACGTCCTCGAAGATGTGGTCGAAGTCATTGACCGCATCGATGCCGTAAGCCTGGCTGCCGGTCTCTGCACGGCCGGACTTGCCGATTGGCGGCAACAACGGCAGATCGGGGTCGGTGTTGACCTGCACCAGATAGAATTCAAGCTCAGGTGCCACGATCGGCTTCCAGCCCTTGTCGTCGTAGAGCTCCAGCACACGCTTCAGCACGTAGCGCGACGCATGTTCGACCGGCTTGTCGTTGACGTCGAAACAGTCGTGAATGACCTGCGCGGTCGGGTCGTTGTACCAGGGCACGACACGGATGGTGTTGGGGTCCGGGCGCAGATAGACGTCCGGATCCTGGAAGGAGCCGATATCGTCTTCGTCGATATCCGGGTAATCGCCGGTGACGGTCTGAAGGAAGACGGAGCTGGGCAGGCGCAGGCCGTCATCGCGCACGCCTTTCATGAACTTGGTCGCAGGCAGGATCTTGCCGCGCGGGATGCCGTTCATGTCGGGGACGAGGCATTCAACCTCATCCACTTTCCGTTCACTAATCCAATCGTCTAAATACTTCATGATAAAGAACCATATATGGCAAATGTGATGGTCGGATATGACCTTTGGCGCCAGTCAGAAAAACCAGCAATGCGAGGCAGAAACTAGCCCAAACCGGGCATTTTGTCCAAGCCGGGCCGCCATGCGTGCCGCGCAACGCCGGAACTGTATGATAACTGTCCATTTGTGAAGGAAGACAGCGATGTCAATGAAGCCGCGAGTTAGTCTCGTGACACTGGGTGTTGGGGATCTCGCACGCGCGAGACGCTTTTATGAAACGGGGTTGGGATGGAAGGTCTCAGGCGCCAGCAATGAGCATGTCGTCTTCATCCAGCTGGGAGGCGGCGTCGCCCTCGGCCTCTTCGGCCGCAGCGCACTGGCCGAGGACGCGCATCTTGCGGATGCCGGCACCGGGTTCAGCGGCATCACCTTGGCGCAGAATCTCGAGTCGAAGGAAGCCGTGGACAGAGCCATGGACCTGGCCGTCGCGGCCGGCGCCACAGTGCTGAAAAAGCCGCAGGATGTCTTCTGGGGCGGCTATTCCGGCTATTTCGCCGATCCGGAGGGGCATGTCTGGGAACTGGCGTGGAACCCGTTCTTTCCCTTGAGCGATGACGGCGGCATCACGCTGAGCTGAAAATGAAAACGGCGGGGCCATGCGGTCCCGCCGTTTTCGATCCTTGCGGCCCAGTTCTTGAAGGTTGGGGCCGTCTTAGAGGCCGAGGGCTTCCGCCGCCGGCACGTACTTTTTCTTCAGATCGTCGGCGACTGCCTTGTAGGTCACCTTGCCTTCATGGACGTTGAGGCCGTTCATGAGATGCGGATCATCGCCCAGCGCCTTCTTGGCGCCCTTGTCGGCCAATGCCAAAGCGAAGGGCAGGGTGGCGTTGTTGAGCGCAAAGGTCGAGGTGCGGCTGAGGCCACCCGGCATGTTGGCGACGCAGTAATGGATGACGCCGTCGACATTGTAGACCGGATCGGCGTGCGTGGTGGCCTTCGAGGTTTCGAAGCAGCCGCCCTGATCGATGGCGATGTCGACCACGACCGAACCCGGACGCATCTGCTTGATCATCTTGCGGCTGACCAGCTTGGGTGCGGCAGCGCCCGGCACCAGGACGGCGCCGATGACGAGGTCGGCACTGGTCACATGCTCTTCGATCGCATCGAGGGTCGAATAGCAGGTCTGGACCTTGCTGCCGAAAATCTCGTCGAGCTGACGCAGACGGTCGACCGAGCGGTCGATGACCGTGACATTGGCTTCCATGCCCATCGCCATGCGGATCGCGTTGGTGCCCGAGACGCCGCCGCCGATGACGACGACTTTGCCCGGCAGCACGCCCGGCACGCCGCCCAGCAGGATGCCGGCGCCACCCTGGGCCTTTTCCAGATAATGTGCACCGACCTGGACCGACATGCGGCCAGCGACTTCCGACATCGGCGCCAGCAGCGGCAGGCCGCCGCGTGGGCTGGTGATGGTTTCATAGGCGATGGCGGTGCAGCCCGACTTGATCAGGCCTTCGGTCTGAACCGGGTCCGGCGCCAGATGCAGATAGGTGTAAAGGATCTGGCCCTTGCGGAGCATCTTCGTCTCCTTGGGCTGCGGCTCCTTCACCTTCACAATCATCTCGGCCTTGGCGAAGACGTCTTCGGCCGATTTGGCGATCGTGGCGCCCGCCGCCTTATAGGCGCGGTCATCCAGGCCGATTCCGTCGCCGGCACCGGTCTCGATCAGCACCTTGTGGCCGTGATGGACGAGTTCGCGCACGCTGGCAGGCACCAGGCCGACGCGGTACTCGTGGTTTTTGATTTCCTTAGGAACGCCGATAAGCATGGGTCTTCTCCAATAAGAAACGCACCGGCCGGCCCGTTTCGGGGTCCCGCCGGTGCGTCAGATGCTTTGTTAGTCGAGGGATTTCAGGACGTCAGCCATGATCGAGACGGCCTGGTCGATATGGCTCTTCTCGACGATGAAGGGCGGCGACATGGCGATGATGTCGCCGGTGACGCGGATCAGCATGCCCTTCTCATAAGCCTTCAAGAAGGCGTCGAAGGCACGGGCACCTGGCTTGCCAGGGCGCGATTCCAACTCGATCGCGCCGATGAGGCCGACATTCCGAAGGTCGGTGACGTGCTTGGTGCCTTTGAGGCTGTGGATCGCATTCTCCCAATAGGGGGCGAGATCCTTCACGCGGTCGAACAGGCCCTCGTTCTTGTAGATGTCGAGGACGGCAAGACCCGCGGCGCAGGCCACTGGATGGGCCGAGTAGGTATAGCCGTGGAAGAGTTCGATCGCGTTCTCGGCGGCCGAGTTGCAGAAGGTGTCGTAGACGTCCTTCGACACAATGACGCCGCCCATCGGGATCGCGCCGTTGGTCAGGCCCTTGGCGCAGGTGATCATGTCCGGTGTCACGCCGAAATAGTCGGCGCCGAAATTGGTGCCGAGGCGGCCAAAGCCGGTGATGACTTCGTCGAAAATCAGCAGGATGCCGTGCTTGGTGCAGATCTCGCGCAGCTTCTCGAGATAGCCCTTCGGCGGAATGAGCACGCCTGTCGAGCCGGCGACCGGTTCGACGATGACGGCGGCGATGGAACTGGCGTCATGAAGGGCCACCAGGCGCTCCAGGTCGTCGGCCAAATGCGCGCCCCAGCCCGGCTGGTTCTTCGAATAGGCCATTTCCTTGGGATTGTAGGTATGCGGCAGGTGATCGACGCCACCGAGCGCAGTGCCAAACCACTTGCGGTTATTGACCATGCCGCCCACAGAGATGCCGCCGAAGCCGACACCATGATAACCGCGCTCGCGGCCGATGAGGCGCGTGCGGGTGCCCTGGCCCTTGGCGCGCTGATAGGCCAAGGCCATCTTCAGCGCGGTATCGACCGATTCCGAGCCAGAATTGGTGAAGAAGACGTGGTCGAGGCCGGTTGGGGCGAGGGCGGCGACACGCGACGCCAGCTCGAAGGCGGCCGGATGGCCCATCTGGAAGGGCGGGGAGTAGTCCATCTCGACGATCTGGCGCGAAACCGCTTCGGAGATTTCCTTGCGGCCGTGGCCGGCATTGACGCACCACAGGCCGGCCGTGGCGTCGAGGACCTTCTTGCCTTCGATGTTGGTGAAGTGCATTCCCTCGGCCTTCACGAACAGGCGCGGGTTGGCCTTGAAGTGCCGGTTCGAGGTGAACGGCATGAAGAAGGCTTCGAGATTGTTCGGTGACGCCTTGAACTGGGTCGCTTCGAACGACTTGCGGTCGGACATGGCTGGTATTCCTTCAGCTTTGCCGGCGCCCTCCCCGGGGCCGGACCGGATGGATGGGCGGACATTATCACGCTAAAGAAAATAAACAAGCGGCAGGCAAGGCGATTCAATTGGCACAAAGTTTTGGGCTAAAAACGTTGATTCTGTGAATCGTGTGATTAATATACTTATCAGTGGAGCTTTTCTGTTAAGCTTGCTGTGTTAAATCCCGCCGGAGGCATGGATGGACGAGAACCACGGATTCGACCTTGGCGCGCGGCTGAAGGCGCTGCGGGAATCACATGACCTGTCGCAGCGGGAACTCGCAAAGCGGGCCGGCGTCTCCAACGCGATCATTTCGATGATCGAGCAGAATCGGTCGTCGCCCTCGGTCGGCATGCTGAAGAAGCTGCTCGACGGCTTTCCCATGAGTCTCGCCGAGTTCTTTGCCGACGATCTCAAGCCCCGGCCGCAGATATTTTTCGCCGCCACCGAACTGGTCGAGCTGGCGGGCGGGCCGGTGTCCTATCGCCAGATCGGGCGGGATATGACCGGCAAGGCGATCCAGCTGATGCACGAGCACTATCAGGTCGGCGCCGACACCGGCGCCCAGATGCTGAGCCATGAGGCTGAGGAAGGCGGCGTCGTCATCCGGGGGAAGCTCGAGGTGACGGTCGGCGATCAGGTGCGCGTGCTGGGGCCCGGCGATGCCTATTATTTCGACAGCCGCACCCCGCATCGATTTCGCAATGTCGGCAGTGACGAATGCGAGGTTGTGACAGCGAACTCCCCGCCAAGTTTTTAGCCACCCCGGCGGGACCGGGGATAGATCGAAGCAAATCCGAACGCAATGAAAGATAGCGTTTCCTCCACTTCGCGCTATCAGATATTGCGCCCGTCGCGATCCTCGCATAGGCTGCACCAGCTTCCAAATGCGTCTTAGACGGATCGTGCAACTAATTGCTTCGCAGAGAAATCTCTCCGAGATGTCCATCGGCAGCAAGTTCTGCGCGGTTGCTTTGATCGCCACCGATCTACATGCGCAGAGCAACATGAAAAAATACGCCAGAATCTTCGTCAGCGGACTGTTTCTCTTGTCGACCGCGGAACTCGCTCTGACGATCAGCGCCGTTCCAGCGTTCGCCGACGCGATGGCGGATGCAAGACAAGCTTACAACAACAAAGATTACGCGGCAGCTATGGCGCTGCTGATGCCACTTGCAGAGGAGGGTAATGCGGCCGCGCAGTTCAGAGTTGGCCTCCTCTACAAAAATGGATTGGGCGTAGCGCAGGATTATCGGGTCGCGGCGGATTGGTTCAAGAAGGCAACAGACCTTGGCAACGAGGACGCTCAGTACACCTTAGGCAATCTCTACATTGACGGTCTCGGTGTAGAGAAGGACTACGCGACGGCGTACAAACTTCTGCGGCCCATTGCCGATCGGGGCGCCGCAGATGCACAGACATCCATCGGTCTATTGTATTTCGATGGGAGAGGTGTGCCTCGCGACAAAGCGGAAGCGGCAAAATGGTATCGGTTGGCGGCGGATCAGGGATATGCCCGGGCACAACACAGCCTTGGCATACTTTATGACGAAGGCGATGGTTTCACCCAAGACTATGCCGAGGCAATGAAATGGTACATGGCCGCGGCAAAGCAGAACTTCGGCCTTTCTCAATCGAACATCGCATTTCTCTATCAAAATGGTCGCGGCGTTAAGCAAGACTATATCGAGGCCAAGAAGTGGTTTCTGTTGGCCATCAAAAATGACGACAGAAGAGCTGCGCAGTGGGATAAGGATCTGTCCGCCAAAATGACTCTGGAGCAAATCGCTGAAGCGGAAAAGCGAGCTGAAGAATGGCGCCCTTGATCCGGCGGAGCGAACCCTTTCACATTCTGTCGCGCCTGATGTGGGGCATACTTTGCGTGGCGATTTGGCTATGGCCGTTAGTCGCTTTGGCAGATCAGCTTGAAGATGGGCGCCAAGCACTCTCTGACAAGGATTATCAAAAGGCGTGGGAACTGTTGCTGCCGCTGGCCGAACAAGGGAATGCAGGTGCGCAGAATACGATTGGCCGGATGTACCAGCATGGTGATGGTGTCGCGCAAGACTACGAAGAGGCGGCAGATTGGTATGCCAAGTCAGCCGCGCAAGGATATGAAGGCGGACAGTACAATCTCGGCACGCTTTATCTCGATGGGCTCGGCGTTCCGCGCGATTATGTCAAGGCGCGCGAACTGCTATTGCCGCTGGCCGAGAAAGGCGATTCAGATGCACAGACGAGTATCGGCTGGCTCTACGGCGACGGTTTGGGCGTTCCTCTCGACATGGAGCAGGCTCTTTATTGGTATCGGAAGGCTGCAGCACAGAACAACGCTATCGCCGAACAGGGGCTGGGCTACTTTTACGCCTATGGCAAGGGTGTTCTGAAAGACGACTCCATAGCCATGGACTGGTATCTGAAATCGGCTAACAAGCTTTACGCGCCAGCCATGGCAGCGCTTGGCAATCATTATCGCGACGGGCGCGGTGTTGCGATTGATCCGATCGAGGCGAAGAAGTGGTATCTTCTTGCGGTTGCCAATGGCAGCCATTCGGCCCGCGACGACGACGAGGCAATGACCAAGGTTCTTAGCGAGGCGCAATTGCGCGAAGCAAAGGCTAGGGCCGACAGCTGGAAGCCGCAGCCCTAGCCGAGACGGGTCAGAGTTCGCTCTTCTGGTACTGCGCCTTTTCCAGCCAGTCCTTGCGGATCTCGACGCCCCAGCCCGGCCCTTCGGGGATCTGGACCTTGCCGTCTTTGGCCACGAGCACGGGATCGAACAGTCCGGGTTCCCACGGATAGTAATCTGTGCCCTCGATCGAATATTCGACATAGGGCCCGGCGTTTTCGATAGCGCCCATCAGGTGCAGGGTGAAGACGGTGACCAGCGACTGGTTGGCCGAATGCGGTGTAACGGGGAGGCCGGCCTTCTTGGCCATTTCGACAACCTTGAGCGTGCGGTTGATGCCGCCGATATAGCAGACGTCCGGCTGCACGACGTCGACCGCACGCATGTCGATGGCAAAGCGCCACAGTGCCAAATCGCAATCCTGCTCGCCGCCGGTGACGTCGAGGTCGAGCGCCTCTTTCACTTCCTTGGTCCAGTGGTATTCCCAATAGGGGCAGGGCTCTTCGAAATGGATGATGCCGTTGTCCTGCAGCATCCTGCCCACTTCGATTGCCTTCTTCGGGGTATAGCCGCTGTTGCCATCGACCAGGAGGCGGACGTCGTCGCCCAAAGTCTTGCGGATGAGGGGCACGATCTCGTCCGTGCGGCCTGGCCACTCGTCCTGGTCATGACCGCATTCCTTGCCGACCCTGAATTTGAAGGCGTTATAACCGTGCTTCTCGCGCAGCTTGATGAAGCGCGCCGCTTCGTCCTTGGGCGTGATCTCGCCACGCTTCATGCTGGAGGCGTAGACGGGGAAGGGGCGCGGCTTGCCGCCCAGCAATTCGCAGACGGATTTTTCCTCGATTTTGCCCCGGAGATCCCAAAGCGCGGTGTCGAGCCCGGTCAGGGCCCGCATCAGATAAGAACCGGGAAACTTATGTTCACGTTCCGGGATGGTGGTGACCAGCGTCTCGATATCGAACGCATCCGCGCCCAGGGCATAGCGCGCCACCTGGCGATGGAAGACCTGGCAGGTAATGTCGGCGTTGTAATTCGATACCTGTCCCCAGCCCTGGTGTCCGTCGTCGGTTGTGACGCGAACAAAGCCGACGGCTTGGTTGGTGAAGGTTTCCAGGCTTTTGATTTTCATAGCAGTGCGATCCCCCCTCAGCGGCGCGAAATGCGGCGGCAAATCTAGTTGCTGACTCAGGTATCGGCAATCGGGCAGGGGACCCATCAAGCCATGACAGTTTCGTGACGGAATGGACGAGCTCGATCGTGCTAGACTGGCCCAAAGGATGAGAATTCGTTGGGCCTAGAACGGTCCAATGGCCCAGCCTATGAGTGCTATAGGTCCGGCACTGCTTGCGGGTACTTCGCGCCTGCGGTAAAACCGTGCCCCAGATCAGTTATCCCTCTTCGCGGAGAGACCGATGTCGTGTGATTTCACGTTCCCGGTGGCTTGCGGCAAGAGGATGGCGCGCGCCTGTTTGGTAAAGCCAAATCAGCTCCATCGGGGCGCAAGAAAATCTCGCGAACATCGGTCACTTGGGCAGGATAGGGTGCGCGCCGCAGGCGGCTGGCCGGGGCGCCAAAGGCATTCACTTTTGCCCGCGCCGATGTAACAGTGAGTGGGTCGCTCATAACGATGGTAAGGCCCAGGCCGGGAGGAGTGGCCGACAGGAACGGGTCAAAAAGAAAGAGTGAAGCGTAACAGGGATTGATTGCTGTGGCCGGGCATTCCGCTCGGCTGCCAACAGGGAGGTTTGAATGACAAAGAAAATTTTGACACCGGCCCAGGAAACGATGCGCGCAGCGCTCGTATCCCGCCGTACGTTGATGCGCTCGGCCGCTGCCGTTGGCGCCGTGGGTTTGAGCTCACCCATGCTCGTCAAGAATGCGTTCTCGTCCTCGGGCGAGCTTAACCTGCTGATGTGGTCCGACGAGTTTCCCGATCCGGTGATCCCGGGCTTCGAGAAGGCCACTGGCATTAAGGTCAACCAAACCCCGTTCTCGCAGAACGAGGAGCAGATCAACAAGTTGCAGGCGACCGGTGGCGAAGGTTTCGACCTCTGCCAGCCCACTTGCAACCGGGCACCGCAGTACAAGGACCTCGCTGTCCTGGCGCCGTTCGACACGAACAAGATCAAGAACATGTCGGCCTTCGTGCCGTCCATGCTCGAGAGCTCGCAGAAGCTGTGGACCTGGGAAGACGGCCTCTATCATCTGCCGCATTGCTGGGGCTCGGAAGCTCTCTCCTATCGCACCGACCTCTACAAGGGCGATTTGGCCAACCTTTCCTATGGCTCGCTCTGGGCCGACGATGTGAAGGGCCACACGCAGGGTCGCGGCCACTCCTTCTTGCTCGGCATCGGCCTGTGGTGGGACGCCAGCGGCAAGCAGCCGTCGAACCGCATGCTCGACGGCTACAAGGACGAGGCCAGCTTCAAGAAGGTTTGGGATCCCATCCTCGCTTTCGCCATCGAACACAAATCCTGGGTGAAGCAGTTCTGGGATTCGGCCGATAACACCAAGTCCGGCCTGATGGAGAACGATGTCTGGATCGGCCAGACCTGGGACGGCCCGCCGCTGTCGCTGAAGAAGGAAGGCAAGCCGGTCAACTACACCTCGCCGAAGGAAGGTGCGATCGTGTGGCTCGACGGCCTGTCGCAGATGAAGGCCGCCAAGAACACCGACCAGATCTACGAGTTCATCAACTATCTGACGACGCCGGAAGTGTCGGCACAGGTCGCCGAAGGTTCGGGCTACAACCCGGTCATCACCGGCGGCGATGCGCTGACCTCGGACGTCTTCAAGAAGAACTTCCAGGAAGCCTATCCTGGCGACGCTTTGAAGAACGTCTGGCCGTGGCCGGCGGAACCCGCCTGGTATGCGGAAATCCGCAGCCAGTACGTCGACCAGTTCAAAGCCGCGTAACAGCGACTGCCTAAATTATGGTCAGCCCCGGTTCGCCGGGGCTGACTCTTTTTGGCTGGGTGCCATTCCTGCTTGATCTCGATCCGGCAAGCGCGGAAACTCGGCCCAACGACAAAAACTACAAAATATATAAACAGGGATAAAATATGAGTGCGGGCGTCGAGCTTGACCACATAACGGTCCGCTTCGGTGAGTTCACGGCTGTCGATAACGCGACACTCGACATCAAGGGCGGCGAGTTCTTTTCCTTTCTGGGGCCATCCGGCTGCGGCAAGACCACAATCCTGCGCACGGTCTCAGGCTTTCTCGAACCCTCGGACGGTGCCGTGCGGATCGGCGGCCAGGACATGCGCGGGATCGGGCCAAACAAGCGGCCGACAGCGCTGATCTTTCAGAATTTGGCGCTCTTTCCGCTGATGAGCGTTGCCGAGAACATCACTTATGGCCTGCGGGTGCGTGGCGTTGGCAAGGCCGACCGACGCAAGAAGGCGGATGAACTCCTGGACCTCATCGCGCTGCGGGGGCAGGGCGACAAGTTGGTAAGTGAGCTTTCAGGCGGCCAGAAGCAGCGTGTGGCGATCGCGCGTGCGCTGGCGGTGCAGCCGAAGGTGCTGTTGCTCGATGAGCCGCTCTCGGCGCTCGATCTGAAGCTACGCCAACACATGCGCAATGAACTGCGCGCCATTCAGCAATTGGTCGGCATTACTTTCATCTACATCACGCATGACCAGGGCGAAGCGCTCACCATGTCCGATCGCATCGCCGTCATGAGCGATGGGGTGATCCAGCAGGTCGCCGACGGCAAGGCCGTCTATGACAGCCCCACGACTTCCTTTGTGGCGTCGTTCGTGGGTGAGAATAACGCGTTCGCCGGCACCGTCATTCGTGCCGATGGCGACTATGCCGTGGTCGATACCGCCTTTGGTCCCTTGCGTGGCCGCAATTCGCAAGGTTTGAAGCCCGGTGCCAGGGGCATTCTTTTCGTACGGCCCGAATCCGCGCGGCTTCAGCAGGGTGCCGCCGACGCCACCTTCAAGTCGAAGGTTAAGAACGTGGCGTTCGAGGGCAACATGTCCCATGTCTTCCTGGAAGGGATTGGCAAGAAGGACGTGACCGTTACCGTCGGTCGGCGTGACGGCAGCGAGATCCCTGGCCAGGATGACATAGCGAATATTTCCTACGATCCTGATCTGGGCTTGGTTCTGCCGGAAGGGAAGATGGCCCGTGAGTAGTCGCGCCCTCGTCTTCATCCTTCCCATCATCGTCATCGCCGTTTTCTGGGCGATGGCGCGGCAGGAAGCCAAGCGCGGCATCGATCCGTCGCATAAGGGTTTCTTCGAGCGCAATGGGACAACGCTCGGCGTGGTGTTCATCTCGCTGGTCGCGTTCTGGACGCTTTTTCTGGTCGCGTTGCCCTATTTGTACATGGTGGTCGAGAGCTTTCACCCGCAGCTGCCGCCGACCCGGCGTGGCGGTCCCGACGATGTCTTGACTCTGGCGCAGTACAAATCCTTCTTCATTGCCCCGCATGGCGAGACAACCTTCTCTTTCCTTGGCGCCAGTTTCACGGCACCGATCAATCTGGTGCATATCAAGGCGTTTGCACTGTCGATCATCATTTCGATGGTGGTGACGGCGATCAATCTGGCGATCTGCTATCCGCTGGCCTTCTACATGGCTCAGTCCGGCACACCGCAGAAGGTCCGCCTGCTGATGTTGGGGCTGATCGTGCCCTATTGGGTCAATGAGATCTTGCGCGCATTCTCGATGCGGCTGTTGCTTGCTTCAAAAGGGCTGATCAACCAGATCCTGATGGCAGCGGGCTTCACCGACACGCCGATCGATTTCCTTGGCAACAATACCGGGCTCTATGTCGGCCTTTCCTACGCTTACCTGCTGGTCATGATCTTCCCGCTCTATAACGCGATCGAAAGTCTGGATAAGAACCAGATCGAGGCGGCGCGCGACCTTGGTGCGCCTTGGTGGCGTATTCACAAGGATGTGGTCGTCCCTTATGCCAAGCCCGGCATCGCCTCTGGCTGCACCATGGTGTTCATGCTCTCAGCCGGTTCGCTCGCGGCGCCCCAGTTCCTCGGTGGGCCAAGCACGCTGTGGTTCACCTCGATCATCTATGACTTCTTCTTCCAGAACTTCAATTGGGCGCGTGGCGCCGCCTATTCGTTCCTGCTGCTGTTTGCCTGCATCGGCGTGGTCATGGGAATGTTGCGTCTCTTCAAGGTGTCACTTGGGGAGACCATAAAATGAATTCCCGTATGGTCATGAAGGCGATGGTTGGTTTCTACATCTGCCTTTTCTTTCTCTATCTCTTCGGGCCGCTCATCGTCATGAGCATCACGGCGTTCAACACGCCGAGCTATCCGCAGGCATTTCCGTTCGAGGGCTTCACGCTCGACTGGTTCGTGAAGCTTTGGAATCATCGGGCAATGATGGAGGGATTGCGTAATTCCATCATCATCGGCCTCGGGGTGGTGGCAATCTCAGTGCCGGTGGGGCTCGCGGCATCGATCATCATGAGCCAGATCTATCACCGCGCGCGCAGCCTCTATTACCTCATCACGATCTCGCCCTTGCTCACGCCGGGTGTGATCATTGGCATTTCGACCGTGATCTTCTGGAAAGACGTGCTAGGCGTTACGGAGTTCACCAAGGCGGTCTTCTATAAGGGCATGATCCTCGCGATCCTCGGTCAGGCCAGTTTCGTCTCGGCCTATTGCCTGCTCATCTTCATGGCGCGCCTGACGCGCTTTGACCGGGCGCAGGAGGAGGCGGCGCTCGATCTTGGCGCCTCCTATCCGCAGGTGTTCTGGCATATCCTGCTGCCGTTTCTGAAACCCGCCGTGGTTTCGGCGGTGGTGATCGGGTTCCTCTCTTCCTTCGAGAACTACAACACCACGACCTTTGCCATTCTTGCTGACAAGACGCTGGTGACAGTTCTGGCGGGCGAGGTCCGGCAGGGCACCAACCCAGCACTTTCGGCGCTGGCGGTGATCATCATCAGTATCTCGCTGGCCGGCGCCATCATCTTCGAGGTATTGAAGCGTCGTGAGCAGCAGAAGGCCGAGCGGGCACACCGTGAGGCGGTGTTGGCGGAACGGCAGGAAGCCGTCGTCTGACGCATGGAGCCGGCGTTCGACTACATCATTGTCGGCGGCGGTTCCGCCGGCTGTGCCGTCGCTGGCCGCCTTGCCGAGAGCGGGAAATACCGCGTCGCGCTGCTTGAAGCAGGCCCAAGCGGCCATGGCCTGTGGACGCGCATGCCGATCGGCTATGGCAAGACCTTCTACGAACCGCGCGTCAACTGGATGTACCAGACGGCGCCGGTGCCGGGATTGGGTGGCCGCACCAGCTATTGGCCGCGTGGCAAGGTGCTGGGTGGTTCCTCCACCATCAATGCCATGGTCTATTCGCGCGGGCAGGCCGCCGATTTCGAGGAATGGGCGGCGCTCGGCAATGTCGGCTGGGGCTGGTCGGATGTCCTTGCCGCCTATCGCCGGATGGAGGACCACGATCTGGGGGCCGGGCCGTGGCATGGTGCCGGCGGGCCGCTCCATGTCAGCACGATCGACCAGGACGCACATCCGCTGACGGCCATTTTTCTGCAGGCTGCGGCGGAGATGGGTCTTCCCTTCAGCCCAGATCTCAATGGCGAGACGATCGAGGGCGCCGGCCATTACCAGATCACGACCCGCAAGGGTCTGCGCGAATCGGCTGCCACCGCCTATCTGAAGCCCCGCCCGAATTTGTACATTTCCACCGAGACCCAGGCGACGCGCCTGTTGCTCGACGGACGTCGCGTGAGTGGCGTTGCCACAATGGAGAAGGGGCGTCAGCGCGACTTCTTTGCGGCCAAGGAGGTCATCGTCGCTGCCGGCAGCATCGGTTCGCCGCATCTTCTGCAGCTTTCCGGTATCGGCCCGGCGGGCTTGCTCAAGAGGGTCGGCATAGAGGTTGCGCTGGATGTGCCCGCGGTCGGGCAGAATCTCCAGGACCACCTCTGTTACGATCACGTCTACAAATCGCGGCGTCCCAGCCTCAATGACGCGCTGGGGCCCTGGATGGGGAAGCTGAGGGTTGGGCTGCAATATCTGTTGTTCCGCAAGGGCCCGCTGGCGCTGAGCCTCAATCAGGGCGGGGGATATTATCGCTCAAGGCCCGGTCTTGCGGCACCCGACATCCAGCTCTATTTCTCACCGCTCTCATACGAACGGGCGCAAACACCGCGCGTCCGTGCGTTGATGAGCCCCGATCCTTTTCCGGGATTCAGTACTAGCGTCTCGCCGTGCAAGCCGAAGAGTGCCGGGCACCTCGCCATCACGTCGCCGGATTGGCGGGTGGCGCCGGAAATCCATCCCAACTATCTCAGCGATCCCTTCGACGTTGCGCAATTGCTCGATGGTGCCCGCTATCTCCGTCGCCTTGCGGCAACGCCGAGCTTTGCTGCCGTGATCGAGGCCGAAATGAAGCCGGGCGGGGCGGCACAATCGGACGCGGACCTCATCGCCGATATCCAGGCGCGCTGCTATTCGGTCTTCCATCCCGTCGGCACCTGCCGCATGGGGCCGGATCCGGCCAATTCGGTGGTTGACCCGCAACTTCGCCTGCATGGTCTCGCCGGATTGCGGGTGGCGGACGCCTCGATTTTCCCGGTGATTACCTCCGGCAACACCAATGCGCCGGCGATCATGGTGGGTGAGCGTGCGGCCGAATTCGTCCTCGGCGCCCCATAAGCCGTTGCCAGAGCCCCTGGCTTATGGTGACGTGGTGCCAGAACAAGCCAGATCCGGCGGATGGGACCAGCGGGGGCAAGCCAGTGGGCCACGACAGTCGAGCAATTTTGTTTCACTTGGAGCATGACCGGACGACGACGCTGCAGGCGCAGCTCCGGCGCATGCTGGTTTCCGCCATCCTCGACGGGCAGATTCCGGCTGGCAGCCCCTTGCCCTCCTGCAGGGCATTGGCCCAGTCGCTGAAGATTGCCCGCAACACAGTGGTGCTCGCCTACCAGGATCTCACCGAGGAAGGCTTCCTCATCGCCAAGGAGCGCAGCGGCTTCTTCGTCAACCCGGACGTGCTGTCGGCGCGCCCCAAGGAAGCCGTCAAGGGCGGCGAGGGGCCGGCCAGTGCCGATGAGCCCGACTGGGTCACCCGCTTCAAATGCCGGCCGACGGCACAGCGCAATATCGTGAAGCCGGCCAACTGGCAGGACTATCCCTATCCGTTCATTTACGGCCAGATCGACCAGACGCTCTTTCCGCTGGCCGCCTGGCGTGAGTGTTCGCGCCAAGCGCTGAGCGTCAATTCGGTCAAGGAATGGGCCAATGACCGCTTTGCCGAGGACGATCCGCTTTTGATCGAGCAGATCCGCACGCGATTGCTGCCACGGCGCGGCGTGCGGGTCAGCGCCGACGAAATCCTGGTGACGGTGGGGGCGCAGCAGGCCCTCTATCTGTTGTCCACCTTGCTATTCGATCACAAGACCACCTTCGGCCTGGAGGATCCCGGCTATACCGACGCCCGCAACATTGCGGGACTGCGTAACTGCCGGCTGGTTTCGCTGCCCGTCGACGAACACGGGCTGATTCTGGGGCCGCATCTCGATGGTTGCGACTACGTCTATGTGACACCCAGTCACCAGTTTCCCACCACGGTCACCATGTCGCTTGAGCGGCGCCACGCCTTGCTGGAACGTGCGGCGGAGAAAGACTTCCTGCTGATCGAGGACGATTACGAGAGCGAGCTGACCCATGCCGGATCGCCGCAGCCGGCGCTGAAATCGCTTGACCGGCACGGCCGCGTTATCTTCATTTCCAGCCTTTCAAAGACTTTGGCGCCGGGCCTGCGCATGGGTTTCCTGGTGGCGCCCAAGGCGTTGGTTGCCGAGCTGCGCGCCCTGCGCCGGCTGATGATCCGCCATCCGGCCGCCAACAACCAGCGCACGGTGGCGCTGTTCCTGGCCGATGGCCACCACGACACGCTGCTGCGGCGTCTCTGCAATGTCTATCGCGAACGCTTGGCCGCCGCGGTGACCGCCATTGCCAGACATCTGCCCGAGTTCACGGTGAACCTCACGGCGGGCGGCACGGCGCTGTGGATCAAGGGGCCGAAGGATTGCGACATGGCGGCGATTGCTGCTGCGGCGGAAAAGCGCGGTGTCGTCATCGAGCCTGGCGCTGTCCACTTCCTGAACCAGCCGGGCCCAGCCAATTTCTGCCGTCTCGGCGTCTCGTCGATCCAGACCGAGCGCATCGAACCCGGCATCCGGCTGCTGGCCGAGGCGGTTCGGGAGGTGGCGTAAAGCCGCCGGTCCGCTCGCTGGCCCAAATCTGTGCCCATGGCTGGGCCTATGACGGGGCCAGAGGCCTGCTATCGTGGCAGCAATTCGACTTCCACCCATTGAATAGAACGGACGCACGACCATGAAAATGACCACGGAAGAGGCCTTCGTAAAGGTCATGCAGATGCACGGCATCGAGCATGTCTTCGGCATCATCGGTTCGGCCTTCATGCCGATCTCGGATCTCTTCCCCAAGGCTGGCATCAAGTTTTGGGACGTGGCCCATGAATGCAATGGCGGCTACATCGCCGACGGCTACACCCGTTCGACAGGCAAGATCGCGATGTGCATCGCCCAGAACGGCCCGGGCATCACGAACTTCGTCACCTGCATCAAGACCGCCTATTGGAACCATACGCCGATGCTGCTGGTGACGCCGCAGGCCGCCAACAAGACCATCGGGCAGGGCGGTTTCCAGGAAGTCGAGCAGATGGCCCTCTTCAAGGACATGGTCTGCTACCAGGAAGAAGTGCGCGATGCCAGCCGCATGGCCGAGGTCCTCAACCGCGTCATCCTGAAGGCGCTGCGCAATTCCGCCCCGGCGCAGATCAACGTGCCGCGTGACCTCTTCACCCAGGTCATCGATATCGACCTGCCGCAGATCTATCCGATCGAAAAGCCGGCCGGCGGTGCCGAAGCGATCTCGAACGCCGCGAAGCTCCTTTCCAGCGCCAAGTTCCCGGTGATCCTGTCGGGCGCCGGTGTCGTCCTCGGCGGCGCCATCCCGGAATGCCAAGCCTTGGCCGAGCGTCTCGATGCGCCGGTCTGCTCCTCCTATCAACACAATGACAGCTTCCCGGGCTCACATCCGCTGGCCGCCGGCCCCTTGGGCTATAACGGCTCGAAGGCGGCGATGGAGCTGATCTCCAAGGCCGATGTTGTGTTGGCGCTTGGAACGCGCCTCAATCCGTTCTCGACCTTGCCGGGTTACGGCATCGATTATTGGCCCAAGAACGCCAGCATCATCCAGGTCGACATCAACCCCGACCGTATTGGCCTTACCAAGAAGGTGAGCGTCGCCATTGCCGGTGACGCCAAGCAGGTTGCGGTCGCCATCCTCAAGCAGCTTTCCGCCGATGCCGGCAATGCCGGCCGCACCGAGCGAAAGGCGCTCATTCACCAGACGAAATCTGCCTGGCTGCAGACGCTTTCCAGCATGGACCATGAGGATGACGATGTCGGCACCTCCTGGAACCACGACGCCCGCACACGCCAGCCGGAGCGCCTCAGCCCCCGCATGGCCTGGCGCGCCATCCAGGCGGGCCTGCCGAAGGACGCCATCATCTCCAGCGATATCGGCAACAATTGCGCCATCGGCAATGCCTATCCGACCTTCGAGAAGGGCCGTAAATATCTGGCGCCGGGCCTGTTCGGCCCCTGCGGCTACGGCTTCCCGTCGATCATCGGTGCCAAGATCGGCTGCCCCGATACCCCGGTCGTGGGCTTTGCCGGCGACGGCGCCTTCGGTATCAGCATGAACGAGATGACCTCGGTCGGCCGCAAGGAATGGCCGGGCATCACCATGGTCGTATTCCGCAACTACCAATGGGGTGCGGAGAAGCGCAACACGACGCTTTGGTACGACAACAACTTCGTCGGTACCGAACTCGATCCGGAACTTTCATACGCCAAGCTTGCCGAGGCCTGCGGCTTGAAGGGTGTGCAAGCGCGCACCCAGGCCGAACTCACGGCCGCGTTGAAGGAATCCTGCGAGGCGCAGAAGAAGGGCGTCACCACCTTCATCGAGGTGATTCTCAATCAGGAACTCGGCGAACCATTCCGCCGCGATGCCATGAAGAAGCCGGTCGTCATTGCCGGCATCGACCCCAAGGACATGCGCCCGCAAAAAGGTGCTTGATCCGGACCCTAACAAAAAGGCGCGGAGAGCGATCTCCGCGCCTTTTTTCGTTTTTCAATGCTGAAGCAGGTTCTCCCGTAAGGTCGGTCCTGCATATTCAGTGCGGAACCGGCCACGTCGCTGCAACTCCGGGACGACCAGATCGGCGAATTCCTCGAAGCAGCCTGGCGTGTAGGTTGCAGCCAGCATGAAGCCGTCCGCACCTCCCTCGTCGAGGAAATGCTCGAGCTGGTCGGCGATATCCTTTGGGGTACCGATGAGGCGCGGCATGCCCATTCCTTCGGCATAGATCAGCGCCGCTTCCTTGACTGTCACCGGCGCGCCGCCCTTGGCGTAGATGATGGAATCAAAGAGGCCCTGAATGCCCGGAATCTCGATGTTCTGCACGATGTCATCGAGCTTGTATTTCGAGAAGTCCGGCCCGAAATGGCCTGAGATCCAGGCAAGCGCCCCCTCCAGCGGGATGCATTCGCGGATGCGCTCGTATTTTTCCTGTGCCTCCGACCGCGTCAAGCCGACGACGGTCTGTACGCCATAGATCTTTTTGACGCTGCCGGGCTTGCGGTTGAAGCGGGTCTCCAAGCGGTTGGTGAGATCGTCGGAATACTCCCGCATGCGGTCGACATTGGGATGCACGGCAAAGATCGCCTCGGCATGCTTGGCCGCAAAATCGCGCCCGCGATCGGATGATCCGGCCTGCCACAGCACCGGCCGGCCCTGCGGCGAGGGTGCCACGAAGGACCGCCCATGGCTGCGGAAGAACTCGCCGTCGAAATGCACCTCTTTCACCTTGGAGATGTCGGCGTAGATGCCGCTCTCTCGGTCGGCAATGATGGCATCCGGCGACCAGGAATCCCACAGCTGGTAGCAAAGCTCCATATACTCTTCCATCCGCTCATAACGGCCGGACCGCGCCGTCATGTCGGCGCCGTAAGCATCCCACTCGCTTTTGGAATAGGAACTGACGACGTTCCAGGCGACGCGGCCGCTGGAGAGGTGGTCGAGACTGGAAAGACGACGCACCATGGAATAGGGGTGCTCGAATGCGGTCGACAAGGTGACGCCGACGCCAAGATGCTTCGTGGCCGTGGTGATGATCGGCACGATGGTCGATGGTTCATGCACCGGGCATTGCACGGCGTACTTTACCGTGGCGTCGGAACTGCCTTCCCAATTGTTATAGGGTGCCAGTTCGTCGGCGATGAACATGGCGTCGAACAGGCCGCGTTCCATGGTGCGTGCCATGTGCTGCCAATAGGCCGGCTTGGTCCAATCCCAGTTGATCTTGTCCTTGGGGTGGCGCCACATGCCGGTTGCATGGCTGTTGACGCCATGTTGCACGAAACCCAGCAGATGGGCCTTCTTCTTGGCTGTCATCTGGGTCAGCGCTCGACGAAGAAGGCGACACCGACGGCCGCTGCCGTGAAGATGGCGAGGAACGGGCCGATATAGATCGCACTCGGCACGACACCGACCAGGGCGATGACGACGGCCGAGGCAATGACGGCAAAGATCGCGGTGCCGAGATGCCCGGCTTCATCCGGTGCCTCGGTGCTGCTGGGGTCGTTCCGGGCGGCAATGGCGCGGTTTACACCGCGCGAGAAGCCAGCCAGGAACAACAGTGTCGCGGCAAGGCCGCTCACAAGAATGACGAGACTGATGGTCGACATGATTGTTCCCTTCCTGTTAGGCGATGTCTTGAGCGGCTTTGAGCGACGTGATGTCGAAACGCGTCGGTCGAATGTAAGCGCCGAGCACGACGACAGCTCCACTGATGGCCAAGATCGACAACGTGCCGACCAGTTCCCCGTAATAGGAGCGCAAGGTCATGCCGATCAGGATCGACAGCACGATACCCCCCACGAAACCCAGCGTGTTGGTGCGCGGCCACAGAATAGCCAGCACCAGCGGCAGCAGTATCGAGGTCTTGAGCGCATAGGTCGTCAGCACCAGAGTGGTGAAATCGATACCGCTCAGCACGATCAGCAAGGCAACCGCACCGCCCACCAGGACCGAGATCTTGGTGACGATGAACAGCGCCCGTTCCGAGGTGTTGGGGAAGTACCGCTTGACGATGTCGACGGCGACGACCGAAGAGAGCGCAGCGCTGGCCCCGTCGATGGTCGAATAGCAGGCGGCTAGGATCACCAACACATAGATGAGGACGACCGACACCGGCAGGCCCAGATGCGAGACGATATAGGGGCCGACCGCGGCGATGTCGCCACCGATATCCGTGGTGGTCAGGCCATAGGCGATGCCGACCAGGCCCAGCATGCCAAGCGCGATCGGGATCGGATAGAACAGGCCACCGGCCCAGAGGAAGGTGCGGCTCACATCCTTGGACTTCAGCGACCAGACTTTCTGCCAGAACGTTTGGTCGGCGACCGTGGCGGCAAGAAGACCGAAGGCCAGCGTGATGCCGAAGCCAGCAGCCGCATCGGGACGCAAGACCGACAGATTCCGAGCATCGGCGGCGCCTACCGCCGCAAACACACCTTCAACGCCCCCCGGCACCTTGTCGTAGACCAGGGCAATGACGATGGCCGCCGGCACGGTGATCATCAGTGTGTTGAGTGTCGCCGTCATGACGCTGGTCCACAGCCCGCCGAAGTAAGAGTAGGCGAGGACCGCCAGGATGCCGACGATGGCCGCGATCTGCCAATCGATCCCGAAGATCGAGGAGATGACGATCGAGGTGCCTTTGAGGTTGATGAGGATTTCCAGCACGATGCCGAAAATCATCGTCGCCGTGACGATCCCGGTCGCGACATGGGACTTGTTGAAGCGGTAGCTGGTGAATTCCGATATGGTGTAGCCATTGGGCATGTTCCGGCGCAGCACGCGCGCGAAGGGGATCATGGCGATGACGGCAAGGCCGTTTGGCACCACGAACCAGAACAGCCCCGATAGCCCCCATTGATAGGTCATCGCGGCACTCATCATCACGGCCATGGCCCAGGTCCAGACGGCAATCACCGAACCGACACCGAAGCCAAATCCGACCTTGCGGTCGGAGATGATGAAGTCATGCGTGTTCCGCACCAGGTATGAGCGGATGATGACTGCCAGAATGAGCGAAAAGACGCCGAGGCCGATCAATACAGTGTAGCCCAGGGCTGGTGTCAGTCCGGGCGTGAGTACCAGTGTTGTCTTGTCCATGAATCCCCACTTTGGCCGCACGCAAGCGCGCGGCCGATTGCGCGATAAAATCCGGGGCAATTTGATGTGAGGTGGGGCCCAAGTCGCAAACGAGCTTTGCTGTCGGCGGCCGCGAGCTATGCTTGCGCGCTGTTTGGTGGCAATGGCATCGTGATTTGCCCGCCTAGATCAGATCGTGGATCGCCTTGGCAAAGGTCAAAATCGCGAGCGCGACCAGGATCCAAAGTACAATCCGGCGGAACAAGGCCTGGTCGATGCGACGGAATCCATGGGCCCCGACCCATACCCCGATCAGGAGCGTCGGCAGCCAGGCGAGGAACTGTGCAAAACTCTGCGCCGTGATGAGGCCAAGATGCGCCTGCCAGCCAAGGCCCAGGATGTCTGTCGACAGGAAGAAGGTGATAACCGAGGCCCGCCCGACGGCGGCCGCAGCGGGTGTCGAGAAGAAGAACAGCACCACGGGCGGACCGCCGATGCCGAAAGCGCCATTGAAGATGCCGGAGGCGGCACCCGTTGCCGTCGTCGCGACCGGTGCGGGCGGCTTCTGCAGGCGGAACCCGCGCAGCATCATGATCGTCGTCGCCAGCACAAAGACCGACATGGCCAGCTGCATCGGCGGTTCCGGCAGCAGCGCCAAGGCATAGACGCCAAAGGGCAGAGCAACGACATAGCCGAGCAGCAGCCAGCGCAGGGAGCGCCAGTCGATTTCGCGCCAGATGCTGGGGATGAGGTTGATGGACGCGGCTACTTCCAGCAGGAAGATCGATGGCACGATTTCACGCGGCGGCAGGATGAGCGATATGGCCGTGATGCTCAGCAACGAGAAACCGAAACCGGAAAAGCCGCGAACCACCGCCGCCAGGAAAATGGCGGCGCTGCTGATGGCAAGTGACTGCCAATTGTCGATGGCGTAACCAAGCAGTGCGTCGATCATGTCAAACGCAGCTTAACCGTCCGGGAACCGGCCCGAAAGTCCAGTGTCGCAGTTTAGATGGGGGCAATGCCTAGGGCAGCTGATTGAGGGCCGAGGCGGCGTCGATGCGACCGGCGCCGAATTCCGGGTCGCGCGCGGGTGGTCCGAGATCGACGGCCGATACTTCGACAGCCTTTCGCAATTGCGTCACACTGAGATTCTTGTCGCGCGATATGAGCAGGGCGGCGACGCCGGTCACATAGCCGGTCGCCATCGAGGTTCCGCTGAAGAAGTCGTAAGACCCGCCAGGCTTGGCACCCAGAATGTCGACACCTGGCGCCGCCACGGAGATGTAGTCGCCATGATTGGCCTGCTTATAGAGGCGGTCATTGACATCGGTTGCCGTCACCGCGATGACGCCGTCTTGCGCCCCTGGATAAGCCGGCCGCGCCTTGGGCCCATCATTCCCGGCCGCAGCGATGATACCCACTTTGTGAAGCAACGCTTCGTTGATCATCTGCGAGACCAGCTTGTCCTGCGGTCCGGTGAGGCTGAGATTGATGACCTGGGCGCCATTGCGAACCGCCGTGTCGATGCCGAGCGAGAGCAGAAAGGACGAGCTTTCGGCGGCGCCCAGCTTCGGATCGACCTCGCGGAAAGCGCGGACAGCCACCAGATTGGCCGCGGGCGCCACGCCATGCAGTGGACCTTGCCCGACCAGGATGCTGGCGATTACCGTGCCATGGGTCTCGCCCAGCACGGGCTGATTGTCGACGACGTCGATGCCTTTGATATGCGCGCCGCGCAGGGATTCATGGTTGAGATCGACGCCGCTGTCCACCAATCCGATGGTGACGCCGGCGCCACCAGAGGCTGCCGCGGAGGCCGCATCGGCGTGGATCTGCTGCAGGGCGTATTGCTGTCCCGCATCGCCGACGCTGCTGCGGAAAACCCCGTTCTTCTGAACCCAGAGCGGTCGGTCGTCAGCCGAGGCCCGCTCGAACACCTTGTCGATATCGGCACCGTCGGCGATCCGCATCAGGTGGACGCGCAGCCCCAATCCGCTCATGATGAAATTGCGCGTCGGCTCCAGGTCGAAGTCGCCGGCAAAGCGTTGTGGCACGCCCTCATCCGTCGATGGCGCGAAGATCACGCAAATCTCGTTCGGGATACTTTCGCCGCCGTCGGGCTTCTTGCGCTTGTCGCTTTCTTCGTCCGGCGGACCGTTGAGGATATCCGGAACGGCGGCATCCGGACCCTGACTGGGCAGATTGATCGTCGGTGGGGTGTTGTTGCGCGGTCCCGGTGCCATTTGGGCAACGGCGGACGCCGCGCCGATGAACAGGGTCAGACACAGAACGGCAAGATGAAGCGCCGCGCGCATCATGCTCAGCGGCGCTGGGCCGAGGCGACCAAATCCGGCCGCGATTGCAGCTTGGCAATGGCCGCGTCGGCAGCAGCGGCATCGGCAAGCCCCAGAACGAAGGTCTGGCCAGGCTTCGGTCCATCGATGACCGTGGCGTCGATTTCGCCCAGCATCTGGGTCAGCTGCGCCGCCGTCACCTCGGGGCGGAATGACACGATCAGGCTGGCAGCCGCAATCGCCGGCTGTGTGCCGTCGCTGGCCGTTGCATAGCTGGCGCCATCCGCTTTGGGCGAAAAGGCACCAAGCTGATAGAGGAAGGCGCCCTGCGCAATGATGAGGGCGCAAGCGGCGGCAAGGGCGAATTGCAGCGCAGGCCGGGGCGCCGCCCAAGACCCCAGCAATCGCTCGAAGAAGCCGGGTTCACCGGCGACCACATAGCGCCGCTGCTTGGTGGTCTCGATCTGCTGCAGCAGCTTGGTCAGATTGGCCGCCGACGGACCGCCGATGTTATCGTTGCTCTCCAGCACGGCGGCCTGTTGAGACTGCGCCGTCTGTAGCTGGTCGCGGAGATCCGCCGAGCCCTTCAGCATGTCGTCGATGGCATCGTTTTCAGCGCGGCCGAGCTTGCCCGTCAAATACCAGGGCAGCAGCTCCTGGGCATCTTCCAGGCTGAGCGGGCGAGTGTCGTCTTTGCGGGCTGTCATGCCACCGCTCCTTTCACTCCGGCTTGCTCCAGCAGCGCCTTGAGGCGCTGCCTTGCGTAGAACATGCGCGTCTTGACCGTGTTCTCCGGCAGGTCCAGCACTTCGGCGATCTCCTGGACCGAAAACTCCTGGTAATAAGCCAATTGCAGGATCTCGCGATGATCCAGCGACAGGCATTCGATGAGCCGCGCCAGCAGGCGCGACATGTCCTTGTCCGAGGCCTGCATGTCCGGCGTGGGACCGCTATCCTCGATATTGGCGGCCACCTCTTCATCCAGCGCCACTTCGCGCATGCGGCGCAGGCGACTGACGGCCTTGTGATGGCCGATCGAGAAAAGCCAGGTCGTCACCGACGATTTGCCCTCGAATCGTCCAGCCTGGCGCCAGACGTCGAGCATGGTTTCGCTGAGGACTTCTTCCGCCAGCTCGCGGTCGCGCACCATTTTGACCAGAAAGGCGAACAGGGACCGATTGTGCCGCTGATAGAATTCGGTGAAAGCGACCCGATCACCCTTGGCGATGCCGTCAAGAAGCTTTCCGTCGGGAATGGCACTGCCCGCGTCCAGTTTCATGAAGCGTCTGCCATGGTCATCAGTCCGTCGTCCGATCAGGTCAAAAGGTTCACATAAAAGGTGGCGCCCAAATGTGGCAGTTGGGGCCGTCAGCTCGCGTGGGAAGGTAATCTGCCCGACCGACCTTGTATAGGCCGCTTGCCACGAGCGGATGGGTGGGATAATCGGGTCGAAAGGGGCGTGACATGCACCCCGTTCTGGCCTCTTTCCGGAGCAATCAAAGATGGGTCGTGTTGTCGATTGCGCAATTTACGAGGGTGGCCAACGGCTTAGGAGCCTGGACATCAATGATGCAGACCAGATGCGGGTCCAGCCAGGACGGGTGATCTGGATCGGCCTTTATGAGCCGAGCCAGGAGGAACTGGCCAAGCTCCAGGCCTATTTCGGCCTTCACGAGTTGGCTGTCGAAGACGCCTACCGCGCCCATCAGCGGCCCAAACTCGAACTCTATGGCGAGACCATGTTCGTGGTCATGAAGACCGCGCAGATGGACGGCACGCATGTCGCCATGGGCGAGACCAGCTTCTTCATCGGCCGCGGCTATGTGATCACAGTGCGGCACGGTCCGTCGGTGAGTTATGCCGATGTGCGTTCGCGCTGTGAGAATTCGCCCGAGAACTTCAAGAAGGGCGAAGACTTCATCCTTTACGCGCTGATGGATTTCATCGTCGACCGCTATTTCCCGATTGTCGAGAGCATCGAAGACGATATTGAACGGCTTGAGGAAGCCGTGCTCGATGGCCGCAGTACACTGGATGTACTGGAAGAGATCGTGATCCTGCGCCGCGACCTGCTGCACATGCGCCATGCCGTAGCGCCGCTGCCGGAAATCTGCCAGCGGCTGATGCGATATGACATGGCCCTCATTGACCGTAACACGCATCCCTATTTCCGCGACGTGTTCGATCACAGCACGATCCTGCTCGACCGCATCGAAAACCTTCGCGAACTCATCAAGACGGTGGTCGACACCAAGATGCTGATGAGCGCCATGAAGCAGAACGAAGTCATGCGGCAACTCGCGGCCTGGGCCGCCATGCTTGCGGTGCCGACGGCCGTCGCCGGCATCTACGGCATGAACTTCGACAACATGCCGGAATTGAAGTGGGAATACGGCTATTTCGGCGTTATCGCCTTCATCGTCGTCATCTGCGGCCTGTTGTTCTGGCGCTTCAAGCGTTCCGGCTGGCTATAGGCCGTATTTCTTCAGCAGGCGGCGTAACTGGTGATAGCTCAGTTTGAGCTGCTGCGCCGCGTTGGTCTGGCTGCCGTTGTTCGCCGCGAGCGCGCGCTTCAGCAAGTCTTTTTCAAAGCGAGCAACGCTGGCAGAGAAGTCGTCGCTGGGGGGCATGCTGGGTGCATCGATCTTTGCCGGATTGCCCGGGCGCCAGGGACTTTCGAACGGATCGATCTGGATCATATCGATGGGCGTCTCGCTGGGGCCGGCGCGATAGACCGCACGCTCGATGACATTGCGCAACTCCCGGACATTGCCAGGCCAGCCATGACCCAGCAGCATTTGCCGGCAAGCGCTGGTGAAGCCGGGAAAGAGCGGGTGGCCCAAGGTCTTGGCCATGCGGATGCCGAAGGCGTCGCTGAGTTCCAGGATGTCGGTCGGCCGCGCACGGAGCGGCGGCAGGGTGACGACATCGAAGGATAGCCGGTCGAGAAGATCGGCGCGGAACCTGCCTGCGGCGACGCATTCCGGCAGATCGACATTGGTGGCGCCGACGACGCGGACATTCACTTTCAAAGTCTGCTCACCGCCCACACGCTCGAACTCGCCATACTCGATGACGCGCAAGATCTGCTCCTGCAGGCGCGATGAGGCGGTGGCAATCTCGTCGAGGAAGAGGGTGCCGCCGTCGGCGCGTTCGAACCGCCCGCGCCGCCTTTGCCTTGCGCCGGTAAACGCACCGGCTTCATGCCCGAAAAGCTCGCTCTCCAGCAGCGTCTCGGTAAGTGCCGCGCAATTCACCTTGGCGAAGGGTCCGTCCCAACGCGGCGACAGGTAATGCAGGCGCTCGGCCATCAATTCCTTTCCCGTCCCCCGTTCGCCGATGACCAGTGCCGGGCGATCGAGCTGGGCGAGGCGCGAGACATGCTCCAACGCCTCCAGGAAAGTCGGATCGGAGCCGAGAAGCGGTGTCGTGCCGGCGGCATCGGGATTGGTGATGATCTCCATATAGCGATAATAGCCATATATGGTGAAAATGACTAGCGATTATCGCTAAATCGAATGGGCGCCTTTATCTAACTAATTGAAATACAATGATATCTATCTTGGCACGGCACATGCTGTTAGAGGGCATCTTCATCTAGAGGAGTTGCCAAATGACCGACGACATCCATTCCAATCCTGGCCCGAGTTTTCGCCGTGGTATCGCCGCGGATCTTGATCGGGCGATGGATTGGATCCGCAGCTACCTCCGGAGCCGCACGGCGTCCGACTGGGTGTTCTTTGGCTGCGGCGTCGCCCTCGGCCATTTCCTCTTCTGATCCAGCTTCTCTCCCACATTCGCAGAATTCGATAAAAGGACTAGCACCATGGGTATTTTCTCGCGCCTCAGCGATATCGTGAACGCCAACCTCAATGCGCTTCTGGACCGGGCCGAAGATCCGGAAAAGATGGCGAAGCTGATGATCCAGGAGATGGAGGACACGCTGGTCGAGGTGCGTTCGGCGGCGGTGAAGAACATCTCGGAAAAGAAGGAAATCCAGCGCCGGTTGGAGCAACTGGCGACAGCCGAGGCCGATTGGGCGCAGAAGGCGGAATTCGCCATCTCCAAGGGCCGCGACGACCTCGCCAAGGGGGCCTTGCTGGCCAAGCGGAAACTCGGCGAAAGCGCCACGGCTTTGCAGGGTGAATTGAAGGCCGTGGAAGAAGCGCTGGCGCGCCATGACGAAGACCTCGCGCGCCTGCAATCTAAGCTGCAGGAAGCCAAGGCCAAGCAGAAGGCGCTCCTCATCCGCCTCAACGCTGCCCAGAAGCGGGTCCAGGTCCGCCGGACGCTGGCGGATGGTCGGGTCGACGATGCACTGGCGCGGTATGAAACCCTGCACCAGAAGATCGATGAGCTTGAAGGCCGGGCCGAGGTTTACGATATGGGGCAGGGTAAGACCCTGGAGCAGGAGTTCGCCAATCTTGAAGCCGAGACCGGCCTTGATGCAGAGTTGGCGGCGCTCAAGGAAAAGCTCCGCGCCGAGCACAAGGGCTGAGGCCCATGTTTTGCTTGAGTGTTCTGACCACCGCCCATCGGCCCAAAGGGATCGTTTATGAGTTTCCTCGAGTTCATGTCCGTGCCAGCCATCCTTTTCATGGTGATCGTGGCACCACTGTGGCTGATCTTCCACTACAAGACCCGGTGGAAGGACCAGAACACCGGCGGCAGCGGCGACGAGAAGACGAAGAAGGAATTGTGGGCGGCGGCACAGCGGCTTGAGAGCCGGGTCGCCAATCTGGAAAAATTGCTCGACGCCGAGGCGCCGGGCTGGCGGGAGACGCAACGATGAATTGGGATGAGCATACAGGGAGCGGGCGCGCCTTCTGGGCCTTTCAAGGCCTGCGCCGAATTCCCGACAAAGGAAAAGTGAGCGGTATCTGTGCCGGTATCGCTCAGCATTGGGGCGTGCGCCTGAAATTGGTACGCGTGGCGGCAGTGCTTGGCCTGATCTTCGCGCCGATGTTCACACTGATCGCTTATGGCCTCGGCACTTTCTTTCTGAAACCGGCCGACCAGGCGCGGGCTGAGCCAACGAAGGCGGCTCAGTCGCAAGATGATTGGGCGACGGGTGGTCTGCCGCCAGACCTTTCCTTTCCCAATCTGCGCGCAAAGTTCAAGGATCTGGAAGAGCGGGCAGGGGCGATGGAGAACCAGGTGACCTCCCGTGAATTCCAACTGCGCCGCGATTTTCGCCAGATGGGCAGTGCCTAAGGCGTTTCCCCGCGTCATGCCCGGGTGAAGAGCGGGCATCCACTTCCCTCCCCCGATTGCGGTGGATCCCCGGGGTTAGCACCCCGGGGATGATGCGTTTGGGGTCTTAGAGGATTTTTCCGGGAAACGGATTGGTGCCGCTGCGGTCTTCGATCTCGACGACCCAGAGGTCCGGATCTCGGTTCACGGCCTTGGCAATGTAGTCGTCGGCCTCGTGTTCGGAAAGAAGCGTGCCCGCCTGCACCGGCAGCCAGGCGATTTCGCCATCGGCATCGCGGGTCTGGTTGAGCAGGCGACAGCCAGGCCCCAGCAGATTGAGTTTCACCAGAATGGCGCCACCCCAGTCGTCGCCCTTATGGGCGACGATGGCAGTGAGACCCTTGGCAAAACACTGCCGTATATGCGCCTTGACGTAGAGCTCGGTGGCGAGCCGTTCCGTCACGCCTTTTGAGCCTTCAGCGCAGCATTGCGGAGATCGCTGAGCGAGGCCTTGGGCGTGATTGCTTCCGGATCAAGGCGCAACTCAAGCAGTGCCGGTTTGCCAGCGGCAAGGGCGCGCTCAAAAGCCGGCGCGAATTCCGCTGTCTTCTCGACAAGCTCGGCATGCGCGCCATAGGCCTTGCCCAGTGCCACGAAATCGGGATTGTGCAGTTCGGTTCCGCTGACGCGGCCTGGATAGGTCTTTTCCTGGTGCATGCGGATCGTGCCGTACATGCCGTTGTTGATAACCAGGAACACGACATTGGCGCCATACTGCACGGCCGTTGCCAATTCCTGGCCATTCATCATGAAGCAGCCGTCACCATTGAAGGAGACGACAACGCGGTCAGGGGCAGCGAGCTTGGCGGCAACTGCTGCCGGCACGCCATATCCCATCGAGCCATTGGTGGGGCCGAGCTGGGTGCGGAACTTGCGATACTGATAGAAGCGGTGGCTCCATGTCGCGTAATTACCGGCACCATTGGTGAGGATTGCGTCTTCGGGCAGGCGGTGGCGCAGCCAGGCCATGATGTCGCCCATCTGCAAATCGCCAGGGACCGGGCTGTGCTTGATGTTCTCGATATAATCGGCGTGGGCGCCCGACGTCCAGGAAGCCCAGGCTTTGTGATCGACCGGCGCCATCTTGCGCAGCGCCCGCGCGAAAGCACCCATGCCGCTGTTGATCGGCAGAGTGGCCTGATAGACGCGACCCAATTCCTCGACACTGGCATGCACATGAACGAGCTTCTGTGCCGGGACCGGAATGTCGATGAGGGTGTAGCCGGATGTGGTCATTTCGCCGAGGCGCGGTCCGATGGCGATGAGGAGATCGCTCTCCTTGATGCGCTGCGCGAGCTTCGGGTTGATGCCGATGCCCACGTCGCCGACATAATTCGGCAGCGTGTTGTCGAACAGATCCTGGCAGCGGAAGGAGCAGCCGACGGGTAGGTTGTTGGCTTCGGCAAAGGCGCGGATGTCGGCCACGGCCTCGGCATCCCAGCCACCACCACCCAGGATGACGAGCGGGCGCTGTGCCTTGGTGAGCAGGGCTCGGAAGTCTGCCACCTGTTCCTCACCCGGATGCGCGCGGCTGACCTTGTAATGCATGGCATCGCCCACCTCGGCAATGTCGGTCAGCATGTCCTCGGGGAGCGCCAGCACGACCGGGCCGGGGCGGCCGTTGACGGCCCGGTGGAAGGCCTGGCTCACCAATTCGGGAATGCGCGCCGCATCCTCGATCTCGGCCACCCATTTCACCATTGGGCCATACATGCGGCGGAAGTCGATTTCCTGGAATGCCTCACGCTCGACCTGGTCGCGGGCGACCTGGCCGATGAAGAGGATCATCGGCGTCGAATCCTGGAAGGCGGTGTGGACGCCGACCGAGGCGTTGGTGGCGCCGGGACCGCGCGTGACGAAACAGATGCCGGGCCTGCCGGTCAGCTTGCCATAGGCTTCGGCCATATAGGCGGCACCGCCTTCCTGGCGGCAGACGACCAGCTTGATCTTGTCCTGCGAATCGTGGAGCGCATCGAGCGCTGCCAGATAGCTTTCGCCCGGCACGCAGAAGGCCATGTCGACGCCATGCCCGATCAGCGCATCGATCAGGATCCGGCCACCGTTGCGCGGCTTCACATTCTTGCTCATGGACGGGCACCCAGGAATAAAAGGTCAGGACGAAAATGCGGGGCTAGGGCTAGCGCTTTTTGCCCTGTTTTGGCAAGGGGCGGGGCCTCAGAGCGGTGGGCGCTGGTGCCACCACGGCTGCAGCTTTTCCAGGGCGCTGCCAAGGCCGAGGACGCCAAGATCATCATGGCGTCGGCCGATGATCTGCAGGCCGATCGGCAATTTGTCTGACGTAAGGCCCGCCGGGACCGACAAGGCCGGGCAGGGGCTGACGAAATTCCAGACCGATGTGAAATCGAGGGCGCGGTAACCCCCGTCAGCGTCGAGTTGCCAGTACTCGGCATCGTTGCGACCAACCTTGGCCGCTGGTTGGCACATGGTGCCAGTCAGCATGGCCTCGTTGCGGGCGAGGATTGGCTGGATCTCGCCCCACATGCGGGTGCGGACGATCTCGATCTTCTTGAACTCGACAGCGTTCATCGCCAGGCCGTTCTCGATCAGGCGCACGACATTGGGGTCCATCTTGGCCCGGTAGTCTTTCAGCACATGGCCGAAAAAGGTGGCGAGATAGACGCCCCAATGCGCCGACCACAATTCGTCCTCGTCCTTGCCCCAGGGCAGCGAGACTTCCTCGATGATGGCACCGGCCCTGGCCAAGGTGTCGGCGGCCCGGCGGACGGCAGCTTCGACTTCCGGATGCCAGACGTGGTTACCCACCTTCAGAAGCAAGGCGAGACGCCTGCCCTTGAGGTCGTCGGGCAATGGCCCGGTAAAGTCGAGCGGCGTGGTTAGCGATTGAATGTCGCGGTCATCGGGCCCTTGCGTGATCTCTAGGAACAGGCAGGCGTCGCCGATGGTGCGGGCCAGCGGACCAAAATGCGACAGCTGGTCGAATTGGCTGGGGAGGATCGTGAAGGGGATGCGACCGAAACTCGGCTTCAGCCCGACGATACCGCAGAAGCTGGCCGGAATGCGCACCGACCCGCCCATATCCGAGCCCTCGGCAAAGGGCACACAACCGCTTGCGACAGCAGCGCCGGAACCACCGGACGAACCGCCGGCAGTGCGTTCGGTGTTCCATGGATTGCGCGTGATGCCCCAGAGCGGGCTCTCGGTGAAGCTCGAATAGGCAAATTCAGGTGTCGTCGTCTTACCGATGAGAATGCCGCCGGCACCGGCGAGCGCCTCGGCAATCGGCGCGTCGTGATCGGGCACCCAATGTTCATAGGCGTAGGAGCCGAGCGTTGTGCGCTTGCCCTTGGTCGGTGTCAGATCCTTCAAGGCGTAGGGCACACCATGCAAGGGACCACGGAAATGGCCGGCCTTGGCCTCTGCCTCCATTTGCTTGGCTTGATCGCGCGCTTCTTCTGCGTAGACAAAGCAGAAGCAATTGAGCGCCGGGTTGACCTCGGCGATGCGCTTCAGCGCATTCTCTATGATGGTGACCGGCGACAGGCTGCCGGCACGGATGCGGGCGGCGAGTTCGGTGGCGGGCGTGAAGCAAAGATCGAGATCGGTCACGTTGGAAGTCCAATCTTAAGCTGGGGTCAGTCGCTTGAGGCTGCGGGTGACGAAGATGAAGAGCGCGAAATCGACCAGGATCATCAAGGCCACCAGCGCATGATAAAGCGGCGAGGCGTTCTGGGCGACCCCTGAGAGGATCGCGCCGGGCAGCAGCACGGCGTCGCCGGAAAGACTGTTGCCGAGATAGAAATCGCCCAGTGACAGGATGAAGGCGATGAGGGCGCCGAAGGTCATGTAGGGCCGCAGGACTGGCCAGGTGAGGCGATGGAAAATCGTGATTTCATCGGCGCCGGCTTCAAGCGCCGTGGCGCGCCAGGCCGGATCGACGCGCTGCCAGCCCAGGCAAAGGATCGCTGCCACCAAGGGGGCCGCGACCGCGGCCTGGCTCAGCGCCACCAGGCCAAGGCCCAACGCATTGCCGCCCCATTGCGCAAGCTTGAGGCAGGCCAGCAGGAACAGCGCGCCAAGGCCGAAGCGCGGCAACAGGAAGGGGAGGGCGGAGCCGAGCAAAGGCAGCCAATGGCGCTCCCTGATCCAGCGACGCCAAAGAAGTGACAGGGCCAAGCCCCAGATGCCCGCCAGGATCGTGACGGCAATGGCGATGAGGGGTGTTTCGCCAAGCGCCGGAGCGATGCCGGCTTCCTTGGCAAGGGCCGCCATCATCTGGCCGGTATCGGCAACCAGGAATATCCCCAGCGCGTAATAGAGCCCTAGGCCAAAAATGGCGCCGACCGGCAGCAGCAGGAACAAGACCAACAGCCAGGCGGCAAGATGCAGCAACAATCCGGGCAGACGGCTGACACGGCGGATCATGTGGGCACCTTGCGCTGATTGAGCACCGCCAGGAGGACGAGAGGTGCAGCGGCAAATGCCAGCAACAGGATCAGCATCGCCGCGGCATAGGGCCAACCGGTCTCGCTTTCCAACGCGCGTTGCAGCCACTCGCTGGCCTGTTCAAATTCGCCGGTGCCGAGCAGCCGCGGCTCCAGGAAGCTGCCGATGGCGCCGCTGAAAGTTATGGCTGCGGAAAGTGCCGCAGCAGATCGGCAGAGCGGCCACAGGATGCGGGTGAGGAGTGTTGCGCTGTCGGCACCGCATTCCCGTGCCGCGCGCAGCAGATGCGGATCGACGCGGCGAAAAGCCAGTGCAAGAACCAGAATGCTAAGCGGCAGCCAGGCGTGAATACCGGCGATCAGTTCTGCCGAGAAGCCGCTGAGCATCGACAATGGCAGGATGTCCAGGAGTGCGAGGTCCTTGAAGGCCTGCATCCAGCCCAGGATGCGCATGCCGGGATCGAAAAACCACAGCAGGATGACGAAGCCGAGCAGGACGCGCCCAAGGCGCCGACCGCGAATGGCGATCAAGTAGGCGATCGGCCAGCTGAGGCAGGTCGCACCGAGCGCGGTCAGTGCTGCGAGCAGAATGCTGCTGAAGAGCGCTTCGCGGGCCTCTGGTGAAGCGAGCAGACTGGTCCAGCCCGTGAGCGACAGGTCGCCGGATTGATTGGCCGTGGCCAGCAGGCTGAGCCAGAGGACGAGTGCAAGGGGGGCGGCAAAGATCGCGATTTGCAATCCCAGCGACGTCCAGGCGAGGCCGGCGAGGGGGCCGCGCAACGCCAAGGAGCTGCCGCCGGCCGCCATCAGGTCACCGGCAGCAGATAGGAATCGGCCCGGTTCCAGCCCAGCGTGACGCGCCTGCCGCTTTCCAGCGGAAAGGGGGCGGGTGCCGGAATCTCGGCGATCACGCCGGGCGCGAAGCCTTCGATGGCGACACGGATGCGCGTGTTGGTGCCGCGTGGCATGACATCGGCGATGATACCATCGGTCAGCAGGTCGAAGCGGCGGATGCCGAGAAAGGGCCGCACGACTTCGGGGCGCACCAGCAGCAGGGCCGGACCGCTCGCCAGCCGAGGGTGGCAGCGCTCGCGCCCCAAATCGCCGCCGCCAGATTGTAGCAAGGCCGAGCGCAAGACGACCTTGGCGTCGAGCATTTCGACGTCGACGGGCAGCAGATTGCAGGGGCCGGCCAATTGGGCGACCGTGGCGCTCGCCGGGCGGCCGAACAATTCCTCGGCCTTGCCCAATTGCACTTCTCGGCCACCGACGACGACCGAGATGATGTCCGCCAGCGCCATCGCTTCAGCGAGGTCGTCGGTGGCAAACAGCGTGGTGAGGTTGAACTGCCGGTGCAGCCGCTTCAGTTCCGGCAGGAAAGCATGGCGTGCCGCACCTGGCAGTACCTGCAGCGGCCGCTCGAGGAGCAGAATCTCAGGCTCCCCGGCCATGGCGCGGGCGAGGGCCGTGCGCAATTGTTGCTCCGCCGTGAGGGACGCGGGCAGCCGGTCCAATAGATCGGCGGCGATGCCGCATTCCTCGACCACACGTTCCAGGCGGGTTGCGATTTCGGCTCTGTCATGACCGCGCTGTTGCAGTGGAAAGGCGATGTTGGCGCGCAAGGTTAGGTGCGGGAAGAGGGCGAGATGCGCGCGCACCGTCATGACACCACGCTCGCCCGGCACCCGCAGGCCGAGATCCTTGTTGTCGATCAGGATGCGGCCATGCCGCGGCCGCGCGAATCCGGCGATGAGGTCGATGGCGGTGGTCAGCAGTTCGGGTGCCGGGGCCACCAGCGCGAAGAAGGCGCCACGCGGCAGCTGCGCGGAAAAGCCGTCAAGTGCCGCGGCACCTTCCCCGGCCGTCAGATCGCGCAGCTCGAGATGGCCCGGCCCGGACATGCTCACCGCCCAGCCATGCTGATCACCGGGACACGCTCAATGGTGATGTGCTTCGTGCAGCATCGCCTGGCGCATGCCCGTATCATAGGCGTGCCCTTCGGGCGTCAGGATGCAAGCGCGGGGGAACGCGGATTTGATGAGGCCCTTGCGCTCCAGCGCCTTCCACGCCGCCTCGTTGCCGAGGCCCGTGGCATCTGCCGCCGAGAGCACCCACGGCCCCAGGTGAAAATGGTCGCCATGGGCGTGTGGCAGGCGCTGGATGAGCGTGTGGCCCGCCTCTTCGGCCGGCACCGCATAGCCTTCGAGCCCCGAGAGCGCCTGAAACAGGGTCAGGGTCTTCAATTGCAGCGTGTTGAGGTTGAGCGGGTTCTTCTTCGGCGGCATGTCGCTATCCTATGCGTCCAGGGTCTTTTCCATGTAGAGCGAATGTGGGTCGAGCTGATAGGCCCCGAAGGGGGCGATCTCGCGATATCCAGACTTAACATATAGCGCGATCGCCTCCGGCTGCCGGACGCCGGTCTCGAGCCGCAGGCAGGTGATGCCCACGGCACGGGCATCGGCCTCGAGTGCCGCCAGCAGGCGGCTGCCGAGCTTCAGGCCGCGCGCCTTGGGGTCGACATACATGCGCTTGATCTCGCCATAGCTCTGCTGGCGCAAGATGGCGCCGATCCCGCGCAACCGGCCGTCGACGCGCGCCACGTAGAAGCTGGTCTGCGGCCCCTGCAAGGTCGATATGTCGACCAGGTGGTTGCTCTCGGCCGGGTACAGTGTCGCGTAATAGGCATCGCCTTCGGCCAGCATGTCGCGCACATCCGGCTGGTCGGGGGTTTCGATGCGAATGATGGGCGTCTGCAAGATCAATCCCTCAATCGCGGAAATTAGTGAACTGCAGCGGCTGTTCGATCTTCAACCCCTTTACGAAGGCGATCGCTTCCTGGAGTTCGTCACGCTTCTTGCCAGTGACGCGCAGTTCGTCACCCTGGATCGAAACCTGGACCTTCAGCTTTGCGTCCTTGATGTCCTTGACGATCTTCTTGCCCAGCGTCTGCTCGATGCCCTGCTTCACCACGACTTCCTGGCGGCGCGAATTGCCGGTGGCCTTCTGCTCGTCCTTGAATTCGAGGCAGCCGGGATCCAGTTTCCGCCGCGTGATATGCACCTTGAGCAGTTCCTGCATCTGCTTCAGCTTCAGATCGTCATCGGCATTGATGGTGATGACGGCTTCCTTGCGCTCGATCGTGCAATGCGACCCCTTGAAATCGAAGCGCGTGCCGACCTCTCGGACGACGCCCTGGATGGCATTCTCGACCTCGGCCAGTTCAGTCTTAGAAATGATGTCAAATGACGGCATCGGAACCTCCTCAAACGTCTGCGGAATCTGCCACAGGCGGCATCAATGTGCCAGCGCCCGGGGAATCCGCGGGTACCACAGATAAAGCGTTGCCGCTCGCAAGACAAAGAACAGCATCAGCGCGCCCCACAGGCCATGATTGCCGAAGGCCGGAATGGCGAAATATTGCGCGACGATCGCCCCGAGCGCCGCAATCACCATGCCGTTGCGCATCTCGCGGCCGCGGGTGGCGCCGATGAAGACGCCGTCGAGGACATAGCACCAAACGGCCACCAATGGGGTGGCGGTCAGCCAGGGCAGATAAGGCGCTGCCTCGGCGAGGACCGCGGGGTCGTCGCTGAACAAGCCAATGATGGCACCGCCACCGCATTCGAGCAGGACGGCAATGCCCAGGGCAAGGACCAACGCCCAGAGGAGCGAGCCACCGACGGCACGGCGCAACTGACCGCGATCGCGCTGGCCGACTGCCTGGCCGGTCAGTGTCTCGGCCGATTGTGCAAATCCGTCGAGGCTCTGGGCGATGGTGGCGACCAGCGCGAACAGGACTTGGTTCGCGGCCAGCGTGGCGTCGCCCATGCGGGCGCCGAGGCCGACGAAATAGACCATCACAAACATCACCGCGAGGGTGCGCAGGAAAATATCGAAATTGACCGACACCAGCACAAAGAGCTTGTCGAGGTCGATGAGAGAACCCGATTCTTCGCTCAACGGAACGATGCGCAGCAGACGCCGGGCCACCACGAAGCCGACAATGGCGGTCACCGTCTGCGCGACGGCGGTGGCGATGGCGGCGCCATCAACGCCGAGATGGAGTTGATAGACGAACAGCCAGCAAAGAGCGACGTTGAGGCCATTGAGCAGCACCTGCAAGGCCAGGGCACGCCCCATGCGCTGCAGCCCGACCAGCCAGCCGAAGATGACATAATTGGTGAAGTCAAACGGCGCACTGAACAGGCGATAATGGAAATAGCGGGCGGCCAGATCGGCCACCGCCTCGCTGGATCCGAACATCGGCACGGCGACGAAGGCCAGCGGAACCATGACCAGGAGCAGGATGAAACCAAAGATCCAGGCCAGCGACAGCGCCCGGTTGAGTGTTGCCTTGATTTCGTCGCCATCCTCGGCGCCGTAGGCCTGGGCGGTGAAGCCCGCCGTGCCGAGCCGCAGGAAGGCGAAAGCCCACAGCACGAAGGTCGACAGCGAGGCCCCGACGGAGATGCCGCCCAGCGCCACGGCGTCGCCGGTCCGGCCGATCAGGGCGGTGTCGACCAGATTGGGCAGGACCGCCGCGAAATTGGCGAGAATAGCCGGCACGGCCACGGCAAGGATGCGGCGATGGGTAACCCGGGGCGCGGAAATTGGGGTGTCGGTCATGTGCTGCAGACTGATGGGCGGCGCAATATAGGCAGGGCGGGTGCGAACTGGCAAGCAACGGCAGCTGGCGAAACTCGCACATTCCTGCCAATTTTTCCCACTATTTCATACCTCTAGGCCAATGGTAAGATATCCTTAATCAATTCACTCTAGTTAACGAGGACTATTTTCGCGATTGAATATGGTCGCCTGGGGCAGTGACTATGTTCATGGCACTTGTCTCGCGGGTACCCATGATCCCCGCGGCCGAGATTGGTTGGCACGATGCTGGATGGTCACATCCTTTGTCTCCTCGATGATGACGTCGAACGTGCTTGCGTTCGGCAGGCCTTTGGCGTCGGCGGATATCTGGTCGAGTATGTTGCCGACCGTGCCGAAATCCCACTCGTCAAGGGCGCGGACGCGCCAGCGGATCTGCTGCTTCTGCGCGTGCGCAAATCGGACGATGGCGACTTCATTCGCAGCATTCGCACCCTGTTCGGCACCGAACAATTGCCGATCGTGTTCCTGGTCGATCCCGGTGCGGAAACGCTGGTGGAGCATTGCATCGATTGCGGTGCCGACGATTTCCTGACCGTTCCGATCCACGAAGCCGAGTTGCTCGCGCGCGTGCGCAGCCAACTAGCGCGTGCGCGCGCCATTGCAGCCAGCCGGCTGGAGCGCGAGCGCTTTGCCCTGGCAGTCGCCGGGTCCAGCGACGGAATCTGGGACCTCACGCTCGACAACGATGCGCTCTTCATGTCCGCCCGCTGTTTCGATCTGCTGGGCCGCACGGGTGAGGACGGCTTCAAGCTGCTCGAAGACTGGATCGCGATCATTCATCCGGACGACGTCGATCAGTTCCAGGTCGAATTGCGCAATCATCTGGAAGGCATCACGCTGTCGTTGCAGATGGAATGCCGCATGCTGCACAAGAACCAGACCTATCGCTGGTTCCTGGTGCGTGGCACCGGTCAGCGCAACGGCGCGGGAAAGGCCATTCGGATCGCCGGATCGCTGACCGACATCAGCGAGCGCAAGCTCACCGATGCCATGACCGGTCTGCCGAACCGCATCGTGCTCTATGACCGTCTCAATCAGACCATCGTCAAGAACCGGCGCAAGCAGAACGCCAATTTCGGCATCATTCTGCTGCAGATAGACCGCTATGAGACCATGCGCGAAGCCTATGGCCAGGTGTTCTGCGACGCGGTGCAGAAGGTGGTGGCGCAGCGCCTGGTCGGCACCTTGCGCACGACCGACACGCTCACCATCATGGGCGAGAACACGATGTGCATCCTGCTCGATGTCATGCGCGACGATACCGATCTGGTGCGCGTCTCCCACCGCGTGCGCGCGGCGGCCGAGGAACCGATCACCCTGGGTGACGAGAGCGTGCTCCTCAGCCTCTCGATCGGCATGGCGCAGGCACAGGCACATCACCAGAGCGCCGAGGATCTCATTCGTGATGCGACGGCGGCGCTCAACAAAGCCCGCGCCGAGGGTGGCGGGCAGGAAGTCGTGTTCGATCCCGACATGCAGCGCCGCGCCCGCGATCGCCTGCGGATCGAGGCCGAATTGCATCTGGCCCTGAAGCGCGACGAATTGCGCCTCCTTTACCAGCCGATCATCGATATGCGCACGGGCCAGCTTGCCGGCTTCGAAGCCCTGGTGCGCTGGCAGCATGCCCAGCGCGGCATGATCCCGCCCATGGAATTCATCCCGATCGCCGAAGAGACCGGCTTGATCATTCCGATCGGCACTTGGGTCGTCCAGGAAGCCTGTCGCCAGGCGCAGGCCTGGACCGAGCAGAACCTGGTTCCGGACCTTTTCATCAGCGTCAACGTGTCGTCTCGCCAGCTTGATGGGCCGGCTCTACCGGAGATCGTGCGTCAGGCTTTGCGCCAGACGGGTCTGTCGCCGGCGCATCTCAAGCTGGAGATCACCGAAAGTGCTGTGATGCGTGATTTCGAGCTGACCATGAAGTTGCTGAAGCGGTTGAAGGAAATCGGCGTCGGGCTGTCGCTCGATGATTTCGGCACAGGCTATTCCAGTCTCAGCCTGCTCAGGCGCCTGCCGGTTGATACGCTGAAGGTCGATCGCTCCTTTGTGACCGCGATGACCGCCGACATCAGCGGTGTGAAGATGGTCGAAGCCATTCTGCAACTGGCGCGCCTGTTCGATCTCAAGGTCGTAGCCGAGGGCATCGAGCACGAGGAAGAGGAGCGCCTGCTCAAGGAACGCGGTTGCGAGTTCGGGCAGGGATGGCGCTATGGCAAGCCGCTCGCCGTCGATGCCTGCCTTCAATTGATGCAGGCACAAGGCACCGGCGCCAATAAGCGCGTCGCGCGATAAGCAATTTTGCTGAAGAGACAGACGGCGCCGCCAGCCCGGGCGGCGCCGCTATGTCAGTTGTTGGCCTGCAAGGCCGCCTGGATGTCCCGCTGTCGGCGCTTCTCCTGCCGTGTCATCAGGACATGCGAGGCGATGACGCCGGTTGCGACCACCGTGATGATGATCGTCGCCAAGGCATTGATCGTGGGGTCCACGCCGCGGCGGACCTTGGAGAAGATCAGCTGCGGCAAGGTGCCTGAACCCGGGCCGTTATTGTAGATCGTGATCACCAGATCATCGAGCGAGATGGTGAAGGCAAGCAGCCAGCCGGAAACGACGGCCGGTGCCACGATCGGCAAGGTGATCAACATGAAGGTCTTCAGCGGCTTGGCGCCGAGATCCAGTGCCGCCTCTTCAAGCGACATGTCGAAGACCGAGAAGCGCGACTGCATCACCACCGTCACATAGGACATGGAGAAGGTGATGTGGGCGAGGATAACGGTCGAGAAGCCCATCGCCTTCGGCCAGCCGAACCAATAGCCCATCTCCTTGAACAGCAGCAGCATGGACAGGCCGGTGATAACCTCCGGCATGACCAGCGGTGCCGTCACCATGCCGCTGAAGGCGGTGCGCCCATGGAACTTCCGGTAGCGGGCCAACACATAGCCCGCCATCGTGCCGAGGACCGTTGCAAAGGTGGCGCTGACCGCCGCCACGATCAGGCTGTTCTTTGCAGCCGTCAGGACGGCCGCATCATTCAGCAGAACCGGGTACCATTTCGTGGAAAAACCGCCCCACAGCGTCATCAGCTTGTTGGCATTGAAGGAATAGGTGACGAGCACAACCATCGGCCCATAGAGGAAGATGAAGCCGAAAACGAGCGCTGCGATAACAAACCAGGAGAGCCGGTTGGTCATTTCGGGGCCTCCTGCGCTTTGCTTTGGAAGTACTGGAACGCCATGATGGGAATGACCAGCGCCAGCAGGATGGCAACGGCGACTGCAGATGACATCGGCCAGTCACGGTTTTGCGCGAACTCGTTATAGACGACACGGCCGATCATCAAGGCATCGGGGCCCCCCAGAAGTTCCGGGATAACATATTCGCCGACTGCTGGAATGAAGACCAGCAGCGAGCCGGCGATGATGCCCGGCAGCGACAACGGGATGGTGATGACGCAGAAGGCCTTGAACGGCCGGCAACCCAGATCCGCCGCTGCCTCCAGCAACGACATGTCCATCTTCTCGAGATTGGAGTAGAGGGGCAGGATCATGAACGGCAGATAGGCATAGACGATGCCGATATACATCGCCGTGGGTGTATAGAGAATCTGCAGCGGCTCGTTGATGACGCCGATCGCCAACAGGAAGTCGTTGAGAACGCCTTCCTTGCCGAGGATGCTCATCCACGCATAGACGCGGATGAGGAACGAGGTCCAGAACGGCAGGATGATGGCGAGCAGCAACAATGACCGCGTCGACGGCGCGCAGCGGGCGATGCCGTAAGCCATTGGGTAGCCGATGAGGAGGCACAGCGCGGTCGAAATCGCCGCCAGCTTCAGAGAATTGCCATAAGCGATGATGTAGAGAAGGTCCTGGCCCAGTCGCTTGAAATTGTCGAACAGCTGCTCATGCGGAATGCTTTCCGGACCGAGCATCGGCGTATAGGGCGGCTGCGCGATCAGGGTTTGCGCCAGGCTGATCTTCAGGATGATGAAGCAAGGCACGACGAAGAAGATCGTCAGCCATAGATAGGGAACCAGGATGACGGCCGATCGCGGCCGCAAGCCCAGGGCCGAGAGCAGCCTGTGCAACTGCGTGCCCATCGGCAGCGAGGTTTGATATGGGGTCTCAGATGCCATGATACCGCCTCAGCTCAACAAGGCGACGGGGCTGTTGGCATGCCAGGTCACATAGACCCGGTCATCCCAATCGATGGCGTGTTCGGCGGCGCGCCGCTGATTGGACATCGTCACTTTGACTTCCTTGCCGCTGTCCAGCTTGATCAGGTAGACAGAAAGGTTGCCCATATACGCGATGCCCTTGACGATGCCAGGCGTCGAATTGCGGCCGTTGTCGTCGGGACGCGCCTTGGACAGTTCCATCTTCTCCGGTCGAATGGCCACCCAGACCTTGGCGCCCGGTGCCGACGAGATGCCGTGATCGATGTAGATCTCCGTACCTGCTTCTGGTGACCCGATCAGCACATGGCCCGGCTCGTCCTCGACGATATTCCCTTCAAACAGGTTCACCGAGCCGATGAAGTCGGCGACGAACTTGGTGTTGGGATATTCGTAGATCTCCTTGGGTGTGCCCACCTGGACGATCTGGCCGCTGTTCATGACGCCGATGCGTGTCGACAGCGTCATCGCTTCTTCCTGATCGTGCGTCACGACGATGAAGGTGATGCCGAGCCGGTCCTGGATGTTCATGATCTCGAACTGCGTCGCCTCGCGCAGCTTTTTGTCGAGGGCGCCAAGCGGTTCGTCGAGCAGCAGCAGCTTCGGTTCCTTCACCAGAGAGCGGGCGAGGGCCACGCGCTGGCGCTGACCGCCGGAAAGTTGGTGCGGCTTGCGGTGGGCGAACTGGCGCATCTGCACCATGTCGAGGATCGAGCCGACGCGCGTCTTGATCTGGTCCGGCGGCGTCTTGTCCTGCTTCAGGCCAAAGGCAATGTTCTGCTCGACCGACATATGCGGGAAGAGGGCGTAGGACTGGAACATCATATTGGTCGGGCGCTCGTAGGGCGGAATATCCGCCATATCGACGTCGTCGATATAGATCTTGCCCGAAGTTGGCTGCTCGAAGCCAGCAAGCATGCGCAGCAATGTGGTCTTGCCGCAACCCGATCCGCCGAGCAGTGCAAAGAGCTCGCCGCGATAGATGTTCAGCGAGACATCGTTGACGGCAACGAAATCGCCAAATTTCTTGGTGACGTTCTCGATGCGGATATAGGGCTTGGCGTTGGGATCGTTCCAGATCTGGGTGGTCGTCTCTGCTCTTGCTCGTTCAGCCGCCATGATGCGTCCTGTTATGAATGCCCCGAAGCCAGTGCTCGGGAGCGAGGCCAAATTCCTAAAGAGAAGGGGCAGCACATGGTGGCTGTGCTGCCCCGTTTTTTTACTGTCCAGTCTTTACCCGCGTCCATTCGCGGGTGATGACGCGACTGAGTTTGTCGTCGCGCACCACCGACGGGAAGCTGCGCTTCATCACCTCCGGCGTGGGATAGACGGCTGGATCCTCCAGGATCTCCTTGTTGACGAACTCCTTCGCCGGCACATTGGCGTTGGCATAATTGGTGTAGTTCGTGGCGTCGGCGATCACCTTGGGGCGCATCATGTAGTCCAGGAACAGATGCGCGTTCTTGAGATGCGGCGCATCGGCGGGGATCAGCATGCCATCGAACCAGACATTGGTTCCTTCCTTGGCGATCGTATAGGCGAGGTTGATCTTGATGCCTGCTTCGGCGGCACGCGCGGCAGCTGTTGCGTAGTCACCCGACCAGCTCATCGATATGCAGTATTCGCCGTTCGGCAAGGCGGTCAGATATTGCTGCGAGTCGAAGTTCTTGATGAATGGCCGCACCTTCATGACCATGTCGGCGGCGGCGACAATATCTTCTTCCTTCTGTGATGTCGGATCCTTGCCCATATAGGCCAGGGCCAGCGGGAAGACGTCTTCAGGAGAGTCGAGGAAGGTGACGCCGCATTCCTTGAACTTGGAAACGACGTTGGGATCGAAAAGCATGGCCAGACTGTCGAGCGGGGCGTCCGGCATCAGCTTCTTGATCAAGTCGACGTTGTAGGCGAAGCCGTTGGTGCCCCACATGTAGGGGATCGCATACTCGTTGCCGGGATCAGCATCCTTGGAAAGGATCGCCATGATCTCGGGATCCATGTTCTTCAAGTTCGGCAGCAGGGTCTTGTCGAGCTTGTGGAACAGGCCGATCTTGATCTGGCGGGCGAAGAAGGAGGAGGAAGGGAAGACGACGTCGTAGCCGGTACCGCCGGTCATCAGTTTGGCTTCGAGTGTTTCGTTGCCGTCGAAGGTGTCGTATTGGACCTTGATGCCGGTTTCTTTCTCAAAGTCGGCGATGGTGGTTTCGCCGATATAGTCCGACCAGTTGTAGACGTTGAGTTGTTTTGCGTCGTCACCCGTCGTCGGAGCGACTGCTTCCTGTGTTGCCGGTGCAGCGCTGCTGGTCGCTGCTTGGCTCGTGGCTTGCGACGTTGCCTCGCTGGTGCTCTCCGTCGTTGGCGCTGCGTTGCCGGCCTGCTCGTCCGTCTTCTTGTCGCCGCAGGCGGTCAGCAGCATGCCAGCCACCAACATCGCCGCACCCATTTGGGTGAAGCTGGTGTATCCGGATTTCAGCACGGTCATTACTCCCTAGTCGTCATGCCCATCTTGCGCCAATGCCAGCGTGTCGCCGGTCTTGTTGTGCGCAATTCATCCCTGCTTATGCGTAGTTAACATTTTTTCATATCTGACCCCGCCGATGCCTGGGCTGTCAACCCTCGGCGGACGGGGCGACGCGACCTAATGCGTCACATGCATGATTCAAAGCGCCATGGCGAAATAAAAGAACCCCGCGACAGAGGTCGCGGGGTTCGAGGTCAAGAATTGATACCGTCTGCTTTATTCAAGACAGCGCCATTATCACTGGCCTGTCTTGATCTTGGTCCAAGTGCGAGTCCGAAGGCGCTCGACCTCCGGTGTTGCCACCTTGTCCGGGAACAGATGGGCCTGAACTTCTTCCGAAGGATAGATGTTCGGATTGTCCATCAATTCCTTGTCGATCATCGGCAGGGCCGCCGCGACCGGGCTGCCGTAGGCGACATAATTGGCGTTCGCCGCCGCGACCTTGGGATCGAGGTTGTAGTTGATCCACTTATAGGCCTGGTCGATGTTGACTGCGTCGGTCGGCATGGCAATCGTATCCATCCAGATGATGGTGCCTTCCTTTGGGATGGAATAGGACACTTCGATATTGTTCTTGGCTTCCTCAGCGCGCGCAGCGGCGATGCTGAAGTCACCCGACCAGCCGAGCGAGAGGCAGATGCTGCCGCTGGCGATATCGTTGATGTAGCTGGAACTGTGGAAGTACTTCACATAGGGACGCACACCCAGCAACAGCTTCTCAGCGGCGGCATAATCGTCGGCACTGGCGGTGTAGGGGTCCTTGCCGAGATAGTTGAGCGCGATCTGCAGCACTTCGCTGGGCGCATCGAGCATCGAGATGCCGCAGTCGGCGAACTTCTGCGCCAATTCCGGCTTGAAGACGATGTCGAGGCTGTTCACCGGCGCATCCGGCATGCGCTTCTTGATCTCGGCGACGTTATAGCCGATGCCGGTCGTGCCCCAGAACCATGGCACCGCGTACTTATTGCCGGGGTCGAAGGCGGCGAGCAGCTTCATGATTTTGGGATCGAGATTCTTGTAATTGGGGATCTTCGCCGGATCGATCGGCTGATAGATGCCAGCCACGATCTGGCGGCCGAGGAAGGCGCCCGACGGATGCACGAGATCATACCCCGTGCCACCCGCCATCAGCTTGGCTTCCAGCATTTCATTCGAATCATAGACGTCGTACTGGACCTTGATGCCGGTTTCTTTTTCGAAATTCGGCACCGTGTCTTCGGCGATGTAGTCCGACCAGTTGTAGATGTTGAGCTTGCCGCCATCTCCGGCCGGGGCGGCCTCGGACGTGGCGGTGCTGGCTGCTTCCGAGGTTGCCGTGCTCGCTTCAGAGGTTGCGGTGCTGGCCGCTTCCGACGTGGCGGTGGTGGCGGCGGAAGATTGTTGCTCGGCTTCCTTCTTTTCCTCGCCGCAGCCCGCGAGCAGCAGCGCTGAAATAAAGGCAACTCCAATCAATCTCGATTTTTGCACCATGGCCTCCTGAGGGCTGTTGATATTTTGATGGCGCGCAGGGCGCGCACCTGGGTGAAATTTGTTAACTGGATTCGCTGACCTAAGAATAACTTAATGTCACACCTTGCCGGGTAGTTTTGTCAACAAATGCCCGTGATCGGCTCATGGAATCGGGCGCTGCCATCGCTCATCCGGTTCATTCGCTCCAATTCTGGCCGTCAAGGGTCATCAGGACGGTATAGAGGTCTGGGCGGCGGTCGCGGAACAGGCCCCACCCAGCACGCTGGCGGCGCAGGGACTCGAAGTCGAAATCGGCCGTCAGGATCGCCTCTTCTTTGCCGGCCGACGCGATGATTTCGCCGCGGGCACCGGCGATGAAGGATCGGCCATAGAAATCGACGGCGCAGGTCTCCCCGTCCTCCCTGCCAATGCGATTCGAGGCGACGACTGGAACCATGTTGGCCGCCGCATGACCCTGCATGGTGCGTTGCCAATGATCTGCGCTGCTGTAATCGGGGTCATTGGGTTCGTTGCCGATGGCGGTGGGATAGAGCAGCATCTCGGCCCCCATCAGGGCCATGGCGCGGGCGCATTCGGGAAACCACTGATCCCAGCAAATCCCGCAGCCGATGCGGGCGTAGGCCGTGTCCCAGACTTTGAACCCCGTATCACCGGGGTTGAAGTAGAACTTCTCCTGATACCCCACACCGTCCGGGATGTGAGATTTCCGGTAAATTCCCAAGATCTCTCCGTCGGCATCGATGAGGGCGAGGGAGTTGTAATAGGCGTTGTTGGCGGCCTCGAAGAAGGAGACGGGCAGCACCACCTCCAACTCGCGCGCCAGTTCCTGCATGCGGGCGATCGTCGGATGATCGTCGACGGGCTGGGCGAGGTCGAACAACTCGGCCAATTGGTCCTTGCAGAAATAGGGCGTCTCGAACAGGGCCTGCAGTTGGATGATCTGCGCCCCGCGCTTGGCCGCCTGGCGAACCAGAGCCTCGGCCCGCGCAACATTCTGCACTGGATCCGGTCGGCAGGCGAACTGAGTGGCCGCGACGGTCACTGTCCTGGTCATCCCATTATCCCCGCCAAAACGTCCTGGCAATGTCGCCTTAACATCCGATTCATAGCCGTTGCCGGCCGACGATCAAGCCCCTCTTCACCGCGCAGCCCCTCCTTTTGGACTACTTGCGCGCTGTTCTGGAATCGTCACATTGTGTCCTGGGCGGCGCGCCAAGCGGCTGCAATGACTTGGTTTGTCTGTGATGCAAGGCGGCAAGCGCCCAAGCGAAAATCGACTTGATGACCCGGATCCCGCCCGGCACTTGGAAACCAGGGCAGCGGGAAATCCGGCAATGATCGTCAACATTGGGAGGACCCCCTTATGCTTCGTCGCAAATTCCTCAAAAGCGCCGGTATCGGCGGTGTCGGCCTGGCCGCCAGCGCTGTTGCGGCACCGGCCATCGCGCAGAGCGCGCCTGAGGTTAAATGGCGCCTGACATCCAGTTTTCCGAAGAGCCTCGACACCATTTTTGGCGCCGCCGAGATCATCTCGAAATCGGTGGCCGAAGCAACCGATGGGAAGTTCCAGATCCAGGTTCACGCGGCCGGTGAAATCGTTCCGGGTCTGCAGGCGCTTGATGCCGTGCAGGCAGGCACCGTCGAAATGGCGCATACCTGCAGCTACTACTATGTCGGCAAGGATCCGACCTTCGCATTTGATACGGCCGTCCCCTTCGGCCTCAATGCGCGCCAGCAGAATGCCTGGTGGTACTATGGCGGTGGCCGCGAGGCGATGGCCGAGTTCTTCAATGGCTATAACGTGATTTCTCTGCCGGCCGGCAATACCGGTGTGCAGATGGGCGGCTGGTTCCGCAAGGAAATCGGCTCGCTCGCCGACCTCCAGGGCGTCAAGATGCGCATTGCTGGTATCGCCGGCAAGGTCATGGCGGCCCTGGGTGCCGTGCCGCAGCAGATCGCCGGCGGCGACATCTACCCGGCCCTTGAGAAGGGCACGATCGATGCCGCGGAATGGGTCGGCCCCTATGACGACGAGAAGCTTGGCTTCTACAAAGTCGCACCGTTCTACTACTACCCCGGCTGGTGGGAAGGCGGCCCGCAGCTCAGTGCCTATATCAACCAGCAGAAATGGGCTGAACTGCCCAAGAGCTATCAATCGATCCTGACGACCGCGGCGGCCCGCGCCAATGTCGAAACGATGGCAAAATATGATTCGCTCAATCCCAAGGCCTTGAAGCGTATCGTTGCCAATGGCACGAAGCTGAAGCCCTATCCGAAGGAAGTGATGGAGGCGGGCTACACCGCAGCCTTCAAGCTCTATGACGAGACGGCGGCCGGCAACGCGGCCTTCAAGAAGGTCTACGAGAACTGGAAGCCGTTCCGCGAGGAGCAGTATCTGTGGTTCCGCGTCGCCGAGAACAACTTCGACAACTTCGTCTACCGCATGTCGGCGAAGAAGTCTTAAGGCTGTATTGATACCGTCATCCCCGGGCCTGACCCGGGGATCCACGGATTGCCTGAAGGGCGTGGATGCCCGGGTCAGGCCCGGGCATGACGAGAACTGGATATCGAGACCGCCGGCCTCGCGAGGGGCCGGCGGTTTTTCTTTACCGGCGCATTGAGCGCTTATTCGGGTGCCGGAATCTCGATCGGCTGGTCGGTGTAGTCTCCTGGCTCCTCGACGCTCGGCACGTCGATCTGGATCTTGTCGAGATCGACATTGAGCGGCGCATCCAGCCAATACGTAACCGATTGCGGCCAGACAATGACGATGATGACGAGCAGCAGCTGCAAGCCCAGCCAGGGCAGGGCACCCCAATAGATCTCGCTCGTCTTGATATCCTTCGGTGCGATGCTGCGCAGATAGAAAAGGGCGAAGCCGAAGGGCGGGTGCATGAATGAGGTCTGCATGTTGACGCACAGCAACACGCCGAACCAGATGAGGTCGATCCCCAGCGACGTGGCAACCGGCGCCAACAGCGGAACGATGATGAAGGCGATCTCGAAGAAATCGAGGAAGAACGCCAGGAAGAAGACGAAGATATTGACGACGATGAGAAAGCCGATGGGGCCGCCGGGCAGGCCGGTCAGCATGTGTTCGATCCAGATGCCGCCGTCGACGCCTTGGAAGACCAGGCTGAAGACATTGCTGCCGATCAGGATGAAGACCACCATCGCGGTAATGCGCATGGTTGTGTCCATGCCTTCGCGCACCAGCGGCCAGGTGAGGCGGCGATGCATCGCCGCCAGAATGATAGCACCGACGGCGCCCATGGCGCCGGCTTCCGTCGGCGTCGCCAGGCCCAAAAAGATCGTACCCAGCACCAGGAAGATGAGTGCAATCGACGGTACCATGCCCCAAAGGACGCGCCGGATCAGCGGCCAGCCGGAAAGGGTGCGTGCCTCTTTCGGAAGCGGCGGCATCTTGTGCGGCTTGACGATCGAGACAACGAAGATGAAGAGCAGAAACAGCAAGGTCTGCAGGATCGATGGGCCGATGGCGCCCTTGTACATGTCGCCGACCGAACGCCCCAACTGATCGGCCAGGATCACCAGCACCAGGGATGGCGGAATGAGCTGCGTGATGGTGCCGGAGGCAGCGATGACACCCGTCGCCAGGCGCTTGTCGTAGCCATAGCGCATCATGATCGGCAGCGAGATCATGCCCATGGCAATGACCGAGGCGGCAACGGTGCCGGTGATAGCGCCAAGGATTGCGCCGACGATGATCACGGCATAAGCGAGGCCGCCCGGGACCGGGCCGAAGAGCTGGCCAGTCCCTTCCAGCAGATCCTCGGCAAGTCCGCATCGTTCTAATATCGCGCCCATGAAGGTAAAGAAGGGGATGGCAAGCAACAAGTCGTTCGACATGATGCCGAACAGGCGGAGCGGCAGGTTTTCCATGAAAACAGGGGCAAAGTACCCGTGCTCGATCGCGATGAAGCCGAAGAAGAGCCCAACGGCAGCAAGCGAGAAGGCAACCGGGAAGCCGAAAAGCATAAAGACGATGAGGCCGCCGAACATCAGCGGCGCCATGATATCGAGTGGGATCATTGCAGCGGCCGCTCGTAATGTGTGTCGATATGGATGACCCCGACCAGCGTGGCGATCCGCTTGATGAGTTCTGAAATGCCCTGCAGGCTGAGCATGCCAAATCCGAACGGCATCAGCAGCTTTACCGGCCAGCGTACAAGGCCGCCGGCATTGGCCGAAGTTTCATTCTGACCCCAGGACTGCAGGAAGAAATCCCAGCTCATGTAAGTGAGGATGATCGTGGCTGGCAGCATGAAGACCGTGAAGCCGATGATATCGATCCATAGCCGACCGCGCTCGCCTACCGACATATAGACGATATCCACGCGGACGTGCTCATTGAGCTTCAGTGTCAGGGCAGCCCCCAGCAGGAAGGATGCCGAGAATAGGTACCATTGGATTTCCAGCAGCGCGTTCGAGCTGTTGCTGAAGAGATAGCGAAAGGTCGCATTGCCGGCGCTGATCAGACAGGCCAACAGCACCGCCCAGGCCGCGACCTTGCCGAGCCCTGTGTTCAATCGATCGATGACGCGGCTGAAGATCAGCAATGCGTGCATTGCGACGCCCCCTCCCTGGAATTACTGCTGCCCTTTGGGCAGGCCGCCGATTTTGGCGGATTTTCGTTAGCCTCCAGGTCAGGCTACCTAAAGCCTTGATGGGGCGCAATCATTGCTGATCTGGCGCCATGCCCGACTTTAGTCTGGGGTCAGGTCTGTGGCCATTTTGCCACCCGGCAGCCTATCCCTGACTGGCGCGTGCCGTGGCGGTCAGGATGCCGGCGCCGATCAGCAGCGAACCGCCGACCTTGTTGGCCGTGCCGACAAGGCGCTCGTTCCGGATCGCTTGCCGGGCACGGGAGGCGACCGTCGCGTAGCCGAGCGCGTTGGCAAAGGCCAGTACCAGGAACGTACTCTCGAAGATGAGCATCTGGGTCAGGAAGTCGCCGTGCGGATCCAGGAACTGCGGCAGGAAGGCCACGAAGAAGATGATGCTCTTGGGGTTGAGCGCTGTAACCAGCCAGGCGTGCCCCAGCATCCGGATCATCGAGGCCCCATCACTCCGCGGGCTGGCATTGAGCGATCCGCCGGCGCGCCACAGCTTGATGCCGAGCCAGACCATGTATGCGGCGCCCATCCATTTGAGGATGGTGAAGATGGTGGCAGAGGCGGCGAGGAGCGCACCGAGGCCAAGCATGGACAATGTCATGGCCGTGAAGTCGCCGAGCGCCACGCCGGTCGCCATCGGTAAGGCTGCCCGCCAGCCCTGGCCCAGCGCATAGGAGATGACGAGCAGCGTTGTCGGCCCAGGGATGATCATCAGCAAGGCCGAAGCTGCGCTGAAGGCCAGCCACGTTTCCAAAGCCATCTGCCGTCTCCTCAAACTGTGTCCTGCAGTCAGCAAGCCACAGCCGGCAGGCTGCTGTCCAGCCTGCCGCCGATGGTTTTATCTTATTGATTTAATTAAACTAACCGGTCGGATAGTCAAATCCGAGGTCACGGGCGGCGAGATATCCGCCTTCGCTGACACGCGTCCAATTGAGGGTCGTCTTGCGATATTTGAGATAGGAGGCGACGATCCGCTTGGTCACGTCATCGCCATTGTCGAGGACGGACTTCACCACTTCGCTCGACGCATTGCCAAAGGCGATGAGGATTTCGCGCGAGAATTTCTTCAGCTGCACGTCGTGCTCGTTGACCAGTGTCGCCAATGCGGCGGGGCTGCGGCCGCTATATTCGGCGGCTGTCAGGCCGTTTTCGGCCATGCAGGCCGCCGCCACGATCTGCTTTAGATCGTCTGGCAAGCCAGCGAACTTACCCTTGTTGACGATGCATTCCAGGCCCGTGCCGGGTTCCTGGAAGCCGGGCCAGTAATATAACTTCGTGATCTTGTAGAGGCCGAGCGACAGGTCGTTATAGGGGCCGACCCACTCGGCGCCATCAATGGCGCCGTCCTGCAATTTGGCAAAAAGCTCGCCGCTTGCCATCGGCTGCACGTCGACGCCCAGTTTCTTCAAGGCTTCGCCGCCATAGCCGGGAATGCTGAATTTTCGGCCCTTGAGATCGGCAACCGAGTTCACTTCTTTGAGGAACCAGCCGCCCATTTGCACGCCGGTATTGCCGGCAAGGAATGGCTTCACGCCGGCTGCATCGTAGAGTTCGTCCCACAATTCCTGCCCACCGGCGAAATTGATCCAACCATTGAACTCGGTGGGGATAAGGCCGAACGGCACGGCGCTGAAGAAGCCAGCCGCCGGCATCTGGCCGATGTGATAGAGCGAGAAGTCATGCGCCATCTCGGCCGTGCCTTGTGAGACGGCGGCAAAACCCTGCAACGGGGAAACCAACTCGCCGCCAGCGAAGACCTTCACGGTCAGTCGGCCACCCGACAGCTGATTGATGCGCTCCGCCAGTCGCTCGGCGCTCGATCCCAGACCGGGCAGGCCCTTGGGCCACGCCGTCACCATCTTCCATTCGATGCGATCCTGCGCCAAGGCAGGCTTCGGGAAGGTGCTGGCCAAGGTGGCGGCACCCGCGGCTCCGGCCGTCAGGGCACCGGTCAGAAAGCGACGACGTCGCATAAGGCAATCCTCAATCTGGTCATTTTGGGTGCAGCGCCGGCTCTTTTCGGGGAAATCAGCGCGCGCCCGTCGATCTGTCTCGGGGCGGAAACTATCAGGTCACAATCGGCAAGAAAAGCCGCCTCGACCCAATGAATGGCGCGAATAAGGCCGGGTCAGGGCTCCAGGCGGAGGGGCTGCCAGCCGTCCGGACCATACCGCTCCAGCGGCTGGAAGCGTCGCTTGTAATCCATCTTCTGGCTGCCTCTGACCCAATAGCCCAGATAGAGGTAGGGGAGACCCGTCTGCCGCGCGAGCTCAATCAGGCGCAGGACAACCAGGCTGCCCAGGCTGTTGCTGGCGCGATCGGCGGCAAAGAAGCTGTAAACGGCCGAAATGCCGTCCGAACTCCAATCGGTGAGGCAGGCTGCAATCAGATTGCGCGCCCCGTCCCGGAACTCGATCATCCGGGTGTCGATCGGGCTGTCGGCGATCATGCTGGCGTAATCCTGCGGCCCCATGCCGACCATTTCCCCGTCATTATGCCGCAGGTCGAGATAGCGGCTGAACAGCTGGTACTGTTCCTGCGTGGGGTGTGCCGGGCGAATCTCGGTCACGAGATCGGCATTCCGGGCCAGCACTTTTCGCAACGAACGGGATGGATGGAAATTGGCGATGTCGATGCGTACCGGCACGCAGGCCTGGCAGCCGGCACAGGCCGGGCGGTAGGCAATCGAGTGGCTGCGACGGAAACCGGCCCGTGAAAGCAGTTCAAAGAGATCGCTCGCCTGGCTGCCGGACAGCTCGGTGATGATCTTGCGTTCCATGCGCTCAGGCAGATAGGGGCAGGGGACCTCGGTGGTCACCATGAAGCTGATCGGGAAGCTGCGACTTTGAACGCTCATAGCGGCATTTTAGGCCAATTCCGGCCAGGTTGCCAGCATCGCCCGCCTGCGGCCGGTCAGCCGGGATTCGAGCGCAGGACGACCGTCCCGACCACGATGTCGTGGAGCAGGCGAGAGCGTTGGGTAAAGAAGCCGACCGCAAGCGCCGGCAGGAAAATAGGCACGGTCGCGAAGAACATGGCGGTGGTGAGGAACGCCTGCACATGGTCCATCGGCCGGCCCTCGACGTTAACCACGCGGATACCAAAGGCGCGCATGCCAAAGGTGGCCCCTTGCATGCCCGCCAGAAGGTAGGTGCACATGGCAAGGTGAATGACCACCGGTGCGAGGACAAACGCCGGCAGGGACACCAATCCCAAGGTGCCCACCGTCGCAACGCAATTGGCCAGCCACAAGACCGTCGAGATCACGGCGACGATCATGAAATCGAACAATGCGGCACAGGACCGGCGCAGGAGGATGCCCTCGAAACGCCGGCTGTCGCTGAGATCGATCGCAGGGCGCGGGGCGAAGTCCGCGTCCGCATGATGCGGGTCACGGGCGCTTTCGAGGCGCGCCAGTTCAATCGAAGGCAGTTTGCGGTCGGTCACAGGCCATCTTTCCCGGAACAAGTCAGATGGCGATATGTGCTATCGCGTGACCAAGCGCAAGGGCAGGGCACCCGCTTCACGGGATTGTCAGTGGCTGGCTTCACCCTCGGCGCCGGACGGCGGGATGATCTCGGCTGGCGGTGCCGCGGGTTCGGCGGGCGCTGCGGAGGCCGGTGTCGGCGCCGCATTGCCCTGCTCGCTCGACGCTGGGTGAACCTCGCTCAACAGCACGATGGAAATGCGCCTGTTCTGCGGATCGCTGGGGTTTTCCTTGATAAAGGGATCGGTATCGGCGCGACCGACGACATTGCGCACATGCGCCGGGTCCACACCGTTCTGGACCAGCACGCGCCGCGCAGCATTGGCGCGATCGGATGACAGTTCCCAGTTGCTGCGGCCATCGGTCCCGACATAAGGCGTTGCGTCCGTATGACCTGAAATGGCGAGCTTGTTCGGCAAGCCTTTGACGGCCTGGGCGACAAGGCTCAGCAGCTTGCGGCTTTTCTCGGCCATGTCGGCGCTGCCGGACGAGAACATCGACTCTTTTTCCTTGTCGAGGAGCTGAATGCGCAGACCTTCCGGCGTCTGGTCGATTTGCAGATTGTCCTTGAGGCCAGAGAGGTCCGGTGACTGGTCGATGACCTGCTTGATCTGCTGCTTCACTTCCTCGAAGCGTTTTGTTTCGGCGGCCTGCAGGGCCTTTTCGGCCTGCTGCTCGTCGATTGGCTTTTCGCCCTGCGAGGTCGCGCTCGCCGCTTGCTCTTGATCTGAATTGCCGGTGCCGTCGCCGGTCTGGCCGGTTCCGTCCTCTTCGACGTCCACTTCGGCAGCCGCACCGCCGGCCGTCGTCTCCATCACCTGCGGCTGACCGTCCATGACGGCAACGGTGGTGGATGACGAGGACATGGCAAGGGTCGGGCTGAAATAGTTGCCGATCGCCTTTTTCTGCTCGTCGGTCGTGTTGCCAAGCAGCCACAGCAGCAGGAAGAAAGCCATCATCGCGGTCACGAAATCGGCATAGGCCACTTTCCAGGCGCCGCCATGATGGCCGCCGCCCGACTTCTTGATGCGCTTGATGATGATTGGTCTTTCATCCGCCATCTGGCAGACCTTTCAGCGCGTTTGGGTCGACAACAGGTTAGGGCGCCGGCAGGGCGCTGACGGCCTGTTCGACTTCGTAGAAGCTCGGCCGTTCCGTCGACCACAGGACCTTGCGGGCGAATTCCACCGACACCGCTGGGGGATAACCCTGCATATGCGCCAGCAAACCGGCCTTGATGCATTGGAAATACTTGGCATCGGCGGTGTCCGTCGCGTTCACGGAACTCGCAATCGGCGCAAAGACGCCGTAGGACATCAGAATACCGAAGAACGTACCCACGAGCGCCGCGCCGATCAGGTGGCCCAGCACTTCCGGCGGCTCGGTGATCGAACCCATGGTGTGAATGACGCCCAGCACGGCAGCGACGATACCGAGCGCCGGCATGGCATCCGCAGTATTCTGAATCGCGTGCGAGCCAACATGCAGTTCGGCATGATGGGTTTCGAGTTCTGCGTCGATCAGGGTTTCGACTTCGTTCGGGTTCTCGGTTCCCAGTGTCATCATGCGCAGATAGTCGCACAGAAATTCGACGGCATGATGATCATGCTGGAATTTCGGAAACTGGGCGAAGAGGGGGCTCTCGTCCGGCTTTTCCACATGCTGTTCCAGGGCCAGCATGCCCTTGGTCTTGGCAAGACGGAAGATCTGGTAGAGAACCGAGAGCAACTCCAGATAGTCCGGCTTCTTGTAATGCGGCCCTTTAAGGGCGCGTTTGAAACCCGCACCGACGGCCTTGAGGCCGGTCTTGGTACTGGAAATGATCAGGGCGCCGACCGCGGCGCCCAGGATGATGACGAATTCCGACGGCTGCCAAAGGACGCCGAGATGGCCGCCATGCACCGCATAGGCGCCAAAGACGCAGCCGAAGACGACGACGATACCTACGATGACCAGCATGGAATGCCGAAACCCGCCCCTCTTGATTCTGGCTCAAGATCGCCGGTTTTAGTTAACACTTGGTTTAAGAGTCGGGGCAAGGGCTTGAATTGCAGTTCAATTCGGCTGCCCGTTCATGGGGCGGTTGCGGGCTCCAGGACAAGCTGATTGACCCCGCCATCCTTCAGCCCGCGATAGGTGCCGTCGCGCCAATCGGCCAAGCCGTCGGCGAAATGGGGCGACAATGGATTGCCCGATTGGCCGCCGGCCAGCACGAACAGCGCGCCGTCGGGGTCGGCGAGGTCCATCAGGAACCGCAGGCTGGGGCCATGGACATGGGGCAGGGCGACGCCGCTGCGGGGCGGCAGCGTGGTGCCGCGATTGACCGAGAAGAAGTCGCCATCGGTCGAGAGATCGGCGGCGAGCCAGTCATTCAGAACCGGAATCTGGCTGTAGACGGGGTGCTTGAAGGGTGCGCGATGACTATCGCCCCAATGCCAACGCGCCGGATCGCGGCCATAGGCCGTCGTCAAATCGCGTCGGGTGTCGTTGAAGGCTGCGCTGAGGACATCCGTGCAGCTTTCCTTGGCCGGGCTATCCACGTTGTCGCAGGCGCGGCCATCGGCCAGCAGAAGCTCCAACCGGTCGATCTGCCAGAACCACCAATCGGCAAAATGCCCGCGCATCTCGTCGGCAAGGAGCTGCTTGGCGACACGGTCGACCCAGATCGTGGCAATCAGTGGCGCGGCGGCGTCGCGATCCATCGATCCGTCCCAATCGGCAAGGATGGCGGCCATTTCCGGATCAGCGCTCTTGGCCGCGTCCTGCCAGTGTCGCGTGAAAGCGAGCAGGGGGGCGGAGTAGTTGTCGAGCTGGATGGCCTTCAGGCGATCCAGGTTCTGTTGCGGCTCGGCGCCCAGCAACGCGCGAATGCGCTTGGCACGCGCATCGTCGGGCCAATCGGCGGTGATGAAGGGGCGATAGCCCAGGGGCCTTATATCGTTGTTGGCGGTGACGAGGAAATCGCCGCTGTCGCCGCGGAGTTGCGGCAACGATGACATGGGCAAGGTGCCCAACCAGTCATAGGCGCCGTTCCAGCCTGGTGCCGGCAAGCGGCTGTCCTCGAAAATGGCGCTGCGCTCCGGCACGCGGCCGGCGGCGATGAAGCCCGTCACCCCTTCGGCGTCGGCATAGACGATATTCTGCTGAGGGGCATGGAAATCGACCAGTGCCACTTCCAGCGCTGCCGCATCCTGCGCCTTGTTGATGCCCAGGATCGCCTCGGGCGTGCGGTCACCCGGCAGAAGCGCCGTCCAGCTCAGCGCCAGCACCGTGTCCGGCGTGCCTGGGTCGCCGCCGAGATCGGAGACAACCGGGCCGTGCCGCGTGCTGCGCACGGTGATCTCGACATCCTCGGCGCCTTTGACGCGGATCGTCTCTTGGCGGGCGGTGAAGGCCTGCGGCCCATCGGGCGTTTCATATTGATCTGCGCGGCCGGCGACCAGCTTCTCTTCGAACAGGTCCTGTGTGTCGCCATGCGTCGTCGTAAAGGTCCAGGCGACACGGCCATTGGTGCCGATCATGACGAAGGGGAGACCCGGTGCCGTGGCACCGGTCCAGGTCATATCCGGCGTCTCGATCCGTGCCAGATACCAGGTCGACGGAAGGGCCAGGCCAAGATGCGGGTCGTTGGCGATGAGCGGCTTGCCACTGGCGCTACGCTGGGCACCCACCACCCAGCTGTTCGATGCCTCGCTCAGCGGCTGGCGCCATGCTGGAACGCTGCCATCGTCATTGCTGGCGGCCCGGGGCGAGGGTGCGGTTACGAGAAGATCATAGAGATAAGCCGGCACCCCGCGCTTCAGCGAGCGGTTGCTGACCTCCGCCTGCCAGTTGTTGGAAAGATCGAGGGCCATCAACCGTCCCCAGACCAGGGAATCCGCCGGCTGCCAGGGCTCGGGGCGATAGTTCAACAGATAGAATTCCGGCGACCAGGCGCCGCTGTGATCGGTGATGAAGGCATTCACACCTGCGGCATAAGCGGTGAGCGCCGCCTTGAGTGCGGGGCTTGCCGCATTGACCTGATCCTCGGCCGAACGGTAGAGGCCAAGCGTACGCATCATCCGGTCGGTTTCCAGCGTGGTATCGCCAAGGATCTCGGACAGGCGGCCGGCGCCCAGGCGCCGCATGCCATCCATCTGGAACAGGCGATCCTGGGCATGCACGAAGCCCAGGGCGAAATAGGCGTCGTTGCTGGATTGCGCGCTGATCGTGGGAATGCCGCGGTCGTCGCGGGTGATCGACACGGCGGCCTTGATGCCCTTCAGCGTGATCTCGCCATCGATCTGCGGCAATCCGCTGCGGAGATAAAGATATCCACCCACCGGCATGACGACGAGCAGGCACAAGATGCCGCCGATGATGCGCAAGGCCCAGCGCAACGTTTTTGACATACTTTCTTTATCCCCATGCGCGATGACGGGGCGACCTTAGCGTCTTCAGGGGAAATCGGCCAGGATGCGTGCGCGGTCCTGATCGAGTTCCGGTGCTGCCGGCCGCGTTGCCGGTGTCGCAAAGCCGGAGAACTTGATCGGCGAGCCAGCCACCGCCAGGGGGGCGACACTTTCATCCGCCACGGGCAGAACGATCTGCCGGTGCTGAACCTGTGGGTCATGGATCGCCTGCGCCACGTCATTGATCGGCGCCGACGGGATGCCGGTGCGGTTGAACAGCTCCAGCCAATGCGCCGAGGGCTTTTCGGTCAGGAAGGCCTCGAGTGCCGCCTTCAGCGCCACGACATTCTCCGATCGCTTCGCATTGGTGGCAAAGCGCGGATCGTCGGCCAGATGCGGATGCTCGATGACCCCGCAAAAGGTGCGGAACAGGGAATCGTTGCCGCAGGCGATGACGACATGGCTGTCCTGCGTACGGTAGGCTTCGAAGGGGGCAATCGACGGATGGCGGGCGCCCAGGGGTTTGGGCGCCTTGCCGGTCGAGTAATAGCGGGCGATCGCGTTCTCGAGCAGCGCCAACTGGCTGTCCAGCATCGCCACATCGACAGTGATGCCTTCGCCCGAACGATTGCGGTGATGGAGCGCCGACACGATGCCAAGGGCCGTGAAGAGACCCGCCCCGAGATCACCGATCGAGGCGCCGACGCGCGTGGGTTCGCTGCCCTCATGGCCGGTGATGCTCATGATGCCGCCCATGGCCTGGGCGATGATGTCATAGGCTGGGCGGTCGGCGTAGGGTCCGGTCTGCCCGAAACCGGAGGTGGAGGCGAAGATGAGTTGCGGATAGCGCTTCTTCATTTCCTCCGGCCCGAAGCCGAGGCGCGCCATGGTGCCTGGGCGGAAATTCTCGATCAGGACGTCGGCGCGCTTCAACAGGCGATGCAGAATGGCCTGGTCGCCTTCGTTTTTGAGGTCGAGCGCAATCGATTCCTTGCCACGATTCTGGGCGATGAAATACCCCGACTTGCCGTTGATGAAGGGGCCATAGGCACGGGAATCATCCCCGCCCTTGGGATTTTCCACCTTGATGACACGGGCGCCGAGATCGGCCAGCAGCATGGTGCAAAAAGGGCCGGCCAGCACGCGAGTGAGGTCGACCACAATAATTCCGGCCAGCGGTCCCTCGACGGGTGCAGCACTTGCGCCACTTTGCGCCATGTTCTCTTTCCCCCTGATATTCCCAGCTGTCATTAATATGACTTGTTCATTAGGCATTTAGATAGCTGATCCCAGGGGCGGGTGACAACACCGGGGCTATGGGTTAGAAGCCAGAAAAGTGCGGAATTCAGCCTCGGGAGTGCGTTATGGCCAAGGAATTCGACAGCGTGCGCAGCATGATCGAGGCGCTCAAACCCAGCTATCCCGTCTATTGCCTGCGGCCGGATATCATCAACCAGGCCGCCGGGCGCTTCCTGGAGCAGTTCCCGGGGCGCGTGCTCTATGCCGTGAAATGCAACCCGCATCCCGACGTGCTGCGCGCGTTGCACAAGGGCGGCATCCGCCATTTCGATACGGCGTCCTTGCCAGAGATCGCGCAGGTGCGCGAGAGCTTCCCTGATGCTGCCTGCTATTTCATGCATCCGGTGAAGGGGCGTGCCGTCATCGGCACAGCCGCCAAGGTCTATGAGATCGACACCTACATCGTCGACCATCCCAGCGAACTGAATAAGATCTTGCAGGAGCTTGGCGGTGCCGAGGGCCTCACCATCTATGTGCGCCTGAAGACGCCGCCGGTCGATGGTGCCTTCTATCACCTGGCCTCCAAGTTCGGTGCCGATGTCGATGACGCCGCGGCGATGCTGCGCGACGCGGCGTCGCGCGGCTGCCGCGTCGGTCTTGCCTTCCATGTCGGCTCGCAATGCCTGGTGCCCGGCGCCTATGGCGAGGCGTTGAAGATCGTTGGCGATGTCTTGGAGAAAGCCAAGGTCGATATCGTCGGGCTTGATGTCGGCGGTGGCTTCCCCGCGGAGTATCTCGGCACGAACATGCCGCCTTTCGAAGATTTCATCCGCGAGATCGAAGAGGGTGTTAAAAAATTGAAGCTGCGCCGCGATTGCGTGCTGATGTGCGAACCCGGCCGTGCGCTGGTCGCCCACGCCATTTCGGTGGTGACGCAGGTGCAGCTCCGGAAGGATGACCAGCTCTATATCAATGACGGTGTCTATGGTTCGCTGTCCGAAACCGTCGATGCCGGTGTCAAGCTGCCGGCACGCGCGCATCGCCTGAATGGCGCGCTGACGGGGGCGCCCAAGGATTTCATCCTCAACGGCCCGACCTGCGACTCACTTGATGTGCTGCCCTCGACCTTCTCGCTGCCGTCGGATATCGACGAAGGCGATTGGATCGAGATCGACCGTGTCGGCGCTTATTCGAGTGCGCTCGCCACACGCTTCAACGGCTTCACGCCGGAGACATTGGTGGTCGTCCATGATCAGGCGATCGGGTCCGTGCGCTGATGGTGATGCGGCAGAAATCGTTCCTGGGGCTGAGCCCCGCGGGTTTCCACAACATCGCCTACACCGAATGGGGCGACCCGACGGCCTCCCGCACGATCGTCTGCTGCCATGGCCTCACGCGGAACGGGCGCGATTTCGATGCGCTGGCGACGCGCCTGGCCAAGCATGCGCGCGTGATCTGTCCGGATATCGTCGGTCGCGGCCGCAGCGACTGGCTGCGCGACGCGGCGCATTACGCCTATCCGCAATACTGCGCCGACATGAATGCGCTGATCGCACGCCTCGACATTTCTGAACTCGACTGGGTCGGCACCTCCATGGGCGGTCTCATCGGCATGACCTTGGCGGCGCAAGTGGGAACACCGATCCGGCGCCTGGTGGTCAATGATGTCGGACCTTTCGTGCCCAAGACCGCACTGCTGCGCATCTCAGACTATGTCGGCCTCGATAATCGGTTCTCATCGCTCAAGGCAGTCGAGACTCATCTGCGCAAAGTGCTGGCGCCGTTCGGACCTTTGACCGATGCGCAATGGCAGCATCTGGTCGCACACGGCCATCGGCAGCGGTCCGACGGCACCTTTGGCCTGGCATATGATCCGGCGATCGCCATCAACGTAAAGATGGCTGTCCAGGACTGGGACCTGTGGCCCGTCTGGGACCGTATCAACGTGCCGACCTTGGTATTGCGTGGGGCGGAGTCCGATCTGCTGCTGCCGCAGACGGCCGAAGAAATGACGCAGCGCGGCCCGCGCGCAAAGCTCGTGACCTGGCCCGGCATGGGGCACGCGCCGGCGCTGATGGCGCCCGACCAGATAGGCCTGATCGAGGAATGGCTGACGGCGAACTGAGGATATTGCAGAAAATCGAGCTGCCGCCTTTCCGGCCCTTGCGGCTGTGGCGGGGCGGCGACCTGCAGACATTGCGCAACTGGCTGCGCCCGCCCAAGGACACGCTCGATCAATGGCCGGGCGAGGGACATATCTTCAACTGCCATGACGGCAGTGGTGATCGTCTCATCGCCAAACTCCACCGACCCGGCCATCCTGGCCGGCGACCCTTGGTGCTGTTGATCCACGGCTTGTCGGGCAGCGAGGACAGCTATTACTGCCGCGTCACCGCAGGGCATTTGCTGGCGGCCGGCTATCCGGTGATGCGCCTCAATCTGCGTGGTGCCGGGCCGGGCCGCGACTTTGCCAAGACGACCTATCACGCCGGGCGCAGCGAAGACATCGCATCGGTCATCCTCGATCTTGACGTGAAGCTGAAGCGCCACGGCGTTGTCGCCATCGGTTATTCGCTGGGTGGCAATGTCCTGTTGAAATATCTGAGCGAGATTGGCGCCAATGCCGACCTGCTGGGTGCCGTCACGATCTCGGCGCCGATCGACCTGCGGGCGACGGCGCACTGCATCACGTCCAAGCGCAACCGGCTCTATCACGCCCATCTCATCGATGGCATGCGCCAGGAGCGCGGCCACGATGCCAAGGATATCCGCACCATCACCGAATTCGACAACCGCATCGTGGCGCCGGAGGCCGGCTATCGCGACGCGCAGGAATACTATGCCGATTGCTCAGCGGCACCGCGTCTCGGCAGCATCCGCGTGCCGACGCTGGTCATTCACGCGTCGGACGATCCGTGGATACCCGTCACCTGCTACGGCCAGGTGCGCTGGGACGACAACCCCTATCTGCAACTGAAGCTGCCCGTTTCGGGTGGCCATGTGGGCTTCCACGGCATCGGCCTCGATCGCCCCTGGTACGACATGGCGATCCTGCGCTTCCTCGATGTCCTGCGTCACAAGGCGCATTGACATCGCGCGCTTCTCCGAAGGAGGCACTCAAGTGGCACTCGAAGCCAAAAGGGAGATGCCCGGCGTCCTGCCTTCGTCATCCCCGGGTCAAGCCCGGGCATGACGGATATAATATTTGCGCCAGGCGTCACTACGCCTTCGCCAGCTTCTCCGCCACTTCGATGGCGCTGTAAGTGAGGATGCCGTCCGCCCCAGCACGCTTGAAGCAGAGCAGGCTTTCCATCACGACGCGGTCATTGTCGAGCCAGCCGTTCTGCGCCGCGGCCTTGATCATCGCGTATTCGCCAGAGACCTGATAGGCGAAGGTCGGTAGCTTGAAGGCTTCCTTCACGCGCCAGACGATGTCGAGATATGGGAGGCCGGGTTTCACCATCAGCATGTCGGCGCCTTCCGCGACATCAAGCGCGCATTCGCGCACGGCCTCGTCGCCATTGCCGCTGTCCATCTGGTAGGTGCGCTTGTCACCCTTGCCGAGCGAGGATTTGGAGCCGACCGCATCGCGGAACGGACCATAGAAGCCGCTCGCATATTTTGCGGCATACGACATGATCTTCACGCGTTCGAAGCCGGCGGCGTCGAGGGCGTCGCGGATGCGGCCGATGCGGCCATCCATCATGTCGGAAGGGGCTGCGATATCGACGCCGGCCTCGGCCTGCGCCAAGGTCTGGCGAATGAGAACCGCGATCGTTTCGTCATTGAGGATGACGTCGTTCTGCATCAGCCCGTCATGGCCGTGATCGGTATAGGGATCGAGCGCCACATCGCAGATGACGCCGATTTCCGGCACGGCTTTTTTAAGCGCCTTCACCGCACGGTTGCACAGATTGTCGGCGCGGAAGGCCTCCTCCGCGCCGGCCGATTTCTTCTCTCGCGGGACGACCGGAAAGAGGGCGAGGGCGGGGATGCCGAGCTTGGCCGCCTTTTCGGCGGCCTTGAGGAGCGCTGGGATGGTGAGGCGATCGACGCCCGGCATGGAGGGGACAGCCTCACGGGCCGGACCGCCTTCCTTGACGAAAACCGGCCAGATCAGGTCGTTGACCGTCAGCGCATTCTCGGCCACCAATCGGCGCGACCAATCCTCCTGGCGCGTGCGCCGCAGGCGAATACGCGGAAACTGGCCGAAAGGCTGACGCTTGGCGTGACGGTCATGGCTGTGCTCGGTCATGGCTGGCTCGATCGGTAGGGGATACCGTCCGATACAACGCCCCAGCCTCAAGCGCAATGGACGACACGCCGCAGAGCCGACGGCAGGCTAGGCGCGCTGCAATCGGTCGCGGATGAGTGAGAAGCCGGTCTTGGCGATATCCGCCTCTATCTGCGCCATGGGCTTGCCCAGCGCCACGATCAGGCGCTCAGGGGCGGCTTCCTTCTGGATCTTCCACTTGTCCCGCCGGGCATCGAAGCTAGTAGGCGGGGTCGATGCGGGAAAGACCATGTATTCGGCGCTCCGCCGGTAGATGTCGTAAAGCATATTCACTCCTGCGCCCGATCAGGTCTGGCGGGCGACGTGTTTGACCGGCACCGTCGTCATGCCGTTTTGCGAGATTTCCCGGTCGATTTGGCTGATGGGCTTCGTCCCATTGGCCAGAACATCTCCGTTGACCCCGATATGCAGCCTTTTCCAGCTGGTAAGGTTCATTTCGGTCGGTTGTTTGCCGGTTTCGAACACCAGCATCAGGTTGTCGCGGCGATAGATGTCGTAGCGCATGATCGCACCCCATGGGTTGATCGCGCATATAGGGCCTAAAGCCCGCAAGTAGCGAGTCTATTCGGTTGGCCTGCAAATGCCTGGACCGGCCAGGAGGCCGGTCCAGGTGCCGACTTTGGGCTTATTCGGCCGCCTTCGCTGTGCCGTTTGCCACGTCGAGGGCCTGGGCGATATCGGCGAGGATGTCGTCGATATGCTCAATGCCGATCGAGAGGCGGACATAGGAATCGGACACACCACTCGAAAGCTGCTCTTCGGGCGAGAGCTGCGAGTGTGTGGTCGAGGCCGGATGGATCGCCAGGCTCCGCGCATCGCCGATATTGGCGACGTGGTAGAGCAGCTTCAGTGAGTCGATGAAGCGGCGGCCGGCATCGAGGCCGCCCTTGATCTCGAAGCCGACGAGGGCACCGTAGCCGCCCTTGAGATAGGTGTCGGCGCGGCGCTTGTCCTCGCCGGTGGCAAGGCTCGGATGGATGACTTTGGTCACCGCCGGATGGCTGTTGAGATAATCCGTCACCGCCTGCGCGTTCTTCACATGCTCGCGCATGCGCAAGGGCAGGGTCTCCAGCCCTTGAATGAACATGAAGGCATTGAACGGGCTCATCGCCGAGCCAAGATCACGCAGCAAGGTGACGCGCGCCTTGATGATATAGGCGATGGGGCCCAAGGGCTTCACGGCCTGGGTCCAGACGGCGCCGTGATAGGAGGGGTCCGGCTGGTTGAGGCCGGGGAAGCGCGCGGCATTGGCTTCCCAGTCGAAATTGCCGCCATCAATGATGGCGCCGCCGATCGAGGTGCCGTGACCGCCAATATATTTCGTGGTCGAATAGACGACGATGGCCGCACCATGATCGAAGGGGCGGCTGAGGATCGGGGCTGCCGTGTTGTCCATAATGAGCGGCACGCCCAGCTTGCGGCCGATATCGGCGACTTCCTTGATGGGGAAGACGCGCAGCTTCGGGTTGGGCAGCGTCTCGGCATAATAGGCGCGGGTCTTGGCATCCGTCGCCTTGGCGAAGGCCTCCGGGTCCTTCGGATCGACGAAGCGCACCTCAATGCCCTGGTCTTTGAGCGTGTTGGCGAAAAGGTTCCAGGTGCCGCCATAGAGATCGGTCGAGGAGACGATGTTGTCGCCGGCTTTGGCGATGTTCTGGATCGCGAAGGCCGAGGCGGCCTGGCCGGATGAGACTGCGAGTGCTGCGACGCCGCCCTCGAGTGCGGCAAGGCGCTCTTCGAGCACCGCCGTGGTCGGGTTCATGATGCGGGTATAGATATTGCCGAAGCGCTTGAGGCCGAAGAGGTCGGCTGCATGGGCGCTGTCGTCGAACTGGTAGGATGTCGTCTGATAGATCGGCACGGCAACCGAGTTGGTCGCCGCGTCGCGGCGATGGCCGGCGTGGAGCACGATCGTTTCAGGGTGTTTGCTGGCGGTCATTATACTTCTCCCAAGTGTATTTTTTCAGGCGGCGAGTGGATTACTGTCCCGCAGGTTTATGGAAATCTCAAGTCGCGTGGGTGTTGCGTGGCGTAGCAGATCCAGGATCGGATCGTGTCTCTCGATCGTGATACGCAGGCGCTCCAGGTCGTAGATGTCTGCGCTGCTGGTCAGGCGTGCTTCCGCACGTACATGACTTGGACCGGCCCGCACACCATCGTCTGCCGCAGCAATACCGTTAAGATCGAGGCCCGCTTCGACCCGGATCTCGACATCGGTGAGGGGGATGTCGAGCGCCGCGGCAAAACGCCGATAGGTGGCGGCAAGGCTGCCGGCCAGTGCTTCCAGCACCCGCTGCACGTGGTCGACCTCCGGCCGGGCGGTTTGGGTGGCGGTCCCGGCACGCGCCTTCAGGGTGATCTGCGCGCGCGCGGGTTCGCGGCGGATCTCGTCCTGCAGGCGGTGACGGGTGGTGTCAGTTTCGGTCGTCATCGCAATGGTCCCTCCAAGGGTTACTGTTCCGCCTGGGGCCATGGCATCGAAGCGCTTTAGCTTTTGGTGACGCGGTGCAAGCTGCCCCTCAAATGCCGCGGGTCCGTTTGCGGTGGACCAAGCCAAAAAAACAAAACCCGCCGCGTCATCGACGGGCGGGCAGCTAAAACGAGATTTCCTTTACGGAACCGCGCTTTAGCTGCATTTTTAACGCGCCCGCAAGCTGAGCTTCAAATCGGCGCGGGCGGAGAATGGTCCTGATCGGGCGTTGATGTCAAGGCGGCTTGACGCCGTCCGCCGCATGTCCGATGAAACCCGCCCGATCAAATTCCAGGCTTCCCCGCAATGAGCACATTTCAAGACGTCCTCTTTTCCATCGAGAATGGCCATGGCCGCATCGTGCTGAACCGGCCGCAGGCATTGAATGCCCTGACGCTGGAGATGATCGATGCCATGACGGCCCAGCTTGCTGCCTGGGAAATGCGGGCCGACATCAAGGCCATCATCATCACCGGCGCCGGCGACAAGGCGTTCTGTGCCGGCGGCGACGTGAAGGCCGTGCGCGAAGCCAAGCTGCGTGGCGATATGGGCTTGCTCGAGGATTTCTATCGGCGCGAATACACGCTCAACTATCGACTGGCGACCTATAAGAAACCGATCATCGCGGTGATGGATGGGATCGTCATGGGGGGTGGCGCCGGGATCGCCCTCAACTGCTCGCACCCAGTCGTGACGCATAAGACCGTCTTTGCCATGCCGGAATGCCGCATCGGCCTTTTTCCCGATGTCGGCGCGGCGCATTTCCTCAACCGCGCTTCACCGGCGGTGGCTCAGATCCTCGCGCTGATCGGCCTTGCTTTGCGTGGGCCTGGCGTGGTGCGGGTCGGCCTGACCAAGTACTTTATCGGTAGCGGTCGGGTGGGGGAGATTGCGATCGACAAGCTCGATGACCTACGTCTACCGGTCGAAACCGCCGGTATCGAGCAGATGCTGCCCAATATCGAGGCCGTCTTCGGTTTGAAGACCCTGGACGAGATCATGACGGTGCTCGGCGCCCGGCGCGATGTCTGGGCGGTCGAAACCCTGAAGGCCCTCAAAAGCCATTCGCCGACCAGCCTGCGGGTCACTTTCGCCCACATCGCCAATTCGCGCGGCAAGGATTTGGCCGAGGTCTTGAAGACAGACTTCCGCCTGGTGCAGCATTTCATGGTGGCGCCAGACTTTTTTGAAGGCGTCCGGGCCCAGTTGGTCGACAAGGACGGGGCGCCGAAATGGCAGCCGGCGGACCTTGGCAGTGTTTCCGCGGCGACCGTAGAGGCCTATTTCGACCCCATGCCGGGCGTTAAAGATTGGGTGGCCCCCGGCCGGTGAAGGCGGGCAGGGCCTACCTAAGCGCCCGGCAGGATGCGAAAATGTATGTATAGGGTGTGACCGGACTGGCGTCTGATTAACCATTGCTTTACGATGGGTAGCTAGCTTGAAACCGACTCGCGACCATTGTTGGGCGCGCTGCGCTACTGGGGATTAGCGGTGAAAAAAGCTTATTTGGAAACGATCGCGCTGGTTGAGCGCCTGCATCGCGAATGTCTTGAAGTGATCAAGGCGGATCTTGATCGACAGGGCATCCGGGATCTCAACAACGTCCAGGCCATGATCCTGTTCAATATCGGCAGCGATGTGCTGTCCGTTGGCGAACTGACCAACCGGGGCTATTACCTGGGTTCAAACGTCTCCTACAACGTGAAGAAGATGGTCGAGAACGGCTATCTTATTCAGGAGCGTTCGCCCCATGACCGCCGCGCGGTTCATGTGAAATTGTCGGAAAAGGCCCTGGCCGTCGTGCAGAAGATGCACGAGATGTACGACAAGCACTTGAACGCCCTTAACAGCGAGACTTTCAAGGACGGCGAGTTGGACGGGGTCAATCTGACCCTGCGCCGCCTCGAGCGTTTCTGGGCCGCCTCGATGGATTACGCGCCGCGCTAAGCGGCGTTTTACCGGTTCAGGAAGACGGCGCGGCCACCCAGGTGGTCCGCGCCGCTTCTGTTTTTGCCAGCGATCGACTCAATTGGCGGCGGCCAGCATCGTCCAGTCGACGGCTGTGCCACGCGTCAGATCGCGTGCCGCCCGGCGGCCCACCACGTCTGGCAGGTATTTCGGTGCCAAGCCCTTGCCCGGCCGGATCGAGCGGACATGCTCCGGCCCGATCACATCGCCGGCCTTCACATCCTTCACGATATAGAGCGAGCGGCGCAGGGGCCGGATGCCGGCTTCAGAGGCGGTAGGCCCGTAATGCACCGATCCCATCGCCGCCCAGGCCGTGTTGATGTCGCTGATCATCTGCGTCAGCTCGGCCGGTTCCAGGCTGAAGGCGGAATCGACGCCGCCATCGGCGCGGGCGAGGGTGAAATGCTTCTCGACCAGGGCCGAACCCAAGGCGGTCGCGGCGACCGGAACGGCGGTCCCCATCGTATGATCGGACAGGCCGACGACGCAGTCGAACATGTCGGTGAGGTGCGGAATGGTCTTCAAATAGCTTTCGGCCGGTGGGGTCGGATAGCCGCTGGTGCATTTGAGGAGGATCAGTTCCTTGCAGCCGGCGCCACGCGCCGCCGCGACCGCATCCGCGATTTCGCCCAGCTCCGATGCGCCCGTCGACATGATCATCGGCTTGCCGGTCCTCGCCACATACTGGATGAGCGGAATATCGCATAGTTCGAGCGACGCAATCTTGTAGGCGGGCGCGCCCAACTGCTCCAGCATGTCGACCGCCGTATGATCGAAGGGCGAACTGAAGACGGCGATGCCAAGCTCGCGTCCCAGCGCAAAGAGCGGCTCGTGCCAGTCCCACGGCATCGCCGCTTCCTTATAGAGGTCGAACAGGCGGGCGCCGTCCCACAGGCCCCCCTTTACGCGGAAATCAGGGCCGTCATGATCGATGGTGATGGTGTCGGCGCGGTAGCTCTGCAGCTTCAAGGCATCGGCACCGGCCTTCTTGGCGGCACGCAGGATCTCCTTGGCGCGCTCCAGGCTGCCATTATGGTTGGCCGACAGTTCGGCGATGACATAAGGGGGCCGGTCACGAGCGATTTCCCGACCGGCGATGGTAACGCGTTGCATCAAGCCTCCTTGCGCCTTGCGGGATCGGAATGGAAATACCCGTCCGCCGCCAGGACGTAATCTGCGCTGGTGAACAATGCCATTGAGGCGACGTTCTCTGCCAGCACCTTTGCGTAAAAATGCCCACCGGGCGCCAGGTTGCGTGCTGCCTTCAACAGCGCACTGCCGATACCCTTGCCATAATGCCCGGGCGCGGTCGCGATCGAGATCAGATATTGCGGTCGCCCCTTGTCCTCGCCCATCCAATCGAGGCGCACGAAGCCCACGGGCGCGCCAGCGACCTCGCCGATCAAGAACCAGTCGCGGTCCGAGGCAAGCTTCTTCTGGAGCCAGTCGTGGTGCTCCGCTGGCGTCGGGATCTTGGGAGTGAGGGCGTAGCGGCGCGTCTCCGGTGCTGATTGCCAGTCAAGCAGAGATTGTTCGTCCGTTGCCTCGGCGAGGCGCAGCTCAAGTGAAAGCCCGTTCTTCAGTTCCTGACGTTGGACGAGGGCGGCGATGACGCGCTGAACGCCGCGACCATCGCACAAGGTGGCCGCCGCTTCGCCTAGACCGCTCAGCAACGCTGGTTCGGCCATCAAGCGATCGATCTGCCGACCCAGTTCCTCGGCGACAATGGGGCGTGCCGTGTCGGTCAGGAAACCGGCAATCAATCCCGCCCCCCGCTCTTTCACGATGGCGGCATTGGCGCGCTGGTTGTCCGCGATGCCGATCAGGATGGAGGGCAAGCCGAGGCTACAGCGCTCCCAGGTCGAGGTGCCAGGCGCGCCGATGACCAGATCTGCCGCGGCAAGGCAACCAGCCATGTCGGCCAGATCCGTCAGAACCCGCACGCGGCCCGGATGGGCGGCGGCCAGGTGGGTCACATGGCCGAGATAAGGTGCACCGCTGCCAAGAACCACGGTGGCCGTCAAAGATGGCCGCGCCATGACGGCTTCCAGCGCAAGGCTGCTGCCATCCAATGGATCGACGCCGCCAAAGGCGATCAGGACCTTGCTGATCGCCCCGGTCGATGGCTGCGGGCGCTTGGCGCGCGTTGCCAGGAATTGCTGTCGCAGCAAGGCGAAATCCGGGCCCAGCAGGCAACGCGCCATGCCCCGGGTCAACGGCGCGTATTGCCGGGGCGTGAAGTTCGGCGTGGAATTGATGACGACATCGGCGTCTATCTGCCGGTCGGCGAGATCGTCGATATAGACGATGCGATTGGCATAAGGCCGCATCGCTGCGGCAAACGCCACATCGATCCCATAATGATCGATAACCAGCAGGTCGCAGCTGCCCGCCGCAGCCGCAATTTCCCCGGCGGTCTCCGCGGGACCGACACTATGCAACTCAATCAAGGCGCCTGGTGGCACGCTGGCGGCCAGGAATTGGGCGCTGGCGGAATCGATGGCCCAATAGCAGCGCCAGCCCAGCGCTTCCAGCCGTGCCTGCAGCGTATTGCAGCGCATGGCATGGCCGCTGCCGATCCTGGCATTGGCTTCAAAACGGAAGACGGCGACCGGCGCATCGGCATCGCTGGCCATCGGCGAACCGGCACGATGCCGGGCATTGGCCTGCACCAGCTGCGGGTGCTGGCCGAGATAGGACAGCACCGCCTGCCAATCCGGCACCGGATCGAGCGGCATCTCGGCAAACAGGTCGGCGAAGAAGGTGAGGTCCTCGGGGAAATCGAGCGTCCAGCGCTGCTGGTTGGCCGGCCAGCCGGGGCCGGTCAGATTGGCGCGCGTCAGCCCGGGCATGCGGCGCAACCAAGGCGTCACATGCTCGCGGTCGTAAGCGTCGGTTGCCTCGTTGGCGGCGCGCTCCAAGGCAGCGCGCGTGAAGGCTTCGCAATCGAGGCCGTGCGGGAAGAGCCGCGGCATGTTGTTGGCGGCGTAATCGGCACCGGTCGCGGCACGCAGCGCCAGAACCGCGTCGCAGATGGCGCTGTCGATCAGCGGACAATCGCTGGTGACCCGCATGACGACGTCGGCATCGACCATGCGCGCCGCGCCGAGGTAACGGGCCAAGACATCCGTCTCATCGCCGCGAAAGACGAGGGCGCCGGCCGCCGTGGCGGCGTCGGCGACGACGGTGTCGCTGTCCTTGTCGGTCGTGGCAATGACGACCAGATCGGCGCCACGAACGGATTTCAGGCGGGCAATGTCGTGTTCAAGAACCGTGCGGCCGCCGATTTTCTGCAGGATCTTGCCAGGGAGGCGCGAAGAGCCGAGCCTGGCCTGGACGATGATTGCCGTGACGGGTTTCCTGGGCATGAAGGCGGCGGCGACCACTCAGGCAGTGCGCGTCATGCCGAAGAAGCGGCGCAGCTTGACATCGATCGGCAGGTCGTGGGCGCTGAGCAGCATCACCTTGCTGCCGCATTCATGGACCTGCGGGCTGATCGACACGCCGATCACCTTGGCAATGGCTGCTATTCGGCTGGCGACATGATCCTGTTCCAGGCTTGGGAACAAGGCGCCGCGCACATTCTTGTCTTCAAGGTTCCAGGCAAATCCCATCTGCGGCCGGAAGCGGCTGCTGCCGGCGCGCTGCTGCGGCATGCCGCGCTCATGGGCCATTTCTTCCAGTTCGTTGAGGACATGCTCGGCACCCAGATGATTGTCCTCATAGGACATCGCCTTGCGGAAGGCATCGCGCATGTCGCGGGAATAGAAATTCGCGTTGGCATGCATGGTCCCGGCGGCATCGATCAGGTCCAGCGTCTCCTCGACCGTGCGCGCCACCGGATTGACCCGGTTGGAGAGGTAGCGGTCGTTGGTTGCCGTCTCGGTCGGCAGGACGCATACGGCTGGCGTATCGAGCGCCGCGGCTTCGACGCCCGTGGTGCAATTGGTGTGAACCAGCACGTCGGCCGCTAGAATCCACGGGATCGCCGGGCCCTCGCGGATGACGTCGACGACGGCATGCCCGTCGACCTGCGAGCGCCACGTATCCAGGCGTTCGCTGGGGTGAGGGCGCAAGACAATGCGTCGGTCCGGGAAACGCTTTGGCAATTCGTCGATCAACCGCACGATCGTTTCGCGGTTGGCGGATTCCATCGCCAGGATCCCATTCACATAGGCGACATGCTTTGGGTTCGCCATCGACAGCTTGCCGAGGCGCTCCTGCTCGCTGATGATCTCTTCGGCCGATCCTTTTTCCGAATTCGTGAATCCGAGATTGGTGTTGATGAGGATAAAGGAACCGAACCGGGCACGTAGCGCCGCCGCTTCCTGCTCATAAAAGTCGCGCAAGCCCGGCCGCAGCAGGTCCCAGCGCGGGTTGAGCGCGCTTATCACGCGCCCTGCGGCTTTCGGGAAGCGTTGGCGGACCGAGGCGGAATTATGTTCGCCGCTGATGAAGATCCTGTCGGTGACGTCGACCGCGTCATCGGCGATCCAGCGCAGTTCATCGGGCGAGGTGACCAAGCCCGGCATTTCCTCATCGATCGCAGCGACCACGTAGCCGCGCTCCTTGGCCTGAACCAGCGATTTGGCGTCGCGCTGGGTCAGCGTCTTCGACAGGTAGATCCCCGGCGGCATGACGTCGACATTGCGCTCGATCAGCCATTTCTGGCCCAGCACCACTTCGAAACCGCGCTTGAGCGCCAGGGCCGCGAGCAGCAGGCGCGAATCCAGCTCGCGCGAGGCGATCTCCATCGGCAGATAGAGCAGGCGCTGCAGCGGGGCGCGTTTGCCCCTCAACGGCGCGGCGTCTGCGGATGGTGATGTCGACACGGGCAATTCCTTGGCGAATATCGGGTGAAGTGGGATCGGCGGTCCGTTAGCGGCCTATACCCGATCTCACGCGATGTCGCATGCAGCGATGAGTCGGGTGGCGCCATTTAAGGTAAGATTGCTGACAACTGCAATGCGGTGATTTGTCGGCCCCACCGACGATCTTCCAATTAAGCCATTGATAAAGTTATAAAAATAGACGATGGCGAGCGGCCGGGCGCAGTTGCGCTGGTAAAGAAAACGGGGCGCGACAAAATCGCGCCCCGTTTCGGTCCGATATCTCGGGCGTTTAGGCGCCGGTAAAGGCCTGCAGACCCGTCTGCGCACGGCCCAGGATCAGGGCATGGATGTCGTGCGTCCCTTCATAGGTGTTCACGGCCTCGAGATTCATGACATGGCGAATGACGTGGAATTCGTCCGACACGCCGTTGCCGCCGTGCATGTCGCGCGCAACGCGGGCGATATCGAGCGATTTGCCGCAGGAATTGCGCTTGATCAGCGAAATCGCTTCCGGCGGGCAATTTCCGGCATCCTTCATGCGACCCACCTGCAGACAGGCCTGCAGGCCCAGGGCGATCTCGGTCTGCATGTCGGCAAGCTTCTTCTGGATCAGCTGGTTCGCGGCCAAGGGACGGCCGAACTGCTTACGGTCCAGCGTGTACTGGCGCGCGGCGTGCCAGCAGAACTCGGCAGCCCCCAGGGCACCCCAGGCGATGCCATAGCGGGCGTTGTTGAGGCATCCGAACGGACCGCCCAGACCCTTGGCATTGGGCAGCAGATTCTCATCCGGCACGAAGACGTTATCCATGACGATCTCGCCGGTGACCGAGGCGCGAAGGGAGAACTTCCCCTCGATCTTGGGGGTCGAGAAGCCCTTCATGCCGCGTTCCAGCACGAAGCCGCGGATGACGTCGTCCTCGGTCTTGCCCCAGACCACCGCGATATCCGCGATCGGCGAATTGGTGATCCACATCTTGGCGCCGGTCACGCTATAGCCGCCATCGACCTTTTTGGCGCGGGTCTTCATGCTTCCCGGATCGGAACCGTGATCGGGCTCGGTCAAGCCGAAGCAGCCGACCAGTTCGCCGGTCGCCAGCTTGGGCAGCCATTTCTGCTTCTGCGCTTCGCTGCCATAGGCGTAGATGGGGTGCATGACCAGGCTAGACTGCACCGACATCGCCGAGCGATAGCCGGAATCGACGCGCTCGACTTCGCGGGCGACGAGGCCATAGGAGACATAATTGGTGCCGGCGCAGCCATAACCATCGATGGTGGAGCCGAGCAGGCCGAGTTCACCCAGCTCGTTCATGATCTCGCGGTCGAATTTCTCATGCCGGTTGGCGGCAAGGACACGCGGCATCAACTTGTCTTGGGCGTAGCCACGCGCCGTGTCGCGCACCAACCGCTCTTCTTCGCTGAGTTGCGAGTCCAGGAGGAGGGGGTCTTCCCATTTGAACTCGGGTTTGGGCGTCCGGGCGGAACTCATGGCAGTACTCCGATGGTTTTCTGTCGTTGCTTAACCTTTAGCCGGCGGATGCTATATCATGGTGACCGAGCGTGCGACAGGGCGGGCTGGCGCAGGGCATGCATGTGCGGCAATGAGTGCTTTGCCGCGCTTGCATGCGAGCTATGCGTCCGCCCCCGCAGGAGAAGAGGCATTCCTTGTCCGAAGACCAATACATCATCGAGTTTCACCAGCTGGGTGCCTACGTCAAGGTTTCGGCCCTCGATCCGGTGACCCTCACCGAGGTGTCTGTTCCCGTGCCCGCGAATCTCTCGCAGCGGCAGGCGGCGGAGATGGCGGTCCGCAGGCTGAAATATGTGCTCGCCCGGCGAAATGGCATGGCTGCTGACGGAACGGCTGGCGAACGCAAATAACACCTTGTCCCTCCTGAATTGTCGCGATAGGGTCCGCGTCAATGACGAGCTGCACACCGACGGGTCCATCAAAAGACCTGCGAGTTGTGGCCGGAATGGGGGCCTTTCGTTTGACGTGACGTCGGTGCTACCGGATCGATTCCTATTGGGTTCGATCGCGCGCGCTGGTTTGGGCATTGCCAATCCGACCGCTGACGTAAGGTGTGCTGCTCAAGGCGGGCCCAAAAGGCCCAGAGCAGAGGAGACTGCGCGCGAGATGGATTGGTTTCCATATTTCCTGCAGCAGCTGATCAACGGGCTCACGCTCGGATCCATCTACGGTCTCATCGCCATCGGCTACACGATGGTCTACGGCATCATCGGCATGGTCAACTTCGCCCATGGCGACGTCTACATGATCGGCGCCTTCCAGGCGATGATCGTGTTCCTGCTCTGCGGCACGCTCGGCATTTCATGGGTGCCGCTGCAATTGCTGCTGATGCTCGTGGTCTCCATGATCCTGACCGCGGCCTACGGTTGGACAGTCGAACGCATCGCCTATCGACCCTTGCGTGGCGCACCGCGTCTTGCCCCCCTCATCACCGCTATCGGCATGTCGATCTTCCTGCAGAACTACGTGCAGCTGGTGCAGGGCCCGCGCCCCAAACCGATTGAATCGATCATCAGCGGCGGCGTGCCCTTGATGACCCGCAGCGACGGCAGCTTTACCGTTCAGCTAGGCTGGATGCAGATCATCATCATCCTGGCCACCGTCGTGCTGATGGCGGGCTTCACGCTCCTCATTACACGCACCTCGCTGGGCCGTGCGCAGCGTGCTTGCGAGCAGGACATGAAGATGGCCTCGCTCTTGGGCGTCAATGTCGACCGTACCATCTCCATGACCTTTGTCATGGGAGCCGGCCTTGCCGCCATCGCCGGTACAATGGTGACCCTCTATTACGGCAACAATGATTTCTACATGGGCTTCCTCGCCGGCATCAAAGCCTTCACCGCGGCGGTGCTTGGCGGCATCGGCTCGCTTCCCGGCGCCATGCTCGGCGGTGTGCTGCTCGGCCTCATCGAGGCGATGTGGTCGGCCTATTTCTTTGCCGAATATAAAGACGTCGCGGCCTTTGGCGTGCTGGTCCTGGTGCTGATCTTCCGCCCGACCGGCCTCCTTGGGCGACCTGAAGTGGAAAAGGTCTGACGCCATGACTGACACGACCCTTTCCGCTGGTCCCAAGGCGCCGTCTCCGCTTGTCGAAGCGGCAAAGGATGCGGTCTTCGCCGCCATCCTGGTTTTCCTGCTGAGCTGGCTGATGATCGGCTATCAGACCCAGGTCCTTCAGGGCCAGCCAATGAGCTATGTCACGCGCTACAGCGATGTGCTGTGGGCCGTGATTCTGATTCCGGCCGGCCGTTTCCTGATGACGCTGACCCGGTTCGACCGGACTTTGCCGGCCATCGTTGGCGGTGCCCTCGGCTTCATCTACCTCTTCATTCCCGGCGTACTGGGCGTGCTCGAGTTGCCGGTCTATGGCGAATTCTTCGTCACCGCCGATCCGTTGCAGCCGGATATCCTGCCCTTCGAGCAGCCGATGGTGAACGTGATCTTCGGCATCGGCGCGTTCTTCGTGCTGGTGGCAGGCGCCCGCGCACGTCGCAAGAAGGCGGTTGGCCTCCACACGCTGGAAGTCCGTGAAGCAGCCGAGGCGCGACAGGCGCATATCGCCAAAAATCTCTCCAGTGTCCTGGGACCGCTGCTGATCGTCATTGCGCTCATCATTCCGTGGACGCCCTGGGGCGATCGCAAGCTGGTCGACACCCTCATTCTGGTAATGACCTATGTCATGCTCGGCTGGGGTCTCAACATCGTGGTCGGCCTCGCTGGCCTCCTCGATCTCGGTTACGTCGCCTTCTACGCGGTCGGTGCCTATACCTATGCCAAGCTCTCTATCGATCTCGGCTTCAATTTCTGGGAAAGCCTCCCGATTGCGGGCGCCATGGCGGCGACCTTCGGCGTGGTGCTCGGTTTTCCTGTTCTGCGCCTGAGGGGCGATTATCTTGCCATCGTGACCCTCGGCTTCGGTGAGATCATCCGCATCGTGCTCATCAACTGGCAATGGTTCACCGGCGGCCCCAACGGCCTCGGCAACATCGCCAAGATCGACTTCTTCGGCATCCCGTTCGAACGTAATCCGAAGGAGGGGGAACTGGCCTTCCACACCTTGTTCGGGCTCGACTTCAGCACCGTGCACCGCATCTACTTCCTCTATTACGTCATCATCGTACTGGCGCTCATCACCAACTTCGTGACGATCCGCTTGCGCAAGATGCCGATCGGCCGTGCCTGGGAAGCCCTGCGCGAGGATGAGACTGCCTGCCGGGCGCTCGGCATCAATCCCACCAACACCAAGCTGACCGCCTTTGCGCTGGGGGCAATGTTCGCTGGCTTTGCCGGTTCATTCTTCGCCACCCGTCAGGGCTTCGTCAGCCCGGAAAGCTTCACCTTCATCGAATCAGCCGTGATCCTTGCCATCGTCGTGCTCGGCGGCATGGGTAGCCAGGTGGGTGTCGCCTTGGCGGCGATCCTGCTCATCGGTCTGCCGGAGGTGCTGCGCGAACTGTCGCTCTATCGCATGCTGGTCTTCGGCGCCGTCATGGTGCTGATCATGCTGCTGCGCCCCAAAGGCCTGCTGTCGTTCCGCGTGCCGACCATCCAACTGCACGGGAAGAAGAAGGCGTTGCCACCGACCACGGCGGGGGCGACGAAATGAACGCGCCCATGATTTCCGCCCCTGATACCTTGCTCGAGGTCGAGCGCCTGACCATGCGCTTCGGCGGCCTCGTGGCCATCAACGATGTCAGCTTCCAGGCCAAGAAACGCCAGATCACCGGCGTTATCGGTCCGAACGGCGCTGGCAAGACCACGCTCTTCAACTGCATCACCGGTTTCTATAAGCCGACGGTGGGGCGCATTGCGCTGCAGGCTGAAGATCGCGAACCCTATCTCCTTGAGCGCATGGATGGGTTCCGCATCGGCCAGAAGGCGAGGGTTGCGCGCACCTTCCAGAATATCCGGCTCTTCTCGGGCATGTCGGTGCTGGAGAACCTGATGGTGGCGCAGCACAACAAGCTGATGCATGCCTCGGGCTGGACGGTGCTGGGCCTCCTTGGCCTGCCGTCCTTCCGCCAGGCGGAAGCAGCGGCCAAGGAACTGGCGGTGGAGTGGCTGGAGCGCGTGAAGCTGACACGTGTTGCCGACGAGCCGGCCGGCAGCTTGCCCTATGGCGATCAGCGCCGACTTGAGATCGCGCGTGCCATGTGCACCCAGCCCGTTCTGCTTTGCCTTGATGAGCCGGCAGCCGGTCTTAACCCGAAGGAATCGGGCGAGCTCAATGCGCTCTTGCTCTCGATCCGCGATGAGTTCGGCATTGGCCTGCTGCTGATCGAACACGACATGAGCGTGGTGATGGGCATTTCCGACCACATCGTCGTGCTGGATTACGGCGTCAAGATTGCCGATGGCACACCGGCGGAGATCCGCAACGATCCCGCGGTCATTCGTGCCTATCTCGGCGAAGAAGATACGGAATAGGTGGGCGCGATGCTGACGATCTCCCGCGTTCACACCTTCTACGGCCATATCGAGGCGCTCAAAGGCATCGATATGGAAATCAACCAGGGCGAAATCGTGACGCTGATCGGTGCCAACGGTGCCGGCAAGTCGACCTTGCTGATGACGATCTGCGGCACGCCGCGGGCGCGGTCGGGCCGCATCGTCTTCGAGGGCAAGGACATCGCCCAGTTGCCGACCTACGAGATCATGCGTCTCGGCATTGCGCAGTCGCCGGAAGGGCGCCGCATCTTCCCGCGCATGAGCGTGCAGGAAAACTTACGCATGGGGGCGATCACCGCCGACCCGCAATATTTCGAGGGCGATCTCGAACGCGTCTTCACGATCTTCCCCCGCCTCAAGGAACGCGCCACCCAGCGCGGTGGCACGCTCTCCGGCGGCGAGCAGCAGATGCTGGCCATCGCCCGCGCGCTGATGAGCCGGCCGCGCCTGCTGCTGCTGGATGAACCGTCGCTGGGTCTTGCCCCGATCATCGTGCGGCAGATCTTCTCGACCATCAAAGAGATCAACCAGCAGCAGGGCATGACTGTCTTCCTGGTCGAGCAGAACGCCAATCACGCGCTGAAGCTCGCCCATCGCGGCTATGTCATGGTGAACGGTGTCATCACGCTGTCCGGCACTGGCCAGGAACTCCTGAGCAATGCCGAAGTTCGGGCGGCCTATCTGGAAGGGGGGCATTGAGATGAAAGAAGTGCTCGTTTTCCTCTTCCTCACCGTCATCATCTTCGGCGGCGCCTCGTTCCTGATGGGGCAGGCGATCGCTGAGACCTGGCGCCCGGTCTGGCAGAACGTCGTCTATGGCGCCTTGCTCGTGGCGGTGGAGCGGTTCTTCGCCGCGACGCTGTTCCAGGCACCGCCTTTCAACATCGGTGGGATCCTGCTTAATGCAGTGGTCATCATCGGCTTCGCTCTGTTGGCCTATCGCCTGACCCAGGTCCGCAAAATGGTCACCCAGTATCCCTGGCTTTACGAACGCAACGGGCTGTTCTCCTGGCGCGATAAGGCTGCAACCGGGGGTTAAGTCCGACAAAACGCCGGGTTAATCGGCGGAACGGTGGATCACGGAGTTTTGCAGCCGGATTGCATTGACCCGGCTGAATTAAGGCGGGAAGATGCTGCCCAGCTTAACCGGGCGGCGGAAGACCGCAGGGGTAAGTGAAACATTCAGGCTTTATGTGAGGGATCAATGTTCAAGACTCTGATTGGCTCGACGGCGCTTGCCGCCGTGATGGCTATCGGCGCGTTTGGTGGCGTGTCGTCGGCCCAGGCTGACATCACCATCGCCGTTGCTGGTCCGATGACCGGCGAACTCGCGGCTTTCGGCGAACAGCTGAAGCGCGGCGCGGAAAAGGCAGTTGCCGACATCAACGCCAAGGGCGGCGTGAACGGCGAACAGCTGAAGCTCGAAATCGGTGACGACCAGTGCGACCCGAAGCAGGCCGTGCAGGTTGCCAACGACCTCGTGAAGAAGGGCGTCGCATTCGTCGCCGGCCACTTCTGCTCGGGTTCGTCGATCCCGGCTTCGGCAGTCTACGCTGAAGAAGGCATCGTGCAGATCACCCCGGCCTCGACCAACCCGGCTTTCACCGAAGACATGGCCGCCAAGGGCGTCACCACCGTGTTCCGCACCTGCGGTCGTGACGATGCCCAGGGCATCTTCGCTGGTCCGTGGCTCGCCAAGACCTACACCGGCAAGAACGTCGCCATTCTGGACGACAAGTCGGCTTACGGTCAGGGCCTCGCCAACGAGACGGCGAAGAACTTCGAATCCTCGGGTGGCAAGATCGCGGTCCGCGATACCTACACCGCGAAGGAGAAAGACTTCTCGGCGCTCATCAGCAAGCTGAAGGACGCCAAGATCGACGCCGTCTACATCGGTGGCTACCACAACGACGTGGGTCTGATGGTTCGTCAGGCGCGTGAGCAGGGCCTCGAAGCCGCGTTCATCTCGGCCGACGCTCTCAACACGGCCGAGTTCTGGTCGATCTCCGGTCCGGCCGGCGAAGGCCTGCGTTACAGCGACGGCGCCTCGGCGGTCAATCTCGACTCCGCCAAGGACGTGGTTGCGGCATTCCGTGCCGACAATTACGAGCCGGAAGGCTACACGTTGAACTCCTATGCCGCGATCCAGGCCTGGGCCGCTGCGGCGACCAAAGCCGGCTCGACTGACGGCGCCAAGGTTGCGGAAGCCCTGCGTTCGGGGCCGATCCCGACCGCGATCGGCGACCTGACCTGGGATGCCAAGGGCGACCTGACCAAAGTGAACTACGCCTGGTACGTCTATCATGACGGCAAGGCCGTTCAGGAACCCCTGAACTAAACATCTGCTCAACCGAGCCGATGAAGAAAGCCCGGGCGTCATGCCCGGGCTTTTGTTTTTGTGGTTTGGTGCGCTTCGCGCTTAGGGCGCAATCGCCACTTTCAGCACGCCGTCGCGTTGATGCGCGAACAGGTCGTAGGCGGCTTCGATGTCATCGAGCTTGAAGCGGTGCGTCACCAGCGGCTTCAAATCCAGTCGCTCCGACTTGATGACTTCCATCAGCCGGCGCATGCGCTCCTTCCCGCCTGGGCACAACGTGGTGATGATCTTATGATCGCCCAGGCCCGCGGCAAAGGCGCCCAAGGGAATGGTGAGATCGCTGGAATAGACGCCAAGGCTTGAGAGTGTGCCCCCCGGACGCAAGACGCTGAGGCATGCCTGGAACGTCGCCTGGGTTCCCAGCGCTTCGATGGCGACATCGACGCCCCGGCCATTGGTGATCTGCATGATCGCCTCGACCGGATCCGTCTCGCGGAAATTGACGACATGGTCGGCACCCATATGCCGCGCGATCTCCAAACGCTTGGCGATGCTGTCGACGGCGATGATTGTGGTAGCGCCGGACAGCTTGGCGCCCGCCGTGGCGCAGAGGCCGATCGGTCCTTGGGCGAAAACGGCGACGACATCGCCAATGCGCACCTTGCCGCTCTCGGCGCCGCTGAAGCCGGTCGACATGATGTCCGGGCACATCAAGACCTGCTCGTCGCTGAGGCCATCCGGCACCGGCGCCAGATTGGCCATGGCATCCGGCACCAGAACATATTCGGCTTGCGCGCCGTCGATGGTGTTGCCGAACTTCCAGCCGCCGATCGGTTTCCAGCCATGGGCCGTGCCGGCACCGTCCTGGGAATGGCAGCCGCACAACGACGCGTTGCTGTGGCCGCTGGGTGTGATGGCGCCGGCGATGACGCGCTGGCCTTCCTGATAGCCTTGCACGGCCGACCCCAGTTTCTCGATGATGCCGACCGGTTCATGGCCGACGGTCAGGCCTTTGCGGACCGGGTACTCGCCCTTGAGGATATGGACATCCGTGCCGCAAATCGTCGTCGTGGTGATCCGAATCAGCGCGTCGAGCGGGCCCACATCGGGTATGGGCTTCTCATCGAGCACAATCCGGCCCGGTTCCACGAAAATGGCGGCTTTCATCTTGGCCATGGTCTTCTCCGTTCAATTTGCATTGGTCCGGTGCCATGTTCGGCGGCGGCGGTGATTCCAACCCTGACCTAGATCAAAATGGGCCGTGACCGATTCATGACGGCAAGGGCACGTAAGAGGCCTTGCGTCCGACCCGATCGCTCATTAATCGTAACACCCGGTGAGAAGCCCTGAGGTTCCAAGATCGTGACTGTCGGCCGTCTGTTCGTCGCGTCGTTGATGTCGAGCCTGCTGCTGGCCGCTTGTGCTGGCCCCAGCGGCCCGACCCAAGCCGAAATCGAGGCCGCTGCGGCCAAGGTCAACGCCAACGCGGTGGCGGCGCGCGCGGCTGCTGCCGATGACAACCGTGTGGTCATCGGCGTCGCTGGCCCCATGACCGGTGATCTACAGCAATACGGGTTGGAGATGCGCCGCGGTGCCGAACTTGCCGTCGCCGATCTCAATGCGGCGGGGGGCATTCTGGGGCGCAAGGTGGTCCTTGAGGTTGCGGACGACCATTGCGGCAAACAGGATGCCGAGGACGCGGCCAAGGAACTGGTCCAGAAAGGCGTCGTCTTCGTCGATGGCCATTTCTGTTCCGGCTCATCGATCGAAGGGTCGGACATCTATGGCCCGGCCGAGGTTCTGCAGATCACGCCGTCCGTCACCAACGGTCTCGTGACCGACATTGCGTTCCAGCGCCACATCACCACCCTGCTGCGCGTCGTCGGGCGCGACGAGATGCAGGGCGACTTTGCGGCCGATTGGCTGGCAAAGGCTCATGCCGGCGGGCCGATTGTCGTGCTCAGCGACAACAGCGCCTATGGTCAGGGCATCGCGCGGCATGTGCGCAATCGGCTGGAGGCGCTCGGCGTGCGCTCGATGGTGGGGGAGTTCGTGCAGGGCCAGACCAGCTACGCCAATCTCATCGCCAAACTGAAGGATCTGAAGCCCAGCGCCATCTATGTGGCCGCCTATCACGACGATATCGGGCGCCTGACCTGGTCGTTGCGCGTCGCCAAGATCGATGTCGAGATCATCGGGCCGGATGTGCTCAGCAATCCCGAGTTCTGGTCCTTCTCCCAAATGCGCGGCAGCGGCGTCCGATTTACCAATCCGGCGCCGGCGGCCGAGCGGCCGGAGGCGGCGGATCTGGTAGCCAGGTTCCGCGCCGATGGCCGTGGCGAGCCCACCAACGAAACGCTCAATGCCTACGCCGCGGTTCAGGTCTTTGCGGCGGCGGCCGAAGCCACCAAGGGTGTCGACGCCAAGGCGATCGGTGCCTATCTGCGCCAGAACAGCGTCAAAACGGTTTTGGGTGAGCTCAGCTGGGACGACAAGGGCGACCTCACCCATGCTGACTACATCTGGTATGTCTGGCAGGACGGCCTAGCGCTCCGGCAATAAGCCGATTTTTGCCAATTAGCGGCATAGTTTGTGGTTGTTGGCGACCCCAGCCCGGCTATATGGTAGCGCCCGGCCTGAACCCGCCCAAACCGGCGGGTTTGGGCGTCTTGTATATTGGGCCGGGGCGGATAGCAGCATAAATGGCTGAAAAGATTGCAATTGCCAGCGACCACGCGGGCTATGACCTCAAAGTTCAGCTGAAGCCGGAACTGGAAAGGCTGGGCTTCGAGGTGGTGGATCTCGGCACCGACGGTCCCGCCTCGGTCGACTATCCCGATTTTGCGCTGAAGATGGCCGAAACGCTCCGGGCCGGCACAGTTGCGCGCGGTGTGCTGGTGTGCGGTTCCGGGATCGGCATTTCCATGGCCGCCAACCGTCACAAGCATGTGCGGGCGGCGCTCTGCCATGACCATCTCACCGCCAAGCTGTCGCGCCAGCACAATAACGCCAATGTCTTGTGCTTGGGCGGCCGGACGACCGGCCCCGATGTCGCTAAAGACTGTTTGCGCGTGTTTCTTGAGACAGAATTCGAAGGGGGCCGTCACCAAAATCGCGTCGCCAAATTCTGCTAAAACCAGCGGATAGGGTCAGGTTTTGCAAGACCGGCAGCCCAGGGCGCCGGAAGATGGCCTCAGAAAGGTTAAGGGAATGACCAAGGACACCAAGAACTACAAGCCGATGCCGGGTTTCTTCGACAAGTCGCTGGCCGACCAGGATGCCGCGATCTTCGAGGCGATCGGCAAGGAATTCACCCGTCAGGCCGATCAGATCGAGCTGATCGCTTCCGAGAACATCGTCTCGCGCGCCGTCATGGAAGCGCAGGGTTCGGTGCTGACCAACAAATATGCCGAAGGCTATCCCTCGCGCCGCTACTACGGCGGCTGCGAATATGTCGACATCGCCGAAGAATTGGCGATCGAGCGCGCCAAGAAGCTGTTCAATTGCAAATTCGCCAATGTGCAGCCGCATTCGGGTGCACAGGCCAACCAGGCCGTCTTCATGGCACTGCTGCAGCCGGGCGATACCTTCATGGGCCTCAACCTCGCGGCCGGTGGTCACCTCACCCACGGTTCGCCCGCCAACCAGTCAGGCAAGTGGTTCAAGGTTGTTTCCTACACCGTCGATCCCGCGACCCTCACCATCAATATGGACGAGGTCGAGAAACTGGCGTTGGAGAACAAGCCCAAGCTGATCCTTGCCGGCGGTTCGGCCTATCCGCGCTTCTGGGATTTCGCGCGCTTCCGCAAGATCGCCGATGCGATCGGCGCCGTCTTCATGGTCGACATGGCCCATTTCGCCGGTCTGGTCGCTGCCGGCGTGCATGCCAGCCCGTTCCCGCATGCCCATGTCGTCACCACCACGACGCATAAGACCCTGCGCGGTCCGCGCGGCGGCATGATCCTGGCCGACGATGAAGAGATCGGCAAGAAGATCAATTCGGCCGTGTTCCCGGGCCTGCAGGGCGGTCCGCTCATGCATGTCATCGCGGCGAAGGCCGTGGCCTTCGGCGAAGCGCTCAAGCCCGATTTCAAGGTCTATGCGCAGCAAGTCATCGACAACGCCAAGGTGCTGGCCGAGACCATCATCGAAGGCGGCTATGCCATCACGACGGGCGGTACGGACAACCACCTGATGCTGGTCGATCTGCGGCCGAAGAAACTGACCGGCAAGGCTGCCGAGCATGCGCTCGACCGCGCCGGCATCACCTGCAACAAGAACGGCATTCCCTACGACACCGAAAAGCCGATGATCACCTCGGGTATCCGTCTGGGTACGCCGGCGGGGACGACGCGCGGCTTCGGTACGGCGGAATTCCGTCAGATTGGCAAACTGATCTGCCGCGTGCTGGATGGGCTCGCGGCCAATCCCGACACCAACGCGGCGACGGAAGCTGAAGTGCGCAAGGAAGTTCAAGCCTTGTGCCGTCAGTTCCCGATCTATCCGAAGCGGTAATCGGGCCTAGAGGGGGAAGAGGGGACAAATGCGCTGCCCATTTTGCGGCAATGAAGATACCCAGGTGAAGGATTCGCGGCCGACCGACGACAACGCCGCGATCCGCCGCCGGCGCCAATGTGGCAATTGCGGCGCCCGTTTCACGACCTTCGAGCGCGTGCAGCTGCGCGAGCTTGTGGTGGTGAAAAGCAATGGGCAGCGCGAACCCTTCGAACGCGACAAGCTGATGCGCTCCATGCAGACCTCGCTCAGAAAGCGCCCGGTCGATGCCGAGCGCTTGGAGCGCGTCGTCAACGGCATCGTCCGGCGCCTTGAAAGCTCTGGCGAAACCGAAGTGCCCACGTCGATGATCGGCGAGGCCGTCATGGACGCTTTGGCGAGCCTCGACAAGGTGGCCTATGTCCGCTTTGCCTCGGTCTATCGCAACTTCCGCGAAGCCAAGGATTTCGAGACCTTCATCGGCAAGCTCGGTGGCGAGAACGACTAAGGCGGATACAGACCTCGACCGCGCTCATATGAGCGCGGCGCTGGGGCTTGGGCGGCGCAATCTTGGCCGCACCTGGCCAAACCCGTCCGTCGGCTGCGTCATCGTGAAAGACGGGCGCGTGGTGGGGCGCGGGTACACGCAACCCGGCGGCCGGCCGCATGCTGAGACGCAAGCGCTCGTCCAGGCCGGCAGCGAGGCACGCGGCGCCACCGCCTATGTGACCCTGGAACCCTGTGCCCATCATGGCAAGACCCCGCCCTGTGCCGAAGCGCTTGTGGCAGCCGGGATCCAACGCTGCGTCATCGCCACCGGCGATCCGGACCCGCGCGTCGCCGGCGGTGGCATCGCCATCCTCAAGGCGGCTGGGATTGAGATCACGGAAGGCGTGCTCGAGGCCGAGGCACGCGAGAGCAATGCCGGCTTTTTCACCCGGATCAAACTCGGCCGCCCACTCGTCACCCTGAAGCTCGCCACCACCCTCGATGGCCGCATCGCGACACTGTCGGGCGAGAGCAAATGGATCACCGGCCCGGGAGCCCGCGCTGCAGGACATCAATTGCGGGCGACCCATGATGCGATCATGGTCGGGTCCGGCACGGTGCTGGCCGACGACCCGGAACTGACCTGTCGGCTGCCGGGTCTTGAAGATCGCTCGCCGATCCGGATCGTCCTCGACACCAGGCTGCGGATTCCACCGACCGCAAAACTGCTTGCGGACCAGGATCGGTTTCCGACTTGGGTGGTCACCAAGCCGGGTCATCCGGCACGCCCGGAGATGTCGAATTTGCTGCATGTCGAGGGGTCTGATTCTGCGCGATTGCGAAGCGTTCTCATGGAATTGGGGGCACGGGGACTGACCCGGGTCTTGGTCGAAGGCGGCGCCACGCTGGCCACCAATTTGCTGAAGGAAGACCTCGTCGACCGCATCGCCTGGTTCCAGGCGCCCTTCGTGATCGGCAATGACGGCATGGCTGGTATTGGCGAATTGGGACGGGGCGAGCTTGACCGGATCAGCCGATTCAAGCTCTTGTCCGAGCAACGGGTCGGCCCGGACAGCGTCGCGCTGTATTCTCGCCCAGACTGCGGTATTGGCTGAAGACCAGATTCTAACCTACGGATTATCAAGCATGTTTACTGGCATAGTGGCCGATCTCGGCACCTTGCGCGCGCTCAAAGCTGGCGCCGTCACGCGCCTTGAGATCGCCACCAGCTTCGATACCGACGACATCGCCCTCGGTGCCTCGGTCGCCTGCAATGGCTGCTGCCTCAGTGTGGTGGAAAAGGGCAAGGGCTGGTTCGCCTTTGAAGCAGCACAGGAGACATTGGCTGTAACCACATTGAAAGACTGGAAAGTCGGCGACCGTATCAACCTGGAACGTCCGACCAAGGTGGGCGATGAGTTGGGCGGCCACATCGTCGCTGGCCATGTCGATGGCATCGGCACCATCGCCCAGGCGGTGAATGACAAGGGAAGTCTCTTCCTCACCGTCGAAGTCCCTGAAAATCTAGCAAAATACATCGCATCCAAGGGCTCGGTGACGATCAACGGCGTGTCGCTGACGGTCAACGAGGTGCGCGGTCGCCAATTCGGCGTCTGCCTGATCCCGATCACCCAAGAGGCGACCAACCTCGGCAAGGCGAAGGCTGGCGACCGCATCAATCTCGAGATCGACCTCATTGCCAGGTATGTGGCGAGGCTCCTCGGGCAGGACGGCAATTAAGCACCCTCGACCTACGGCAGCGAAGCCGCTAAAAGGCGCGCAACCCAAGTTCAGAGTTTAGGAATTATGACCGACAAACCGCATATCATGGTCGTCGAAGCGCGCTTCTACGAAGACCTTTCGGACGCGCTCTGGGAGGGTGCGAGAGCGGCCCTCGAGACCGCCGGCGCCACCTTTGAACGCGTCGCCGTGCCGGGCGCCCTGGAGATCCCGATTGCGATACGCCTCGCGCATCTGGCTGACCCGAAGCGGTTCGACGGCTATGTGGCCCTGGGCTGCGTCATCCGTGGCGAGACCACGCATTATGATACGGTCTGCAATGAGAGCGCCCGCGGCCTCATGAACCTCGGCACCGAATATGGCTTGTGCATCGGCAACGGCATCCTGACCTGCGAGAATGACGAGCAGGCCTGGGTCCGTGCCAAGGCCAACGAGCTGGACAAGGGCGGCGGGGCGGCGTTGGCGGCTTTGAGCCTGATTGACCTTCGCAAGAAGCTGGGCGCCTGACGTGAGCGACGACAAGCAACCGAGCGCCAAAGAACGCAGCCAGCAACTGGCCTTGGAGCGCCGCGCCGCAAGGCTCGCGGCCGTCCAGGCGCTCTATCAATGGGAACAGACCGGGGCTCGGCCCGAAGCGGTCATCGCGGAATTCGGCACCCATCGTCTGGGCAAGGCCGCCGAGAACGCGGAAATGCCGAAGGCCGACCGCAAGCTCTTTGCCGAGCTGGTGCGCGGTGTGTCGGCCGGCGTTGAAGAACTCGACGACATGCTGTCGGCCGTTCTCACCGAGGATTGGAGCGTCGAGCGCCTGGAATCGATCCTGCGCGCCGTCATGCGCTGTGGCGCCTTCGAACTGGCCCACCGCCAGGACGTGCCGCCCAAGGTCGTGATCAGCGAATACCTCGCCGTGGCCGATGCCTTCTTTGGCGAGAAGGAAACGGGGATGACCAATGGCGTCCTCGACAAGCTGGCCCAGACCCTGCGTCCCGGCGAACTTACGGCCAAGGGCACGGGTCGCGGCAAGACGGCGTCGTAACGCCCCGCATGCTGGGGGAATTCGACCTCATCGCCCGCTATTTCAAGCCGCTCGCCGCACGGATGGCGGGGGCGGTGGGCCTTGAGGACGATACCTGCACCTGGCGTCCGGGGGCCGGCGAGGAACTGGTCCTCACCGCCGATGCGCTGGTCGCCGGCATCCATTTCCTGCCCGACGATCCGGCCGACCTCATCGCCCGCAAGATGCTGCGGGTGAACCTCTCCGATCTCGCCGCCAAGGGTGCAAAGCCCGTCGGCTATCTGATGACGACAGCCTTCTCACCTGACATCGATGAGGCTTGGGTGGCGCAGTTCTGCCAGGGCCTCGCCGCCGACCAGGACGAGTTCGGCATCGGCTTGATGGGTGGCGATACGGTGGCTACACCCGGGCCGCTCAGCCTGTCGCTGACGGCCATCGGTACCGTTCCGGTGGGCCGCGCCCCGCGCCGCAACGGTGCCAAGCCCGGCGATATCGTTCTGGTATCCGGCTCCATCGGCGATGGCGCCCTCGGCCTCAAAGTCCTGCGCCACGATTTCTTAGGGCTCGAGGAAAGTCATCGCCGCTTCCTTTCCAACCGCTATCACTTGCCGCAACCGCGCGTCGATCTCGGCCGTGCGCTGATGGAAAGCGGCAAGGTCCACGCGATGATGGATGTCTCGGATGGCCTCGTCGCCGATCTTACGCATATCACCGATGCGTCGAAGGTCGCTGCGACCTTGCGGGCCAGCGCGGTGCCTGTTTCCGAAGCGGCCGCGGCCATCCTCGCCGATGACATGGGTTGGCTGCCGCTGATCCTGACCGGCGGCGACGATTACGAATTGCTGCTCACCGCTTCCGCCGCCGATGTGCCGGACCTGCTCGGCATCGCCGCCGAACTCGACATGCCGCTGACGGCGATCGGCGAGATCGCGGCTGGCAAAGGCGTCACCGTCGTGGACCGCGACGGCGCTGCGCTCGAATTGGCACAAAAGGGCTTTCGCCACTTCTAGTCGGGTGACAACGAACCCAGCCGTGCCACCCCCTCACGGTCATCCCCGCGCAAGCGGGGATCCATGGCATTGTCGGCGAGATCGAGCGGGCGGAGGAATGGATCCCCGCTTTCGCGGGGATGCCAAATAGGCTGAGGATGAGTTCGTCATGCGCGGGCCAAGTGCGGGGATGACGGACTTAATTGGTCAGATCCCCACGCCCAGCTTCCGCAACTGCGCCAGTGCCGTGCCGTCATTCTTGAAATGCACGGTCTTGATGCCGATGCGGTCGGCGGCTTCGATGTTGTGGGCGTTGTCGTCGATGAAGACGCATTGCTGGGGTGGCAGCGCGATCTTTTCCAGGAGGTGGTGGTAGATCTCGGGATCCGGCTTCACCATCTTGAGGTGGCCCGACACGGCCACGTATTTGAGGCGCTTGGTGAAGGGCAGGTGATGGGCGCCGGTCTCATAGGTCTCGGCTGACCAGTTGGTGAGGCCATAGGCTGGAATGCCGGCTTCGAGGACACGCTCGAGGATGTCATGGCCTTCCGCGACGGGACCGGAGACCATCTCGTCCCATTGTTCGTGAAAGGCGCGGATATACTCTTCGTGCTGGGGGTGCTGGTCGACCAGCAGGGCGATGGCGTCTGCCCAAGAACGGCCGCGATCCTGTTCCAGGTTCCAGGCGGGCGTGCAGATCTCGGTCAGGAAGGCCTTGCGCGCTTTCGCATCGGGAATGAGTCGGCGATAGAGATTCTCCGGATCCCAGCCGACGAGAACATTGCCGAAGTCGAAGATGACGGCCCCTATGGTCATGAAAATCCTCTGCTTTTGGGGAATCAGTGGGTTCGTGTAGAGTGGCGCTTAACCTGTCCCCGGTAACCTGCTGGGCGAATATGGCATTTTTTGGCGCAAAATCGATTAGGGCATGAAGAAGCTCATCATCCTTTTGGTCATTCTGCTTCTGCTCGGTGGCGGCGCTGCGGCTGTCTGGTGGTATTTCCTGAAGCCCAAGGATGAAAATGCGCAGGCCGAGGAACCGCCGCCCCCGCCGCCGGTCCTGACCCAGATCGACCTGCCCTTGACCTCGATCGCCATCATCAACGGCAACAAATCGACACAGCGCATCGACTTCCTGATCACCGTGGTATTCGACGACGCGGAGAAGCAGAAGAAGGTCGAGGAGCGCATGCCGCGCCTCTTCGATGCCGTGAACACGGAACTGCATGGCATCCTGCCGCGCAAGATGGTGGAGCAGGGCGGTTTCCAACGCCCCTATCTTGAGGAGCGCTTGACCAAGGCGGTCGAAGCCCGGTTCGGCAAGGGCATGATCAACAAGATCTATATCAAGGACATGCAGATCTACAAATGAGCACCGACGGCGCTGCGGCACCCACCACGGCCGGGGCGCATCGCGCCGTCTTCGTTCTGGCGCTGGCTCAGGCGACGGCCATGATCTGCAACTCGATCATGATCGTGACGTCCGGCCTCACCGGTCAGATGCTGGCCGAGCATAAGGGCTGGGCGACGGTCCCGCTGGCCTTCCAATTCGTCGCCACCATGCTGACGACCTTTCCGGCGTCGTTCCTGATGAAGCGCGTGGGCCGGAAGCGCGGATTCATGGTCGGCGCGCTGATTGGCATCATCGGCGGGCTGATCATGGCAGGCGCCACATATGTGGCGAGCTTCTGGCTGTTTGCCTTCGGTAACACCATCTTTGGCGTGTCGGCCGCCTTCACCTTGTTCTATCGCTTTGCCGCAGCGGAAGCGTCGGATGAAGCCTTCCGGCCCAAGGCGATCTCGCTGGTCATGGCCGGCGGCGTGATCTCGGCCGTGATGGGGCCCTATCTCGCGCGGGTCGGCCAGGAACTTTTCAGCCCACACATCTTCACCGGCGGTTTCGTCTTCATCATCGGCCTCTCCGTCCTGGTGGTGATCCTGCTGCTGCCCTTGCATCTGCCACAAATCGCCCACGGGCCGGCGCTCCACAAAACGCAGCCTGTCCGGCCGCTCAAGGAGATCGTGCTGCAGCCGCGGGCGCTGTCCGCCATCATTGCCGCGATGCTGGGTTACGGTGTCATGTCCTTCGTCATGACGGCGACGCCGCTCGCCATGACGTTTTGCGGGTTCGAACTGAAGACCGGCATCGCCTTCGTCATCCAGGGCCATGTACTGGCGATGTTCGCGCCAAGCTTCGTCACCGGTCATATCATCAAGAAATTCGGCGAGTACCGCGTCATGGGGGCGGGTGTGCTGTGCTATGTCGGCTGCCTCGGCATCGGCATGGCGGGTATCGACATCCATCATTTCTGGCTGGCGCTGGTGTTGCTGGGCCTGGGGTGGAACTTCCTTTATGTCGCCGGCACCTCGCAGTTGACCAAATGCTACCGCCCGTCGGAACGCGCCAAGATCCAGGCCTTCAACGATTGCATGGTCTTTTCCTGCGTCGCACTCTGTTCCTTCATCGCGGGGACAGTCGAGCAGGCCTTCGGTTGGGATTGGGTGCTGCGCGGGGCCATCGTGCCGGTGGCGCTGATTGCCGCGGCCCTGCTGGTCGGTTGGCGGCGGGAGCGGGTGGTTGCCATTTAATGCCGCGTCATCCCCGGGCCCTGTTAGCGCATGCCGACATGCGTCGGCGGGGACCCGGGGATCCACTAGTGCCGCCTGCGAGAGTGGATGCCCAGGTCAAGCCCGGGCATGACGGCGTCGTTAAGTCTGGCACGGGCTTGACGGGTAGAGACCAGAGGAGGGACCGCCAGCATGACCGACGCGCATGAGGAATATGACGACCGGATGCTGACCCTGCTGCAGATGATCTGGGGCGAGGGGTATTTGTCGCCGGGCGGGCCGCAGGCCGTGCGCGAGATCGCGGGCGGGCTCGACCTCACCGGCAAGCGCGTGCTCGATATCGGCTGCGGGCTTGGCGGGCTCGACCAAGTGTTGCTGACGCTGGGAGCGGCGCATGTGACCGGGATCGATGTGGCACCGCTGATCGCCAAGCTGGGGCAGGACCGCATTCGCCGCTCGGGTCTTGCCAATCGCATCGATATTCAATTGGTCGAACCCGGCCCGCTGCCCTTTGCGGATGCTTCCTTCGACGTCGTCTTCGGCAAGGATGCCTGGCTGCACATTCCGGACAAGGATGCGCATTTTGCCGAAGTCTACCGCGTGTTGAAGCCCGGCGGGCGCCTGGCGGCCGGGGATTGGATGAAGGCGCCCGGCCCCTATGGCCCCGACATGGCGTACTTTTTCAAGATGGAAGGCCTCACCTATCATCTGGTGACGCTTGCCGCTTACGGGCAGCATATCCATGGCGCCGGCTTCACCGACATACGCCTGACCGATATCACCGAGCGTTACCGCGCCGATGCGCATGAGGAGTTGGCGCGCATGAAGGGCGAACTGGCCGAGATGATGTTGGCGGAGATGGGAGAAGAGGGCAGCGCGCATTTCCTCGAGGATTGGCGTTCGCTCACCGTCGTTCTCGACAAGGGCGAATTGCGCCCCGCCCAGGTTTGGGCACGAAAGCCCTTAGCCGGATGACAGCCGATAGCTGCCTTTTGTGCCGTGGTGCCGCAGCCGATGACGAATTGGAGCGCATCGAGGTCTGGCAGGACGCGCATTGGCGCCTGACCGTCAGCCTGTCATCGGAGGTCGCTGGCTTTGCCTATCTCGAACCCAAGCGACATATCCGGTATCTCCATGAACTCGATGGCGCCGAGGCGGCGACCTTTGGTCCGGCGATTGCCCGCTGCATGGCGGCACTGAAGGACGCTACCGGGGCCGAACTCGTCTATGTCTACGTCTTCGGCGATGGGATCCCGCATCTCCACGTTCATCTGGCGCCGCACAGGGCCGGCGACGCCCTCAACGATCAGATGATCCGAGGCGAGATCGTGGAGGAGAAACTGCCCAATGGCATGACCCGTTTCTTCAGTACCGATTTCCCCGCATTGCCGCGCCGGGACCTTGAAGATGCCGCCGATCGCGTCCGGTCCTTGTTGATCGGGGGGTGATTTTGCGCGGTGCTGTTCCGGGGCAGGGAAGAACCGGCCTGCGCATGGGACGACTCGGATGATTGGCCCCCTTCGTCATCCCTGGGGATGACGCCCATAATTATGGGTATATTCCAGCCAAAACCAGCCGTTTAGACCCCCTTCGGTTGCAAGGCCATGCCACTTCCTTTATCGTCCGCCCGCTAAAAATGATCGCCACAGGTGACTTCGATCGCCTCGTTCCAGGCCTTCGATCGACCCCCAAGCGGCGGCGTGCTCGTTCAAATTCTTAATTAGGGGATACAAGAATGGACTCTTCCTGGCTTTGGGGCGTGATTGCCTGCGGCGTGTTGGCGCTGCTCTACGGCGCCTGGGCGACCAAATCGGTGCTCGCTGAGAGCGCCGGTACGGCGCGGATGCAAGAGATTGCCGCCGCCATTCAAGAAGGCGCCGGCGCTTACCTCAACAAGCAATACACCGCCATCGGTCTGGTCGGCATCGTCGTCGCCATCATTCTTGGCTTCTTCCTTTCGGGCCTGTCGGCCCTGGGCTTCGTCATCGGCGCCGTGCTGTCGGGTGTCACGGGCTATGTCGGCATGAATGTGTCGGTTCGCGCCAACGTCCGTACCGCGGAAGCGGCGCGCAAGGGCCTCGCGCCCGCGCTCGCGGTCGCGGCGAAATCGGGCGGCATCACCGGCATGCTGGTGGTCGGCCTCGGCCTCCTCGGCGTCGCCGGCTACTATGCCTTCCTGAAGAATTCCGGCGTCGAAATGCGCGCGATGCTGGAAGCGCTGGTCGGCCTCTCCTTCGGTGCGTCGCTGATCTCGATCTTCGCGCGTCTGGGTGGCGGCATCTTCACCAAGGGCGCCGATGTCGGCGCCGACCTCGTCGGCAAGATCGAAGCCGGTATCCCGGAAGATGATCCCCGCAACCCCGCCGTCATCGCCGACAATGTGGGCGACAATGTGGGCGATTGTGCCGGCATGGCCGCCGATCTGTTCGAAACCTTCGCGGTCACGGTGGTTGCCACCATGCTGCTGGCCTCGATCTTCTTCACGGGGCCTGCCCAGGAACAGCTGATGCTGCTGCCGCTCCTCATCTGCGGTGCCAGTGTCATCGGCTCGGTCATCGGCATGTTCTTCATCAAGCTGGGGTCCAGCAACAACATCATGGGGGCCCTCTATAAGGGCCTCATCGCCGCCAGCGTCATCTCGCTCGTGCTGATTGCGGTCCTGGTCAACAAGGTGGTTGGCTTCGACCTCATTGAAGGCACGCTGACCGGCATGAACATCGTGTGGTGTGCCGTGATCGGTCTTGCCGTCACCGGCCTCCTGGTCTGGATCACCGAATACTACACCTCGACGGCCTATCGTCCGGTGCGGTCGGTGGCGCAGGCGTCGACCACGGGCCATGCCACCAACATCATCCAGGGCCTGGCGGTGTCGATGGAAGCCTGCGCCCTGCCGGTGCTGGTCATCTCGGCCGCCATCGTCGGTGCCTACAGCCTCGGCGGTCTCTATGGCATCTCGATCGCCGCCACGACCATGCTGTCGCTGGCGGGCATCGTCGTCGCCCTCGATGCTTACGGCCCGGTCACCGACAATGCCGGCGGCATCGCCGAAATGTCGGAACTGCCGCCCGAGGTGCGCAAGGTGACGGATGCCCTCGACGCGGTCGGCAACACCACGAAGGCCGTGACCAAGGGCTATGCCATCGGTTCGGCGGCGCTCGCGGCCCTGGTGCTGTTTGCTGCCTATACCGAGGATCTGAAGCACTACTTCCCGCAGCTCACCGACGTGATCAAGTTCGAACTCAACAACCCCTATGTGGTCATCGGCCTGTTCATCGGCGGCGCTCTGCCGTTCCTGTTCGGCGCCATGGGCATGATGGCGGTGGGTCGTGCGGCGGGTTCGGTCGTCATCGAAGTGCGTCGTCAGTTCAAGGAGATCCCCGGCATCATGGAAGGCCGCGCCAAGCCGGAATACGGCAAGGCCGTCGCCCTCCTGACCACCGCGGCGATCAAGGAAATGATCATTCCGTCCTTGCTGCCGGTGGCGGCGCCGATCGTGCTCTACTTCGTCGTCTCGATCGTGGCGGGGCAGGCCGAAGGCTTCATCGCGTTGGGTGCGATGCTGCTCGGCACCATCGTCACCGGTCTCTTCGTCGCCATCCAGATGACCTCGGGTGGTGGCGCCTGGGATAACGCGAAGAAGTACATCGAAGACGGCCATCACGGCGGCAAGGGCTCCGACGCCCATAAGGCCGCGGTGACGGGCGACACGGTCGGCGATCCCTACAAGGACACTGCCGGTCCCGCCGTCAACCCGATGATCAAGATCACCAACATCGTGGCGCTGTTGCTCTTGGCAGCACTCGCCCACTGATCTTGCTACAGTAAGTGAAGCAAGCCCTGGCCGAGCGATCGGCCGGGGCTTTTTCTTTGGGCGTCAGGTGGTTCTGCCGGTCATGCGAAACTGGCACTTGCGGGGCGCGGTTGCGGGCGGCACTTAAGGCGCTCCCGGCAATCGGATCGGACCACCGCCTATCATGAAGCTCGCCAGCATTCTCCTTCCCATCGGCGCCTTGCTGGTCGCCATGGTGTCGATCCAGGCCGGCGCCTCCTTTGCCAAGGCGCTGTTCCCAGCCGTGGGCGCAGAAGGGACGACGGCTTTGCGCTTAGGGTTTGGCGCGCTGATGCTCACCTTGGTGCTGCGGCCATGGCGGGCCAGGATTTCCAGGGCCAATTGGCGGATCCTGGCACTCTATGGCGTCGTGCTGGGGCTGATGAATCTCTGCTACTACATGTCGCTCACGCGCATTCCGCTCGGCATCGCTGCGGCGATCGAATTCACCGGGCCGCTGGCGGTGGCAGTCTGCACCTCGCGGCGCCGGATCGATCTCATTTGGGTGGCGCTGGCGGCTTGCGGCTTGCTGCTGCTCCTGCCGCTCGATACGTCGAGCGACGCGCTCGACCCGATCGGCGTCCTCTACGCATTGCTCGCCGGGGCGGGGTGGGGGACTTATGTCATCATCGGCAAGCGTGCGGGCAATGCCCTGGGCAGTGCTACGCCGGCACTCGGCATGATTATCGGTGCGCTGGTGGTATTGCCTTTCGGTGTCGCCCAGGCGGGGATCGCGCTGCTCTCACCCGCCTTGCTACCGACGGCATTGCTGGTGGCGGCCCTGTCGAGCGCCATTCCGTTTGCCCTTGAAATGGTGGCGTTGCGGCGCCTGCCGCCACAGACCTACGGCACCCTCACCAGCATGGAACCCGCGATCGGCGCGCTGGCCGGGCTCGTCATCCTCCATGAGGCACTGCCTGTGATGCAGTGGCTGGCGATCGGTCTCATTATCTCGGCCTCGATCGGCACGACGCTGGCGATCAGGCCGGAGCCTGTCGTTCCGCTGCCCGATTGAACCGGAACGAGAACCGCTTCAGACGCCGCCGGGCGCGCCGGTGGTGCCGGTCGGACCCGTGTTCGGGCCGCTCTTGTCCGGGCTGAAGCGGCCGAAATTGCCAAGCAGCTGCTGGATGATCGTCAGCTCATTGCCGTGGGTCGGCGTGGTGCGGTCGACCATGGCGACCAAGCGGCCGTCGGTCTGGTCATAGATCTTCATGTCCTCGACGATGCCCTGGGCGTCGAAGCTGATGGCAAGCACCCCCTGGTCGATGGTATCCGGATCGAAGAAGGCGGTCTGGGCCGTGCGCTTGGAGATGTAATACCAGGTGTCGTCGCCGAAGGTCCCTGTGGTGGAGGGGGAACCCAGCAGCTGCTCGACCCGGTTCTTGTCATCCTGGCCCGGCAAGATCTGCACGACCTGATCCTCATCCGGGACATTGCCGTGCTGCAGGATCTTCTGCTGGCAGCCGCCGAGCAGGATGCCCACACCCAAGGCACCGGCCAGAACAAGGCGTCGCGCCGGGCGCCAAGTGGAAAAGAGGGGCTGATGTTGCGCCATAAGCATGATCCCAGGGACTGCCAAACCTGTTGCACCGTCCCGGCCCCGAAAGTACGGTCCCCTCGAAAGTTGGGACCGGCTGCGGCCGGTAGCTGCTCGGGCGGCAAATTCGCACCGCCCACCGATGCCGTCAAGGCGCGGGTACGGCGATGGACCCGGGCGGGATCGAGTTGGAAAGGGTAACGGCGTGGCGCAATCGGCGTTGGGCAATCTCATTGCCAAGGTCCTCAAAGGGCCGGGTTCGGACAAGCTGACCGCGGCCAAGCTGTTCGAGCGGCTGGTCGCCCAGTCCCGCATCCGCGTGTTTTATGAGCAGTTCGGCGTGCCGGATTCGGTCGATGGTCGCTTCGACATGGTGGTGCTGCATACCTTTCTGATCTTCCAGCGGCTGCGCGGCCAAGGCGACGGGGCGGCGCAACTTGCCCAGGCGCTCTATGACACCCTGATCCTCGATCTCGAAGCCTCGCTGAGGCAGCTGGGGGCGGGGGATGTCGGCGTGGGCAAGCGCATCCGGGTCATGACCGAGGCGCTGCAGGGGCGGATCCGGGCCTATGAAACGGCGCTGGCTGGCAGCCCGCTCGACCTTGAAGCGGCCTTGCGGCGCAACATCTATGGCACAACGGAGCCCAGCACCGAGGCGGCGCGGGCCATGGCGGATTACCTGCGGCGCGGCAAGGAACTGGCCGACCGCCAGCCCTTGGATCGAATCCAGCGCGGGATTTTCGAGTTTCCGTCACCCCCCGCTTTGGACGCCAAAAATTACCAATTGGATTGAAAATGAGCGAGCATAGCGCTGATATTTCAGTATTTTCGCGGCAGATCGAGGCGGCTTCAGTGAGCCCCCGGGCGACCGAGCGCCAGCTTGAGGCCGGTCCTGCCGAGCGCACCGCCCTGGCGGAGGTTTTGGAGTTGCAGGCGATCGACCGGCTGGTGGCGACGCTCCACCTGCGGCGCCTGGCTTCCGGCTTGGTCGAGGTCACGGGCGATCTGGAAAGCGAGGTCGTGCAGACCTGCGTCATCACCCTGGAACCGGTCCCGGCGCAAATCCGCGAGCATTTCCGCCTGACTTTCGGAGATGCCGAACCCGAGCCCGCCTTGAGCGAAATCGACATCCATTTTGACGATTCGGACCCGCCGGAGCCGATTGTGGACGGCAAGATCGACCTCGGCGCCCTGGTTGCCGAGCAGCTCTCATTGGCGCTCGACCCTTATCCCCGCAAGGAAGGGGCGGTTGTGCCTGAGGAATTTGCGCCTAGTCCGGCGGAAATCCACCAGTTGGAGGCCCCGGCTGCTACCCGCAAGCCCTTTGCCGGGCTTGATAAACTGAAGAAATAGGTCCGGCCCCGTCGGTTCGGGCACTGCCCGAATACGCATTGTTTCGGGCCAGCGCCCCCTTGCGTTCCTGGGGGATTTTCGATATCTACCCGCCCATTGGCGGCTTTTGCCGCCGCTATTTTTTTGTGAAGAGAGTGGATCATGGCAGTCCCCAAGAAGAAAACCAGCAAGTCGCGCCGTGATATGCGTCGCAGCCACCACGCGCTGACGGTCAGTTCGTCGGCCGAGTGCTCGAACTGTGGCGAGCTGAAGCGCCCGCATCACGTCTGTGGCTCCTGCGGCCATTACGATGGCCGTGAGGTCGTCGCGCAGGGTACTGAGGCGGACGCAGCGTAACTCCGAACCCGCTGCTATGATGGCCGGGAAGGAGTGACGGGTGGGCAGCACCAGCCTGGCTATATCTTTAGACGCAATGGGTGGCGACAACGCGCCTGACATGGTGGTCAGGGGCGCAGATATCGCGCGCCAGCGTTTCCCCAACGTGCATTTCCTGATGTTCGGTGACGAGGCACGCCTCAAGCCCATGCTTGATGCGCTGCCGGAACTCGCCAAGGTCAGCACCATCCGCCATACCGATTCCATCGTCTCGATGGACGACAAGCCGAGCCAGGCGCTGCGCGCCGGCCGGCAATCCTCGATGCGCCTGGCCATCGACGCCGTCCATGCAGGCGAAGCCGGCGCCTGCGTCTCCGCCGGCAATACCGGTGCCTTAATGGCGATGGCGAAGTTCGTCCTCAAGACCATGCCTGGGATCGATCGGCCGGCGATCGCCTCGTTCTTTCCGACCATGCGCTCGGAGAGCGTCATGCTCGATCTCGGCGCCAATGTGCAATGCGATGCCAACAATCTGGTGCAGTTTGCCGTGATGGGGAACGTGTTCGCGCGCCTGGTGCTGGGCGTGCAGCAGCCCAGCATGGGCATCCTCAATGTCGGTGCCGAGGAACTCAAAGGCCATGATGCGGTGAAGGTTGCGGCGGCGATCCTGCGCGACGTGCCGCTGCCCGGCAAATTCGTCGGCTTCGTCGAAGGCGACGATATCGCCAAGGGCACGGTCGATGTCGTGGTCACCGACGGCTTCACCGGCAACATCGCGCTAAAGACCATCGAAGGTACCGTGAAGCTCTATGGCCATTGGCTGAAGCAGACCTTCTCTGCCTCGCTGTGGTCCAAGATCGCCTATCTCTTCGCCAGGCCCGCCCTCAATGGCCTCCGGGCCCAGGTCGACCCACGGCGCTATAACGGGGCGATTTTGATGGGTCTCAACGGCATTTGCGTCAAAAGCCATGGCGGCACCGATTCCTACGGCTTTGCCAATGCCATCGGTGTTGCAGTAAACATGGTGCAGAATGACGCCATGGAGCGTATGCGGCAGGACATTGCCCAACTCATGGCAATCCCGGGTGCCGAGGCTGTCGCTGCGGCCCTTTAACGGCATTCCATCTGTAATAACAATCTGTTAAATAAGCTTTTTCCGGCGCGAGACTATCCCCGGTTCACATATCGCGAAGATCGACCATGGCCCGCAGATCCCTCCTTCTCTCCGCCGGCAGCTACCTTCCCAAAGAAATCCTCACCAATGCGGAACTCGCCCGACGAGTCGAGACCTCCGACGACTGGATTTCCCAGCGCACCGGCATCCGCCAACGCCATATCGCGGCGCCCGGCGAACTGACCTCCGACCTCGCGGTCCATGCCGCCGAGCAGGCGCTCCATCATGCGGGCCTGCGCGGTGCCGATATCGACATGCTGGTGGTGGCCACGACGACCCCGGACCATACCTTTCCGGCGACCGCCACCAAGGTGCAGCAGCGCCTCGGCATGAAGGGCGGCTTTGCGATGGACGTGCAGGCCGTGTGCTCGGGCTTCGTCTACGCTTTGGCGACGGCCGACAATTTCATTCGCGTGGGGCAGGCGCATCGCGCCCTGGTCATCGGCGCGGAGACCTTCTCGCGCATCCTCGACTGGAAGGACCGGAACACCTGCGTCCTTTTCGGCGACGGTGCTGGCGCTGTCGTGCTCGAGGCAGGCGAGGGCAACGGCACTTCGAAGGATCGGGGGATCCTTTGCACGCATCTTTTTTCGGACGGGTCATATTACGACAAGCTCTATGTCGATGGCGGTCCGTCGGCGACACAGACGACCGGCGTCGTCCACATGGAAGGGAAAGAAGTCTTCCGCCATGCGGTCGTCAATCTGGCAGCGGCGGTCGATGCCGCCATCGCCTCGGCCGGCATCACGCCCGATGATGTGGATTGGCTGGTGCCGCATCAGGCGAATCGGCGCATCATCGACAGCATGGGCAGCAAGCTCAAACTGCCGCCCGAGAAAGTGGTCGTCACCATCGACCGCCACGCCAACACATCTGCAGCCTCGATCCCCCTGGCATTGGCAGAAGCCGTCAATGACGGCCGCATCCAGCGCGGCCAGCTGGTCCTCATGGAAGCTATGGGTGGTGGCTTCACCTGGGGTTCGGCCTTGATTCGCTACTGAATCTTCCGTGACATTGTTGCCGCTTGGCGCACACATATGATTGCGGATCAATGTCGCTCTCTAATTGACTGATTTCAGAGTAAACGATACGCTCCTTCCACTAAACGCGATCGACGTGGGGGCCGGTCGGGTTGGGCACAATAGAAGAAGGGCGGGGGAGATGAAGGGTAACACCATCACGCGCGCACATCTGGCCGAAGCCGTCTATCAAGAGGTCGGCCTGTCGCGTAACGAATCCGCCGAGCTGGTTGACACCGTGCTCGATGAAGTTTCGCATGCACTCGTTCGTGGCGAGAGCGTCAAGATCTCGTCCTTCGGCAGCTTCCTCGTGCGTCTCAAGGGCGAGCGTGTTGGCCGCAACCCGAAGACCGGCGAAGAGGTTCCAATCAAGCCGCGGCGCGTGCTCGTGTTCCGCGCCTCGCATGTCTTGAAGGACCGGGTCAACAAGGGCGCTGAGCAGAAAGCATGAGCTCGTCGGCAGAACGGCTTCCCGCCGCCGACAGAGGTGCGGGCGACCCCTTGAGCGGCAAGCACGACGCCGCGGCCCAGCGCCGCGCGAATGCGCGCCGGGTCGAAAAGGCCGCCGGCGCTTTCCGGACCATTTCGGAAGTCGCCGACGACCTCGAAGTCCCGCAGCACGTGCTGCGCTTCTGGGAAACCAAATTCCCGCAGATCAAGCCGATGAAGCGGGGCGGTGGCCGCCGCTATTACCGGCCGGAGGACGTGGACTTGCTCCGCGCCATCCGCGGCCTGCTCTATGACCAGGGCTATACGATCAAGGGCGTCCAGAAGCTGATCCGCGAGGGCGCTTTGCGCCTGGGTGCTGATCTCGCCGAGGTCGAAGCCTTGGGCCTGGGTCCGGACTCCCATGGCAATGGCCATGCCGACGGCCACACGGTCGCCGAGGCGGGATTGACCGGCGACGGCGCGACCGACCCGGCCATGGCCGCCAAGATCGGCCAGGCAGCCGCCATGCTGGATTTGCCGCTCTTCAAGGCCGCCACCCTCGACGAGCGCCAAATGCGCGAGGTGAAGGCCATCACCACCGAACTCGAAGAACTGCGCGACCGCCTGAGGAAGGTCCTCGGCTGAGCCGGTTCTGATTGTTCTGAATTTTTAGGGAAAGCCGGGCCTTCGTGCCGGGCTTTTTCATTTAGGAGATGGGGGCGCTGCCCCCATGCCCCCGCCTCAATAAACCCGGTCATACCAAAATGACTTCGTCATCCCCGGGCTTGGCCCGGGGATCCACGAGTTTGCGCGCGACTGAAGGAACTCGTGGATGCCCGGGCCAAGCCCGGGCATGACGATGAGGGGGAGCGAAGGCCCTCCCTCCCCATTAACTATTTGCCCCCGCCCGGCTTCTTTACATTGCGCAGGGAGGATGGGGCCGCTATATAGGGCGCGCATTCGGCACCCCCTTGGGTTCCGGGATTTATCCCGCCCACAGCCAATGCCCGGACCCCCTCAGCGGGCACCCCGGATCGAGCGTCGGAGCGTGGCGCAGCCTGGTAGCGCACTAGACTGGGGGTCTAGGGGTCGCAGGTTCAAATCCTGTCGCTCCGACCATTATTTCAATGCCTTACACTGCGCCTCGACCGACCTGGACGGTTAAATCCGCGTCGAGGGTAACAGTGTGGGTAACGGTGAGAAAAAAGACGACGTAAGCCCTTGAGGCTTGGCAGTGCGAACCGCGTTTGCATCAGTGCCTGTTCGAGTCGACAGAGGCGTTGATCATTGTCATCACACTTGCGGTCGGAACAGACAATGGTGGCTCGCATTCAGGTTGTGTTAGTTGCTCCTTTCAAGGTGCTGAAAATACGTTTTTTTCTAGAATCCTAGATCTGCGGTGGGCGCTAACACATTGATAAATTTAAGTCTCTGATTGGCACGTGTTGCATTTTGCAATACACTTAGCAGTATGTAGCGTGCCAAGTTTTGGGGGGGCAGGATGCTCAACATGGCAGTTAAAAGAAGGGCACAACGCCCTCCCCAATCTGATCGATATCTCGGACCGCAGGATACTGAAACACGGTCCTTGGCGGAGTTACTTACTTACGCGGGCCGTTCTGCGAGTTCTGCAAAGTCGGAAGATTTGTTTAAAACGCCGTCGGACCCCGACGGGGCGAAGAACCTTGCCATTCATTACGCGGGCGATCTGAGCCTGCTTAAGCGGCCATGTGTTGCCATCGTAGGCACGAGAAAGGTTTCGCCGGCAGGCGCCGCTCGCGCTCGCCGTTTGGCCAGAGAGTTGGTTGAAAGGGGCGTGGTTGTCGTGTCCGGCCTCGCCACCGGCGTGGATGCTAACGCCCATTCCAGCGCTTTGGAGGCGGGCGGCCGTACTATCGCCGTTATTGGCACTCCGCTCGATAAGGCCTATCCGGCTGAGAATGCCTGGCTGCAACAGGAAATCTATAACCATCATCTTCTGGTCAGCCAGTTCGATGTTGGGAGCCGCGTATTTCCGGCTAACTTCCCCAGGCGCAATAAGGTGATGGCAGCGCTGAGCGATGCCACCGTCATTATTGAAGCTTCGGATTCGTCCGGCACCCTTCACCAAGCCGCTGAGTGCGTGCGGCTTGGTAGATGGCTCTTCATCGCTCGCTCCGCCGTGGAGGATCCCGGTTTGAAATGGCCCAAGTCGTTCTTGGACCAACCGAGGACCGCCGTTCTGGATCGTGTAGATGATATCGTGAGAGCCATCGGCCATGAGCAGACCAATTAAAGTCTGGTCGCTTCTATATTATCTCGCGGAAGTCGAAGGACTGACTTGGCGCGGCGTTGACTACACCACCAACAAGATGATCAAGGCGATGAAGGGGAAGCCTATCAAAGGCTACCTAAATCTAAAAGTTGGCGGTCAAAATAAAACCTTCAATCAGCAGAACGTGACCGAACTCGTCGCCGTGATGAGACAGGAAGTAGCGCGGAAGCTGAAAAGCTCGGTAGCAGATAAGTTCTGCATTGTGCCCATTCCGAATTCTTCCGCCGTCTCATCGTCCGACGACGAATTTCGTACCTACGCTGACGCCAAGGCTATTGCCGCGGGCCTTGGAGAAAGCGCGTGCGCCGTCTCTTCGCTCAGATGGAAGACGGCATTGAAGCCAGCACACGAAGGTGGCTCAAGGGATCCCAGCTTTCTCTTCGACAATCTAGTGGTGATGGAGAAACCGAAGGGCCCCGTTGTTCTCTATGATGACGTACAGACCACCGGGAGCCACATGGTCGCGTGCTACCGGAAACTCGAAGAAATAGGATTCCCTCCTATTTTGGGCATCGTGGTGGGCCGTGCGATCAAAGAACAAAGAGACCCAGCAATTGGCTGGCATGACGAAGATGTCGAGACGGAAGAGGTCGCCTTCGACTGGGACGCTTTTTTCAAAACTGAGATCTGATCTCTATTGGGGCCGGGATCAACTTGAGCGAAATTGTTTTCATCCTCGGGGCTGGAGCTTCGGTGCCGGCCGGTGCCCCAATAATGAGCGACTTCCTTGATCGAGCTCGTGATATCTGGGCCGATCCACATAGGGTAGTTGCCGAAGATGTGCCGCATTATCAGCGGGTCTTTAATGCCCTTCAGGTCCTGCAAGCTGTGCACTCAAAGTCCAACCTCGATTTGGTGAACATCGAGAGTGTGTTCACCCTTCTGGAGATGGCTGAATTACTTCAAAGAATGCCGGGGAATTTCGAGAACCCAGGCGACGCTCTTAGCAGCTTGAAGAAGGTCATTGCGGCGACGTTGTCGGCATCTGTGAGATTTCCTGTCGCGAATCGCGGAATTGGGCAAGCCGCGGGGTATGCCGGCTTCGTGGATATGTTGCAGCGGATTGGTGAGATCGACCGGGGCAGACACAGCATTTCTGTCGTCACTTTCAACTACGATCTGGGCCTGGACTTCTCGTTGCTTGGAAGAGGCATACAGTACGGGTTGGGAGAGGAGCAACGACAAGGGGTGCCAGTCTTCAAGCTCCATGGCTCACTTAACTGGGTCTCTAAAGAAGAAACGGGCGAGGTCATCCCTCTGATGCCGGACGCCCTCATGCGAACGATCGACCCTCTTCGATGGGTCGGTGAAGAGACAGTTCCGCTTAACTTTTATGCCAATCTTAAGACATCGGCTGCCGAAATTGGGATTGCTGGCGTTTCCTCTGATCCGGTCATCGTGCCGCCAACATGGAAGAAAGGTGAGCATCAACGCTCACTCGCCCGCGTCTGGCAAGGCGCTGCAATGCACTTGAATGAAGCGCAGTACATATTCGTTTGTGGGTACTCTTTGCCGGAGACTGACGGGTTCTTTAAAATGCTCTATGCCTTGGGCACTGCAGGGGGGCAGCCACTGCGCACTTTCCACGTACTGGATCCAGATCCGAACGTGGATCAACGCTTTCGAGCGCTGCTAGGACCTGGTGCACAAGGTCGTTACCGGTATCAGCAGGGCTTCTTCGAAGATCTGCCTGGAACGGTCCTTAGATATTTCGGTCAGTGACCTCGCCGATCGACATCATGCGCTGCGCGAAGCTGCTCTGCGACCAGTACGGCGCCGAGGCGGATCTGATCGCGGCCGTGCGCGCCGATCGGCTGCTGGAGCAGGGCGAACTCGACGGCTACGCAACTTGGAAGGCGATCTTGCGGGCGATTGTCGACATTCGATCTCAAACTCCGCGCGACGGCCAATCGGTCCACTAGCATCGCACTAGGGATGACAAAATGAACAAACGAGAGTTTGCATTTGCGTGTGCCGATGTTGTCTTGGTCGTCATAGTGCTCGTCTGGATGCTGCGCGATGGACCAACCAAAGATGCGGTCATCGGGGTGATGACGGTACTCGGAGCCGTACTCGCGTTTGTGTCTGCGGCCATATGGGAAAAGTCGGCCCGGGTTCCAGTGGAGACAGGGCTGCCAACAGATTCTGACGGCAATGTGTTCATGGGGCATCTAAATCTCAACGCCAAGATAATGGAACTGGACGCGTTGATGCGGGCCGCCAAAGCCGCCAATCGCTTGAATAGCATTGCCGCACGTTTCGCCGGAGCGTCCGCCGCCGTGTTTTTTTTGATTGCGGTCCTTTCCGCCCTCTAGGCGAAATCTCTCCCCATCACTTTGTCTTTCGCCGACTGCCACGCCCGCGGACGATCACAGGCAACGCACCGATCGCCTTGTGCCTGGCAGCCTCCTCAGGCGTCGCGATGTGGGGATCTCCACCCTCATGCGCAAACTGCTTGCGCGGTTCCCCAGGCTGGCGCCGATCGTCCCAGGGCCGCTTACCGGCATAGGCTAGATGGAAGGCAATGGAGGCGTTTCTGAAGCCGCACTTCCGGCATTTCAGGCGGGCAAGGTAGTAGCGGATCCCGATGCCGGCAGAGAGCCGCTGCGCCAGCCGCTCGGCTTGGTCAGGCTCGATCAGGCGCTCGCCGCCACACCCGGGCACGAGGCAGCGTAGTGTCCCCCATAGCTTCGGCGCGCCGTGCTTGTCGTGTAGTTCCGGCATGGCGCCTCCCCGATCTGGGGCAGAGCCTAAACGAGAACATCATGAGAACTCAATAGGTCGGTATACCCGAAAGTCGACATCGGTTTGAGACAACCGGGCAATCGAAGATTGTGGCGCCGCGGAGCAAATGCACGCGGGGCCGCCGGCGCTTTGCCGGCATCTATGGGGTAGAAATCATGGCAGCCAACCTGACAACCGCTGAAGTCAAGGCCGACATCGAGCACGTCCGGGCCGAGCTTGTTCAGACCATCCACGAGGTCGCAAAGGCGCTTGCCAAGCGCGGCGGCGGCGAAGTGCTATCGGCCGTAGCTGCGGATCTGACCAAAGAGGCCGCAGCGCTGCGGCGCTTGGCCAGCTAGCAGTCGGCCGGCGGCGGGCGGCGCTGCGTCCGCCGTCACCTTGACCAAAGATCCGCGCCATGATGCGATTGCTGTTAGCAATGGAGTGGGGCGCTATGATCGACGCGGACGATGTGAAGAAGGATGTTGTTGGCCGGTCGATTTTGACCCGCATTGAACATCTAGAAGGTCAAGGCCGTGAGCCGACGGACTGGGAACGGTATCAGCTTGCTGGTGCGATCCAGTCTCTTGCGATCGGCTGGTACGCCCACGCTCAGACTTGCGTCGCTCTCTCAAAGGTACCGGAAGGAGAGGTCTCGCCGACGTTCACTGGCGTTCGGCATCCGGAGTTGGCGCACCTCGACACCGCACGTCTGCGACAAGCGCTGGCGCATGCAGGCGGCATGCCACCATTTAATTTTTGGCAGCAATTCTGAAGCGTCCAAGATGGCAAGGTACGCTAGGCCCAGCATTTTCGGCTTAGACGATCCGGGATCCTGGCTAGACAAAGCAGAGCGGGAGCTTATGCGGTATGAAGAGGCGAGCCGGCGCGAAGACAAGATCGACCACATTGTCAATTTTGCGCTAGCGATTTCCCATGTTGCCGAATGGCAATGGTATACGACGCTACAGCATCACCCGCGCTGGAAACATCTGTCGCTGTCCGCCTTTCGTCGGTATGCTTTTGCAATGGAGCCAGCCCTTGGCTACATGGAAACTATTTGCATATCAGCGAAGCATCCGGAGCTCGACAGCCATAGGCCCGAGTTCGGGGACGCAGCCGCGACGGCGACTCTGGATCTGATTGAACTGCGCCCTGCCCCAGAGACGGGAGAACCCAAGCCTGTCTATCTCCTGAATGAGGACTACACGTTCTCTGGGGGTGAGCACTTTGTGCAGGACTTCCTCGGGCTAGCCTTAGACTCAATGTCTTTCTGGCGCCAGTTCGATCCAGATCATTCGCCAGTGTAGATTTGGCTGTCCTGACAATAGAAGCCCCGCGCGGTCCGCTGCCCGCGCGGGGCCATCCCTACCATCAACCCAACCGCCATCTGCCCATCGCGGCGGGCGGCTGTGCCGGCGTGCGATCCCGCCGGCTATCGCGGTCGGTCATGAAGAAACCCGGCCGCGAACTCTTCAGTGAAATGTGGCGTTCCACTCCTGCGGCCGCAGGAGTGCAATCAGCTGCATCATGTCTATACGCGGTAACTGCACTTCGATTGGCGTAACATCACCGGGGCATCCGAGCACGAGAACGCACTTGGCCACCGAGCCGTCGGCCGCCGCCTCTAACGCAACGTGTTCGACGTCGCCAAATGTTGGCCGAAGCGCCGCCATGGCTTCACGCAAGGCGCGGGCCGCAGGATGCTCCGGTACCGTCATTCGCCGCCTGGCTTGGCAGCCTTCGAAGCGACTTCGAGCTCGGCAATACGATGCTCGGCAACCGCCAACCTTTCGCGCAGTGCAGCCGTAGTTTCTGCCATGGTAGCTTTCAGATGCTCGCCGACCTTACGGCCGAACTCTTCTGGGTCGAATGTCGTTTTCTTAACCATGACGACTCCTTAGCTCGCCGGTATGAACGGCAGATCCGGGAAGATGCCGTCAACAAGGACGACCGCCGCCGGTGTAATCGGTTTCCACGCGATGCGTCGAATCATCCGCAAGGCAATTAAATTGCTCTGCCACAAACTCACCATCGTACGGCCGGCGGCGGCGGCCGCATTCTGGCCAGGATCATCTCTCATTTCGACAGCACCTTGCTCGGAGGCCTTGAAATCACCGCCATCGGTGGTAACGGCGATTAGGCCGGGGTCTATAACGACGATTTTGAATTCGGTCGGTAGTTCGCTTGAGCCAAGATCCGGAACTCGCAGTGGAGATGCATTCGAAGTCACAACGGAAACGCCACCGATGTCGCCACCGTTGACGCCAACGTTTTCGTACTTCGATCCACCGCGGTTGTGCAGAAAGAAGGCCAGGATTGGATTTAGCAGGATGCAGAGCCGCTTCGCATCGCCACCCTGTATGACAGCTGTGGCAATGGAGGTAACGATGGCCCGGTCGATGTCTTCGATATCGCCACTACCTACTGTTATTGGTGTGATGCCGTTCGTAATCGCTGCTGGGATCACGCCAGGGGTGCCTGAATTGGCGGCGTCGAGAAAAGCGATGTCGATCGCGTCTGACGTTGTGCGAATCAGATCACTTTGAAACTGTTCTTCGCCTTCGACTGTTTCAGCTCTTACCGCTTCAATTGTTTCCACGGTCAGGCTCGCGACCTTTAAAGGCACAATCGTACTAGGCTGAAAGTCACCTCGAATCAGAGGAATGCCACCGCCTTCGCCAACGAACGCGCCGACTGAGGCCGACGCATTTAGGACAGTACGAACGCGCGGCGCTACGCGGCGAAGACCTGGCATTTGTCCCAGAACCGACCGTCGATCGCCGAGTTCAAAAAACTCCTCTTGCTGACCTCGGACGTCTGCTGATAGGCCGGACTCGCTTGTCGCGGCGCCGACCATCGCCTTGACGATCCCGAAAGCACGGCTGCTCTGTCCGTAATTGTTTGCCGCATCGTGCAACGCCTCATTCAGATCGCCCTTCGCGCGCATCATGGCGAGCATGGCCCGAACAACGGCCCGGCCTTTCCCTTCGACCCTAAAGACCGTCATCTCTTGCCTCTTCCAAGCTCTCTGGTTGCAGCGAATGATGCAATCGACTCATGCAACATGAAAGGAACGATCGGGAACATCATTCTTGTTCGGTGTTGCGGCCAATGAACTCGACAATGCTAGAGATCCGCACGTACCGATATCGCCCGCGACGAAAGGTCCGAAGAAGCTCATCAAGTTGCGTGCGCCGGTTTTGAAGTGTTTTGATACTTAGCCTACACAATGTCGCGGCATCTTTTTCAGACACGGCGTCACGACCTTCCGGCGCGATCACCGTCGCCATCTCCTGCTCCAGGATCTCGGCCCTAAGTTTCGCTTCGATCAACGCCCGGCTATCAGGCACCGGCAAACCCTCCGCTAAGGCGGCAAATGGGCATCCTTGGCACATCCTCATTTCCGCCCCCTTCCGTCGCTGGCTAAACCAAGTGCGCGAGCAAGCTTCCCGACCAAGGCGGTCGTGCGATCGACCGCTGATGCTGTCGCGATGAACGACTTGGCTGTTGATCCGCAGCAGTGAGATCGGGCGGCCTCCGCGGCAGCACGGTCAAACAATGCCTGCAGTTGGCTCAAGCGCTTGCGCGCAAGGATCAGCGACACCACATCGTCAATTTCGGCGGGCATAACGGGCCGATTCAATGCAGTTCGCTGCCTGCAAATGCGCCGAAACTGCATTTTTCCGTCCACATCGAGCGCAGCCGGCGGCGAGATGCGCGCGGATCTATTGGGTTTCTGGGCCATCAATCGAATCTCCACAAAAAAGCAGCGGCCGGCCGGAAAAAATTTCCGCAAGAAATTGGTGGGTGTCGCCGGATTCGCGCAGTGTGTCTTCCGAGGTCCCCCCGGTCTCAGCACTCAGCCGTCGTCATCGTCATCGTCATTCCTGTCGGTACTTAGGCATCACCTTCTTCATCGGACGACGCGTCTGTCGCGTCGTAATGTGGGCTGTTGAAGATGGGCTGTTCTTTAGGCTGTTTAGATTGGCTGTTATCTACGGCGACACGCAGATGTCGCTTTGGAATGTCCCGCATGTCGTTTTCAGGTCGCCGCCTTGTCGCTTTGTCCAGGACACCAGACGTCGTTATTGAAGGCACAAATCGAGAGAGGGAAACGACGTCTCGTGGCGTGTTTGGATTCGAAGGTGCGACGATGTTAACGACGGGTCGTGCCGCTTCTGTAAATCGCGGTGCGACTATGTGTACGACAGTCCGTGTCGTTTCTAAGGGCCGGGGCGCGACTATGTGTATGACAGTCCGTGTCGTTTTCGATGAGGATAGGACCTCAGGAGATTTGGTATCGTCTTTCATGTTTCCGTGTCTTCGTGTCCTTGTGAACTTCCAAGCTGGTCGGCGGACGCGTCAGCATCTGAATGGGGGCGGACTTCGGCATCATCCACCTCTGGATAGAGGACGGATAAGAACCGCCTTCGATAACCTAGAGAGGTATCGAACCCCTGTTCTTTGCGAAGATAACCGAGATCGATAAGCCGCTTGACGTGACGCTGAATTGATCGCCGATGCAAACCAAGATCTTGAGCAAGGCGCTCGGTGGATACCCAGCAAGTTCCCTTGCGATTGACGTAGATCGCTATGGCACACAGGGCACGCAGGTCATCACCACTCAATCGACGATCGGATACGGCGGCTGCAGGAAGACGGGCGAAACGGCCCGTCATCACAGAGCCCCCTTGACCTTGTCGTTCGGGTGGATGCCTTCGGCCTTGTCGACAGTACTTTGTAACGACTGTGCGTTGTTCAGGCGTGACCTAACCCAAATATCAACTTCGTCCGCATTGAATGCGACGCTGTTCGGGCCAAGTCGGATGCTGGCGGGAAAGCCATTGGCACGCTGCCAACGAGCAAGCGTGACGCGATTTGTAACAATCTTTCTTGCGACCAAATCTGGATATCGGTAAAGGCGCATCGCCATCCTCCATGTTTAAAGATGGCTAACCATGCAGCTTCGAATGTGGGGGAAATATCCCCTCCCAGGAGTGCTTAATGCGCCTCTATTTCGCCTCACACCTTCCTGCGGCGAAAGAAGCGTCTTTCGGTAAAGTAGTCGACATAAAGATCCACATCCCACTGCCACCGATCCCGTACTTCGGCCGGTGCCGTGGACAGATAGGCGGCTCCTTCCGCGTGATACCGCCTGGCTGTTGCGGGTGAGGTCAGGTAAAGCGTTCCGTCGGGATCTTGCCCCCCAGAAATCTTCCACCCACGGCCCGACCTTCTTGGAAGGCTTTTGAACTTGTTATCGATGCTTCCTTTGATGGTTATCGTCGGGTCTTTGCGTTTGTCCAATTGCCACTGAACTTCTACAGCCCGCCAAGCCAAGAGTTTGCCGGGACCTCCCCATTTAGAAGGACGGCCTGCCGGCTTGGTTTCAACTACGCGGAGCTTCCAGATTTTGGCCTGAAGTGCTGCGACCAGAGAGACGACGCGATGCTCCCGGTCGTCAGAAATCAATTGTGCCAGCGATCTGGTTAGTTCGTCAGGAGCCTTCAGTGCTTCGGAAAGCGCAACTTGGTCCAGAATGAGAATGCGTCGTCTTTTCGTCATCGGGTGCGCACCAGTTTCTGCCAAGTTGTCGCGGCGATCGGAATTATGAGGCCTTCCGCGTCAACGACGTGACGTTGGATATTGGCGAAATGAGATTTGAGACGTGATTTGCCCACGCGTCAAAAGCATGGCGCTTTTCGTCTTCATACTCGAAAACGTCGTAGACGCGCTGGATGCCTCCTGGCACATGAGCTATACACCGCTCGGCAATGTGAGGCTCGATCCTAAGGCGCGAGAGGCCGCTGCGGAAGGTCCGGCGCAGGTCGTGCAAGCGCCAGTCCAGCATTGGTTTGGCTTCGGGGTTGGTCTCCTGGCGAGCCGCTAGGATCGCGACATCTAGCTGGATCTTCAATTTATTGAATCCACTAATCGGCGCATCGCCGCGGCGGCCGGTGCTGAACACATAGGTTGGCGTACTTTCGAGCGCAGCCACATCGTCGAGCACACCCAGCGCAAACCGAGATAGCGGGACTACATGGGCCTGCCTAGCCTTCATGCGCTGGGGCGGAAGGACCCAAAGATTGCGGTCTCGATCGATCTCGACATGCCTCATGTCCGAGACTTCCCGTCGGCGCTGGCCGGTGAGGAGCAAAAGGCGCACAAAACCCTGGAAGGCGTTGGCCAGCTTTTCGGTCGCCTGCCATACCTCCCTCAGCTCGGCATCGGTCAGGATCCTCTGACGATCGGCTTCCGGGAGCATCTTGATCCGGGCGGCGACGTTGGCGTCCAGCAGCTCGCGGTCCAGAGCGAAATTCAGCATATGCCGGATCAGTGCAAGCCGGCGGTTCCGAGCATAGACACCCTTCTCGGCCTCGATCTGGTCGAGAAGGGCCATGACCTTGCCTCGGGATAAGTCCCGAATGGGCGTGTTTTTCCAGGCCGGATTAAGATCGGCCTCAATGCCGTGATCCCAGAGGCCCTGGCCGGAGCTGATCTTGTCCAGGTGAGAGGTCTTGTAGGTCTCAGCAAACACCGCGAATGTGTCCGCTCGGCGCTTGGCCTCTTGGGCGATCTGTCGGGCGGCTACATGCCGGGGGTCCTGGCCCGTCTCGACCAGCTGCAATCGGTCCCTGGCATCCGCCCGGGCTTCAGCCAGGCTTTTCGCCGGGTACCTGCCGATCACATCCCGCACCAGCTTGCCGTCTATCCGGTAAAATACAAACCAGCTGGCGGCTCCGGTCGACGAGAGCCGGATGCCGAAGGCGGGGAGCGTGAGGTCGAAATAGTCGATTCGGCCGTCGGCCGGTGCCTTGAGGCTCTTTAGGGTGAGCTCAGTCAGCTTTTTACGCGGCATCTCGTGGTCTCCGGCCTAGCTTCTGGGTAACGCCAGGACAACACGGAGGGGTGTTTTCTGGCGTTCCATCCTGTTAGCTAAAGATATGGCTGACCTTGAGGAAAGCAAGGCGTAATGGGCATAACTCGTGGTTTCGCGTTATCTCCTGTTACTTGCTGTAACAGGTATTTTCGAGACTGGGGGTCTAGGGGTCGCAGGTTCAAATCCTGTCGCTCCGACCATTTATTTTCCGAGAAAATCAAACTGTTAAAGAATCTCTGTAGGGGGGTCGCTAGCCGAGTTCGATGCGACTGTGCGTGAACTATGAGCGGGCCAAGGATTTCTATACGGCGACTGGGGCCTGGGGTCGCGAAAGAGATGGCGTTCATTTCCCAGCCCAGAGACGGGTCCTGATTTTAATTCTAATAGCCGGTACGCGCGGAGATTGCGTTGGCCGGAGGGCGCGTTAGGCTTTGTAGAGTTGGAGAATCATCGCCAACGGATACCGATGGGACGACGGCGAAATTGGATAAATTGCCCGTTCAATTAATGTTCACATCGAAGTGTGTTGCCGGTAGTTGCAATATAATGCAAGGTTGCCTACATGTCGGTTAAGCGAAAAAGCCTTGCTACGGTCTTTTCCTCAGCAAACGACGGTACCAACCGAAACGTCTTGATGACGGAGAAATGTAAAGCCGAATTCGATGGTATCGGTGATGTAAGAACGCGTGCTTTCCTCCGTGCAACGATGGGAAAGTTTGCGCGCGCCATCACCAGTCAGGATGAGCCCAGAGAGAAAAAGTTCAAGCGCTTGGGTAGGCATCCCACGGGCGGCAAGTGCGGTGAACGAGTGATTTGCGAGTTCAAGAAGGATGTGTATCGAATTTATGGCGTTGAGGAGGTGGTTGATGGGGTGGCTTCGATTATCTTGACGCTTGCCTCGAGTAGTGGGAAGGGCGGGGCCGGGGGCCGTCAGCACATCGATATCAGGACAGCGGCTGAGAGATTTGGGAGTTGGTATGATGGGAAATGAGGTCGGGGTGACTGGGGTGACGTTTGGCAACGAACGCGTCACCGTGGAGTCGGCAAGTCATGAGGAAAAGGTCGATATCCTTTTTGCCGAATATGTCAGCGACATGATCCATGCAATCGAGCGTGTCATGGCGGAGAGTGGCATCACACGCGCGAAGATGGCAAAGCTTCTTAAGAAGAGCGCTTCGACAATCTCGCGCCAGCTTGATGGCGAAGCCAATCTGAGTGCACGAACTATTTGCGAATACATGGCCGCATTGGGTGATCGTCCCCTAGCGAGCACAGCGAAGTACGAGAAACTGGTCGCGAACAGGACTGCTCAGGATGTGATTTACGCGGCTAAGGATGGCCACAATTACGCAATCCTAATTGGATCTGGCGCGTCAAAGGCAAAGGCCCTTTCCGCTGGGAGCGCTGGTTCAAATGCAACCAATTGGAACTTGTGGTCGACGTATGTGGTCCCTAGTCGAGACATGACGGCTTCTCTACCTACACTACGAAAGTGATACGCATGAAGTACCGCTTGGGTACGCTAACAATCTGTGACGATGTGCGTCTTGAGATTAATGGCAAGGAGACCATTGTTGGGCTCTACAACAATGTCCTTGTAGTTCCCTCCGTCCCTCACCGTATGCTGAAACTGTGCTTCCGATTACCGTTGTTTCTAGCCGAACCGGTTTCGAGCAAAGCTAAATTCGAAGTTTTCTCACCGTCCGGCAAGGTTATGCTATCAGCTGAGGGCGATATTGAAGTCAAGACTATCGAAGAAGAGTCACCGGCACCATTTACCATCGCCGTGGGCAACGCACTGCTCCCTGAGTTCGGAACGTACCACGTGAAATTCATAATTGGGCCGGGCAAACCTAAACGTGTCGCCAGTTTTCTGGTGCGACAACCGAGGCCTGGGGATCCGATTGTCGAACTTGGCCCTGTTTTCTTAGGGGCGCCAAATGCTGCTGTCCCAGAACCGTCCAAACCGGCCCAGTCTGTTAAGAAAACTAAGACTGCAAAATCATCAAATCCGACCCGACGGAAGTCCTGATTTTGTCCTACCATCTGTGCTCATGACGACCGCAACCAACATCACGCGCCGTGCGAAGTAGTCGGGTGATCAGCGCGGCGATGAGGTTGACCTCACGTTAGGGGCGCAGATCCCAATCTCAGCCAACGGGCTCGAACCGGTGGATCATCGAGTTGCTGATGTCGCCAATGCGGTCAACGAGTTTTGTGCCCGCGACTCCCAGTAGGGCTTCCACGTGCTCGCCCGCAACGTCGATCGTGGCTTCATGCCGATCTTCACTAGAGAGTTCATGATCTACCCGACGCTCCGCCAGCAATGAGGCGACAATGGCCTCCAATGCCACGATGCGGCTCTTTAAGTCATTGCTATCCATTTTCGGAGTCTCCGTTTGAGAATTGAAGCTATGCTGAAATTACCATCAAAATCCGAATCAGATCGCGATTCCTGGGGGCCAAGGCTTACGCACGATGGCGATAGCTGCATCATCGTGAACCTTCACTTTGAAGGTGAATAGGTCTTGAGTGCCATCTACACCGTCTACGGAGCCATTGGCTCCGGGTCTGTGCCGATTGAGGCGGCCCTCAGCCTGATCGGGTTGCCTTATCGCGTTGAGGATCACGCGCCTTGGGAAGGTGCTGCGCGGGCAAGCGACCTGACGCGCATCAATCCGCTGCTTCAGGTGCCGGCCTTGGCGCTGCCGTCGGGCGAGATCATGACGGAGAGTGCGGCGATCCTGATCTGGCTCGCCGATGCTTTCCCTCAAGCGCGGTTGGCGCCGGCGGTGACTGACTTGGCGCGGCCGGCATTCTTGCGTTGGATGAATTTCGTCTCCTCGGCGATCTATGCGCTCTATTGGATCTCGGATAATCCGGCGCGGGTCGTTGATCGTGCGGAGGATCATGA